>QIIW01000082.1 GCA_003231645.1 Acidimicrobiia bacterium | reverse complement strand
TTTGCTTGTCGGGACGGCGGGATTTGAACCCACGACCCCCTGCTCCCAAAGCAGGTGCGCTACCGAGCTGCGCCACGTCCCGTTGGTCTCACCGGACGAGAACGACGAATGTCGTGCCGCACCGGCCCGGCAACGCTACCGCCAACTCGACGTGCGGCCTTGCGGGCCGGCCACGGGAACCGTCGAACGTCGGCGGAATGAGTCAGGCCAGGTCGGGGAGCGTGCCGTCCCCGGAGCGATCAAAGATCAGAGACGACTCGAGGTGGGCGATCTCCGGGAACTTGCTGAACTCACCCACCACCACCTCCCGAAGGTGGTCGGTGTCGCGTACACAAATGTGGACCAGGAAGTCGTTGCCGCCGGTGACGTGAAACACCGCGGCCACTTCGTCGAGGGCCTCGATCCTGGTGTGGAACGCCTCTACTTCGTCGGCGTTCTGGCGTCGCAGGCGGATCGACACCATGGCCTGAACTCCTATACCGAGGGCAGCCGGCACGACATCGGCGTGGAATCCGCGGAAGGTGCCCTCCGCTTCGAGGCGGCGCACCCGTTCCGAACAGGTCGATGGAGCGATCCCGGCCGCGGCGGCGAGCTCCTTGTTGGACATCCGTGCATTGTTCTGGAGAAGGACCACCAGATGGTGATCCGTGCGGTCGAGGGTTCTGCGATGGGACATGAACCGAAGTCTCTACGGAATCGGTTGCCGATACAAGGTCATACGCCCATTATCCGGGTACTGAACCGGACACTCATCGGAATCTACGGGAGAAGCACATGGACACCTCGCACCGCACCTGGGCCGAGCCATGGAAAATCAAGATGGTCGAACCGATCCGCATGACCTCGCGTGGGGAACGAGAAACGGCCATCACCGAGGCCGGCTACAACACCTTTCTCCTCAAGGCCGACGACGTCTACATCGACCTTCTCACCGACTCGGGCACCTCCGCCATGTCGGATCGCCAGTGGTCGGCCCTGATGCTCGGCGACGAGTCCTACGCCGGATCGAAGAGTTTCTACAAGCTGGTCGACGCGGTGCACGAGGTCTACGGATACGAGGAGCTCATCCCGACCCATCAGGGGCGGGGCGCCGAGCACATCCTCAGCCAGATCCTCATCTCCGATGGTGATGTCGTGCCGGGCAACATGTACTTCACGACCACCCGTTACCACCAGGAAAGGGCCGGTGGGCGCTTCGTCGACGTGATCATCGACGAGGCTCACGACCCTCACAGCCTCCACCCGTTCAAGGGCAACATCGACATGGCCAAGCTGCGTTCGGTGGTCGACGAGTACGGAGCCGAACGGGTTCCCTACGTGTCGTTCGAGACCAACGTCAACATGGCCGGCGGGCAGCCCGTGTCGATGGCCAATCTCCGCGAGGTGTACGAATACTGTCAGCCGCTCGGCGTTCTCGTCATGCTCGACGCGACCCGCGCCGCCGAGAACGCCTATTTCATCCAGCAACGCGAGTACGGCTACCAAGACCGGCCGATCTCCCAGATTCTAAGAGAGATGACCTCCTTCTCCGACGGCGCGACGGTGTCATCGAAGAAGGACAATCTGGTCAACATCGGCGGGTTCCTGGCCGTGCGCGACCCCAAGCTGGCCAGACAGGCCCGTGCCATGCTGGTGGCCTTCGAGGGGCTTCACACCTACGGCGGCATGTCGGGCCGCGACATGGAGGCACTCGCCGTCGGCATCCGCGAGATGGTCGACACCGACGATCACATCCGGTGCCGGGTCGGTCAGGTCGAGTACCTTGGCGACGCGCTCATCAAGGCCGGGGTTCCGGTGATCAGGCCGATCGGTGGTCATGGAGTGTTCCTCGACGCGGCCACCATCCTCGAGCACCTGCCCCAGGATCGGTTCCCGGCCCAGGCCCTGACCGCCGCGATCTACGTCGACTCCGGCGTGAGAGGCATGGAGCGGGGCATCGTGTCGGCCGGACGCGACCCGGAGACGGGAGAGAACCGCCATCCGGGTCTGGAGTTGGTTCGCCTCACGATTCCCCGACGGGTCTACACCCAGTCACACATGGACGTGACCGCCGAATCGGTTATCAGGGTCCACGAGCGCCGCGAGAGCATCGGTGGGCTGAAGTTCGCCTACGAGCCCGACACCCTGCGGTTCTTCCAAGCCCGATTCGAGCCGGTCGCCTGATCCGGCGGGTGCGGGGGATCGGCCCCGCAGGCCGTCAACGGTTCGGGCCGGGTGAACTCAGAGCGGCACACACGCTCTCGATTCGACCGCGATCGAGCCTGAACCAGGCCCACTTGCCCCGCTGTTCGCGCTCGATGATCCCCGCCTTGACGAGCTGGCTCAGATGATGGCTGACGGTCGCCTGGGACCTGCCGGTGGGGGCAGTCAGGTCACAGGCGCAGGCCTCGCCGCCGTCGGACGCTGCGATCAGGCTCACCAGCCTGAGCCGCACAGGATCGGCCAACGCCTTGAGCGCCCCGGCGAGCCGTCCGGCGTCCTCGTCGCTTAGTGGGGAGACCAGGAGCGGCACACAACACGGCGTGGGTCGTTCGGGCATGAATAACATATTGACAGATCTCGATATATCCGGCAATCCTTGTGTGACGTTGCCCCTGCCGTCGAGTGGGCCCGCTATTGCACCTGCAGGTGAAACACGAAGGCCCGCTCCGGGAGCAGCACCGGCAACTGCAACCCGTGGCCGGCGAGTTGGGCACCGGTGAGGTCGATCCCGGTTGCCGGCCACGACGGGTGGGAAATGGCCATCCCCCATGTCTCTCCCGGGAACGGCACGTGTTCGACCCGGTAGACGGCGTCGGGTATCAGCCCGGGAAGACGCAGTGGTGCCGCCGTGAGCGATGCCCCGGAGTTCACGCGGGCGTACGACACCAGCGCCTCGCGCCGATCGGGCGAATAGACGCCGCCGGCCAGACCCGCATCGTCGGCTGGGTCGAACCTCACCACGTCGCCGCCGTGGAGCAGAACCCGGTGGGTCTTGTGCAGCGCCACCACCGAGGCGACCTGGGCCAGTTCGTCGTCGGTGCAGTCAAGCAGGTTCCATTCGATGCCGAGATGGCCGAAGAACGCGGTGGCGGCCCGGAAGCAAAGAGGATGGGTGCGCCCGGTGGTGTGCGCGGTCGGGGGGCCGATGTGACATCCCATGACCTCGGGCGGAAGCAGCAGCGATGTGCCGCGCTGGATGCGCTGGCGGTCGAGCGCATCGTTGCAATCCGATGCCCATACCCGCTCGGTTCGCAGGAGGATCCCGAGGTCGACACGGCCACCACCGCTGGAGCACGACTCGAACTCCACGCTCGGATGGCGCCTCCGCAGTTCATCGACCAGGGCGTACAACGCCAAGGTCTGGCGTCTCGTCCCGGCACGTAGGTCGGCACCGCTGCCCTGCACCAGCGGACGGTTGTGATCCCACTTCACGTATTCGATCTCGTGGTCGGCGAGCAGCGTGTCGAGTTGGCCCAACACATGATCGAACGCCTCGGGCCGCCCCAGATCGAGGACCAGCTGACCCCGGCCGTGAACGCTCGGGTAGCCGAGTGTCTCGAGAGTCCAGTCGGGGTGGGCCCGGTAAAGGTCGGAATCCTCGTTGACCATCTCGGGCTCGACCCAGATGCCGAACGACATACCCAGTCCCCGGACGTGATCGATCAGCGGGCCGAGGCCGTCGGGATGGGCATCGGGGCTCACCGTCCAGTCACCGAGGCCGGCCTGGTCATCGCGCCTCGCCCCGAACCAGCCGTCGTCGAGGACGAACCGCTCGACTCCGACCGCCGCGGCGCGATCGGCCAGCGCCCGCAGCCGAGTGGCGTCGTGGTCGAAGTAGACGGCCTCCCACGTGTTGAGCAACACCGGACGCGGCCTCGGGTTGGCCACCCGATGGCTCATCGAACGGACGATCCGGTGGTAGCGCCGGCTGGCCTCACCGACACCGCGGGCGCTGAAGCTACCGATGAGCGGGGGAGTGGTGAGTGACTCGCCCGCGGCGAGCACGACCTCGCCGGGATGCAGCAGATCACCGCCGGTGAGGTAGCGACGGCCATCGGCCAGACGCACCGCTGCGATCCGGTGATTGCCACTCCATGCAAGGTGGGCCATCCAGACCTCACCGGTCCATTCGCCGAACCCGGCGGTCCCCACCATCACCAGCGGCGGCGATTCGTGCGACGTGCGACCGAGACGGGTTTCGACGACGCTCGTGCCGGGAGGCCACCGCCGTCGGTCGGCTTGGTATTCGTTGGACCACCGACCGCCGAACGACACGATTTCGGCCGCATCCGTGGCCACCGGCAGTGCCATCTCGAGGGCCACGACCCAGAGATCATCGGGCCCGGTGTTGGTCAGGTCGGCGATGACCGAAACTGCGCCGTGGCGATCGAGGAAGACTGTGGTGGTCAGTTCGAGCGACGCCACTTCGTCGACCGATGTGGTGACGACGGCGTTGTCGTCGGGTCGGGCCACCCTCGTGGTCGTGAACCGCGGCGCCCAGCCCGAGCCGTCGCCGCGGTGGACCTCGATGCCGGGCGGGCCGACAAAGCCGTCGCCATGGCAGGGCACCACGGTGAGCGGTGCGACGGCATCAAGCGATCCGGCGGCCACCGGTGCCACGAGCGCGTCGGCCACAGAGGCAGGTGTGATGTCGCCGAGATCGCGGCCCCAGTGCCGGATCCACGGGACTCCGGCCGAGGCGTCGACCACCACCGACACGCCGTCGGAACGCAGATGTACGATCAACTTGTCGGCCGGGATTCCGCTGATCATTTCGGGATGTGTCGCCACGGCGTGTCCTTGTCGGGTCTCGGTCCTCTCGATCGGCCCAGCGCCCGTTCCCCGATGTTGTCGCGCTGAACCTCGTTGGCGCCACCACCGATCGAGACCGGGTGGCGGACCATGAGTTCGTATTGTGCCCAGCCGACAGCCGGATCGTCACCCAACGCTACGGTGAACCGACGGGCCGGATCGATCAGTTTCGGGGGTGGTGCTACCGCGCGCCCCGTTGATCTCGCCGGCCACGTCGGCCATCGGCACCCGTAGGTCGGAGAAGGAGACCTTGTCGAAGTCGGTCGACCGATCGACTCGGATCGACGTGAACAGCGCCGTGGCAGGGGCAGGACAGGGCCATGTCCGGAGGCTTGCACGGTCGGCGTGGTTCGTACCCCGGCGGGTGCTACGGCCTCCGGACAATGTGCGAGGGTGGTGGTGAGGCCAACGCCACCATCATCGAACGGCTTCGAGAACGGAGTAGCCATGCTCGTTGATCGAAAGATCGTCCTCGTCACCGGTGCCGGATCCGGAATCGGCCGCTCGGCTGCGCTGCTGTTCGCCGCCGAGGGGGCGGCCCACGTCGTGGTCGCCGATCGTGACTCGATCGGTGCGGCGAAGACCGTCGAGTTGATAGTCGCCGCGGCTGACAGCGGCTCGGGCGGCAGCGCCTCGGCCGTCGAGATCGACGTCACCGACGAGGACGCGGTTTCTCGCATGACCGATCGGATCGTCGCCGACCATGGTCGTATCGACATCGCGTTCAACAACGCAGGAATCTCCGACACCATGCGTGAGTTCCACACCCTCGAGACGGAACTCTGGGATCACATGATCGCGGTCAACCTCACCAGCGTGTTCCTCTGCATGAAGCACGAGTTGCGTCACATGGTGGCTGCCGGTGGGGGAGCAATCGTCAACACGTCGTCGGGGGCGGGCGTGGTGGCTGCGCCCGGTCAGCCGCACTACACCGCGGCCAAGCACGGCGTGGTCGGGCTCACCAAGGTGGCCGCCCAGGAATACGCTCGTCGGGGAATCCGGGCCAATGCCGTTCTTCCGGGCTCCACCGACACCCCCATGATCCGTGGATTCATCGCTGACAACCCCGAAATCGAGAAACTGATCGCCAGGTCCAATATCCAGGGCCGGCTGATCACCCCCGACGAGATTGCGACCGTGGTGGTCTGGCTGGCATCCGATTCGGCCGCGATGGTCAACGGGCAGTCCCTGGTGGTCGACGGCGGCGGAATCGTCCGCTGAACGTCGCGTCGGCGACCCATTCGAGGCCCCGGGGCTCAGAGTGCAGGTCACGATGCCGATGAGACGAACGTGCCCCAGTCCGACACCATGCCCATCGCTGTGCCTGCCGACGCTCTCGCCGCCGGTGGGGAATTCGAGCGGGTGGCGGAGGCGATGGCAGAACACCGCAGGGCCGAAGAATCGCGGCGGGCGATGTGGCGTACCCATCACCGTCACGACCAATACGACCGGTGCGTGACGATTCGTGGCCGTCGCGTGTGCCGGCGCTGCATTACTCTCTACCCGACGTCGCTCGTCGTGGCCGCGCTGTCACTCGCCGGCGTCGTCCTCTGGCCGGTGCAATACGACCTCTGGCTGATTTGGGGCCTGTGTCTGCCCGGTACGCTCGATTTCGTTCTCGAACAGACCGGCGTGGTGCGCTACTCGGCCCGCCGCCAGGTTTGGGTCACCCTCCTCGTGGCGCTGGCGTTGGGCCGAGGGTTCGCCTATGAAATCCAATCACGTTGGTCATGGGAGTTCTGGGGACCGGTACTGGTCTTCAGCACCGCCTGGTTCGTGGCCGCGGTCGTCGGCAGCCGACGCTCCGGCCGACCAGCGTCGGCTGGAACTCGTGATCGCTCCGTCGGGTGACGGGTCGGTCGTCGCCTACCACGCTACGGCCCTGTTGCGGAAGCAACTGGTCTGAGGGCCAGGCCGGACCGAAGATCAGACGAGGGCCCGGTCGACCTTGTCGGTCGCGTCGTCCTCACTGACATCAAGAGCGAACGACAGCTCCGAGACCAGCACGCTGCGAGCCTTGGTGTAGAGCGACTTTTCGCCGGCGGACAGGCCCTTGGCCTGGTCGCGCAGAGCAAGGTTTCTGACCACCTCGGCCACTTGGTAAACATCGCCGGACTTGAGCTTCTCCTGGTGGTTCTTGAATCGGCGCGACCAGTTGGCGGGTTCACGCACATCACGCTTGGCCAGTACTTCGAAGAGATCCTCGACGTCCTCGGTGGAGATCGGCCAACGCATGCCCACCTCTTCGGCCTTGTCGACCGGTACCGAGAGCATCATCTCGCCATGGGCCATACGTAGCACGAGGTATTCGGTTTCCTCACCGAACATCTCGCGCTTTTCGCGCCTCTCGACCACCGCCGCCCCGTGATGGGGATAGACGACCTTGTCGCCTGGCTTGAATGTCACAGTAAAAACCTCGGGGGTGTGGGACTCGCCTGACTTCCAAGGATGCCATCTCGCGACCCTTTCGCAAACGTGGATCGGGATCTGCCTGCGCCACCTGTGGAGATCGGCGTGGCGTAGCCTCGCGATGCACCATGACCTCGAAGACCCCAGATTCGGTATCCACACCGGAGGAGCCGCAGATCGCCGTCGAGGCGGCGGCGCGGCGGCGGTTGCCGACCTGGGTGGCCATCGCGACCCTGCTGGTTGGGCTGGCAGCGGGGGCGGCGCTCGGATTCCGTATCGCAGATCTGACTCGTAAGGCCGACCCCGTGACCCTTGATGTCGTCGGTGCCGAGGTGAACCGCACTCCCGGCATCCTGTTGACGGACTCGCCCGGCCCTCGGTCGATCGCCAGTTTCGAGGGCTATGGGGCGTGGATCGATGTTTTTGACTACTCGGCCGTCTATGCCAAGGGTGCGCCGGCCGTGACCGCAGCCGACGTCTCGGGAATGGCCGATCTCGGGGTGAGGACGCTCTACATGCAGGCCGCCAGGCTCGACCCGAAATCGCCGATGGGCCTGGTCGACCCCTGGCTTCTTGCCGAGTTTCTGCTGTCGGCCCATCGACACGGGATCGATGTGGTGGCTTGGTATCTGCCCAAGTGGAGCGACGACGATTCGGATCTGCAGCGGATCCGCATGCTCAGTGATTTCGAGGTGCTCGGCAACCGGTTCGACGGCGTGGCGGTCGACATCGAGTGGACCGGTGGCGACATCGATGTCGCCGCCCGCAATGCCCGACTCGTCTCGCTGAGCGATTCGGCCCGACAGTCGCTGGGCCCCGACCCACTCGCGGCGATTGTTCTTCCGCCGGTGCTCACCGAAGTGGTCAACACCAAGTATTGGCCCGACTTCCCCTGGTCCCGCATCGCCGACGACTACGACGTGTGGATGCCGATGAGCTACTGGTCGTTCAGATCGCAGAGTTCGGGATATGGCGATGGCTACACCTACAACGAGGAATCGACCCGTCGACTCCGGATCGACCTTGGTGACCCCGACGCCGTGGTTCACGGCATAGGCGGTATCGGCGGAACCGATGGCATCAACGACGACCCCAATCCGGAGGAGCCGCTGACGTCCCTCGACGAGCTCGACGCGTTCGTGAGGTCTCTTGTCGACACCGGCTCGGTCGGTGGTTCGGTGTACGACTGGGCGTCCCTCGAGCCCGAGGCCCGAGAGCGCCTGGCCCGGCTGTTCGGCGAAGGACCCGGCTCACGGCTTGCCTCCGTTTCCTGATCGACCGCCGATCTGATCCGAATTGTGCGTGGCCGGCGAGAGCGCCTCGCGCAGCCGCCTCGAAACCCGCGGATCGAGCAACTCGTCGAGGTCGCGCAGTATCGGCACTGGTTCGGGGGTGTCGGCAAGGCACCACCGCGAGAGCGAGCCGTCGTCGAGCCACCGGGCGGTATCGGGAGCCATGCCCGGCCATCTGACTTGCGCGACCGCGATTCTCTGTCTCAGTACGGCCCAGGTGGCGGAGAAACGGGCACGTGCGGTGGACAGTCGGCCGGGGTCGCCGAGGTGGGGCAGCGCGGGGTGCAGTGACGCAAGAGTGTGCCACGAGGGGGGAAGCCCGAGGTCGGTGTCGAGGACGGTCGCCAGCACCCGGTCGAGCCAGATTCGGTCGAGAAGGCCGATCAACGGTCGATCGGGCCCAGCCGTGGGAAGATCCATCGCCCGCCGGCCGAGGTCGATCAGCGACGCCGCCATGGTCTGGGGACGCAGGCGGTGGCCTGCCTGGCCGATGATGATCGGATGACCTTCCCGGGGCACGGCCACGGCGATTCGGGTGTCGACGATGCCGCCGGGTGACCTGACCGTAGCCTTGAGCGGGTAGGCGACCGCGGTGGTGCCGGGCGGGCACCTGACACCGACGATCGGGCCGTAGCGGTCCAAATGGGACGCCGAGTCTGCGGGTGGTATCGGCTCGTACATCATGAACCCGCCGCTTTCGTCGGTGGTGACGACGCTGTTCGATTCGAGGGCTGATTCGGCCAAGCCGATCGGATCGGTGACGATTCTCATTGGTTTCCTCACGTGCGAACTTCACGGGATGATCCGCCCGGATCACGAGGGCGCCGAATGGCAGGGTCAAATCATGGCGCAGGGGTAGGACAGCCGGGGGGTCGAAGCGCGGACCGGGGAGATCGGCGACGCCGATGTCACACCCCCGGATCACTATCTCGACGTGCTCGTGGTGGGAGTCCGACTCGCCGCCACGACCCGCCTAGGATCAACAGGACATCGGAGGCCGGAAGCGGCTGATCGATCGGCGACCATGCCGGGGAGAACCTTGACCAATCGCAGAAAGCCGACATCGACGGCCTCTTTCGGTGCCGGGCGTCGCGAGAGCCACGACTCGTCGGCCTTCTATGCGAGGTTCAACCCTCCGAAGGTATCCGATTCCGTCGACGTGGTTGCCCCGGGCGACCGGCCGTGCGAGGACGTGATCCTGTGCGGCACCGCCGAGGAACTGCTCGGTGGACAGCGACCGGTCAAGGACGACTCGGTGGCTCTGGTGGTCACCTCTCCGCCCTACTTCGTGGGCAAGTCCTACGAGGAGGCGATGGGAACCGGTCATGTGCCGGCCGAATACGAAGAACATCTCGCCAATCTCCATCGGGTGTTCGAGCTGTGCGTCGACAAACTCGAACCCGGTGGCCGAATCGCCGTCAACGTCGCCAATCTCGGCCGTCGCCCCTATCGCTCGCAAGCTGCCGACGTCCTGCGCATATTCGAGGACCTCGGCCTCCTGCTGCGGGGCGAGATCATCTGGAAGAAGGGTGAGGGATCCAACGGTTCCACCGCCTGGGGGTCGTTCCAGCGACCCTCCAACCCGGTCCTGCGCGACATCACCGAGCGGGTGATCGTGGCCAGCAAGGGCCGCTTCGATCGTGCCCTGCCCAGTCGCAGGCGAGACGAGTTGGGTTTGCCCTCGGTGGGTTCGATCACCAAGGAGGCATTCATGCGCGACACCAGGGATGTCTGGGAAATGGCGCCGGAAAGCGCCACGCGCGTGGGCCATCCGGCCCCGTTTCCCGTGGCGCTTCCCGGTCGGCTCATCGAGCTCTACACCTACTACGGCGACCTGGTGCTCGACCCCTACATGGGTTCGGGAACCACGGCTGTGGCCGCGGTGCGGACTCGGCGCAACTTCATCGGATGCGAAACCGACGCCGAGTATGTTGAGGCGGCGCGGTTGCGGGTCGAGGCCGAGCGGAGCCGGCCCCCGATATCCGCGCCGCGCGTCAGGGTCGTCGTTCCGGCGGTCAAGGGACCCGACAAGGAATCCCCGGACGGTTCCAGCGCCCGGGCGATGAGAGAGGGTCGCAGGGCCAACGAGATCACCGAACTCGTCCTCACCGAATGTGGCTTCAGTGATGTGCAGACCGCAGTGAAGTTGCGCTGTGGGGTCGAGGTCGACTTCGCCGCCCGAGCTGTCGACGGTTCCACTTGGCATTTCGACCTCACCGGCACTTTCACCAGTGAACGAACCGGCCTCCGACGGCTCGACTCTGTCTGGCGATCGCTGGGGAAGGCCGGGGTGAGGCGATGCGACGAGCAGGTTGCCGACGAGTTCGTTCCGTTGGTGCTGCTCACGACGGTGTTGCCCGCCGGTGGGGTAGGTCTGCGGGTGTTGCGTTCCGCTCGCGATGCCGGGCTCATCCAGGACGCGATCGAGATACTGAGCGACGCCGGCCAGGATCGCCTCCGCCACTACGCCTCGGCCGGGCGGGACTTCGGCGACCTCGATTTTCTGGCCGCCCGCGAAACTGAATCCTTGTCTTGAGGCGAGCCATCCCATGCCCACGGTCCGGACCGAGATCTCCGAGATAGTCACCGGCCTCGGCCTCTTCGGCTTCCGCGACCTCGAGCGGGCCATCGCGGCCCGGCCGCGCTACATCACCAACGTCGACGACGAGGTCTACGACCGCCTCGACGAGGCCTACGCCGCCGGCCACCATCGCGAGGTGTTCGAGATGGCGTATACCAACGGTGCCGCGTTCTCACGCGCCGGCGACGGGCTGCGGGGACGACCCCCGTGGGTCGTCGAGTGGAAGGGCCCGCATCGTCCTCCCGCCTACGAACAGATTCCGGCCGATCTGCGGGTCGACCACGTCTATCTGATCAGCTGCAAGTACGGCTCGAACATCCTCCACAACGCTTCACCGTGGCACCTGTTCTCGGGGGCGCTGGCCGAGCGTTCCAAGAACTACGGCGACTGGTTCGTCGAGGTGGCGCCCCGCTCCTACCAGGCGTTCTACTCCGAGGTCCGCGGGCGGGTCGGCGATCCTGATCTGCCGGCCGAGGTCGACCGGCTCGACCAACATCATCGGGGTGTCCTGCAGGAGGCGCTGCGCGGTCGATGGCCGGCCGAGTTGCGTCCCGACTGGAAACTCGTCGCCTACGACATCGCCTGCGCGAGTGCCGACCGTCTGTTGCAGGCCACCTCGGCCAAGGGGCAGCGCGAGGAACTCCTGTGGCGGCTGCTTCGTCTGCAGGCCGCCCCCTATTTTGTTCTGGGGGCCGACATGCGCGGCGAGCCGCTGCGCTACCGCGTCACCACCCCGTGGGATTTTCGTGCCCGGTACATCGTGAAGTCATTCGACTTCTGGGGGGAGCCGGCCGGACAGCCAACAGTGCGATGGCGAGCCGACGTGATCGACCGTCGGCTCAACGCCACGCGAATTGTCGATGGTCATGTCGAGATCAGGTGGAGCCACGGCAAGTTCGCAGGTGCCCCGGAGGCCAAGGTCTACCTCGACACCCCCCACCATGAAGTGGCCGGCTACGAGGTGATGTTCGGTTGAAGGTGCGAAGTGATCAGACGGCGGCCAACCGGTCGAGGTCGGAATCGGCCAGGGCCAAGCGGGCGGTGGGCCAGCGTCGGCTCACCAACTCCCGGGCCAGGCGGGCATCGCTGGCCACATAGGCCCGGCATTGATCCGACGACAGTTCGTGGATTCTGGTGCGATCGACCTCGACAACCGACAAGCCAACGAAACGGGCCAGCGGCTTGAGCCCGCACGACAGTCTGATCGAATCGCCGACATCGGCCCGGAAGAGCAGATACCCGTCGAGATGAACATGGCCGTACCAGCCGCCGCGACCGGCCGGATCGTCGAGCCCGATACCGACATTGAGGATCTCGGCTCTCCGGGCGATGAACGGCAGATCGAACCGTGTGCCGTTCCAGGTGATGATCACGCCGGCCGGCAGTGACTTCATCAGCGAGTCCAGCCGGCGAAGGATGGAGACCTCGTCGCCGTCGAGCACATACTCGATGTTGTCGCCGGTGACGGCCACGGCCACGATCGGTGAGACCTCGGGATCGAGGCCGTTGACGGTGGTGTCGGTCTCGATGTCGAGACCGTAGGTGGGGAAGAGCGGTCGAGTGTCGATGAGAGGATCGTACGGCCGCCGTGAGACAGGAACCGGCAAACCGGGGCTCACGAGGCGACAATCCTCACGGTGAACATTTCGGGCCACCGCTTACCGCCCAGGAGCAGGGTGCCGTCGCGTCGGTCGGCGATGCCGTTGAGGACATTTCCACGGTTGGTTCCGATCCCCGCGGCCACCCGGTCGAGAAGGGGCGAGGCGTCGATCACCGCGAGGATGTCGCCGTTCACCGGGTTGATCACCACCAGGTCGGTCGTGGTGTAGATATTGGCGACCACGAGGCCGCCGATGCATTCGAGTTCGTTGAGACGGCTGACGGGTTGGCCGGCAAGCGTCACCGGCACGGTCGAGATCACCGAGAAATCTGTGGGGTCGCGCCAGGTGAGCCGGTCGCTGCCGTTGCTCATCACGAGACGACTCCCCATGAGGCAGATACCCCACCCCTCGCCCTCGTAGCCCCACTCGCCGACCGGGGCGAGCGAGCGTCGATCCCACCGAAATGCCCGACCCTCGCGCCATGTGATCTGCACCAGCTCCTCACCGACGACGGTGAGCCCTTCACCGAAGACCGAGCGGTCGAGTGCCACCCGGGCGATAACGGACCCGGTCGCGGGATCGACCGTCCGGATCGACGACTCGCCGTAGAGACCGTCACTCTCGTAGAGAACCCCGTCGGCCAATTCGAGTCCCTGGGTGTAGGCGGTCGGGTCGTGGGGGATCGCGTCGACGATCTCGACGGACCATGCCGCAACACCATCGGGTGTGCGTGGATCGCTCGGCCAAGGACTCAGGCTGATTGCCTGGTTCGATGTCGCTTCGCTCGATGTCGCTTCGCTCGATGTCGGTTGGCCCGAGATGGTCGTCGTGGAAGCAACCGTCGGGCCGACCGTACTGCCGGTGTCGTCGGCCGCCGTCGAGCCGCAGCCGGCGGCCAGCAGCGTGATCACCGTCGCCATGGCGACTACGCGACGACCCGGCGGCGAGAACACGCCGGAATCGTGTCACAAGTCGACGGTCATCACCACGACCCGGGTGGGATCAGGGCTTCTCGTCCGGAAACAGCAATCGGTTCTCGAGATCGGTGAATGTCGAGGCACGCATCGACGGCTGTCCGGGCACATCGATCCCGCAGGCAAACGAAATCACACCGCGCGCTGCACTGAGGCCGGGGGCCGGACGGGTCACGAGTTGCTGGAATCGTTCCTTGTCGCCGTTGACGATGATTTTCGCGGCGTCGAATCCGAACGGTCGGGCGAGGTCGAGGTAGTCGCGGTAGTAGTTGACGACCGCCACCACCTCGGTACGCAATCGCGGTGCCGCCAGATCGAGCACGTCGGTCCAGTAGGCGTAGGCGAGTTGAGCGGTGGGGCCCGGTCCCGCGTCGACCGGAAGGGCCGACGCGACGGCCGCGAATTTCGCGCTGCGTTCGCAGATCGCTTTCGTGGCCTGTTCCGGGGTGGTCACGGTCGGCGGTTCGGTGGTGGTGGTCGTCGTGGTGGTGGTCGCGACCACGACCGGGGCGGAGTCGGGCAGGTTCTCGATCCGATTCCACGCCAGGGCGATACCGCCGACCGCGAGCATGAAAGCGACGAAGCCACGGAACTCGGCAAGTCTCATGGCGGTCCTATGACTTCCCGCCGGGCGTGGGGCAGAGGCGGGATTCGGGAGACGTCACCCCGTCATTGTGCCGTGGAACCGGTGACAGCCCCGTTCGCCCCGAGGATCTCGATCGATCGAGCCCGAATCGCCGGGACCACCGAGCCTGGCGCTGGTCGCGAACGACATTCACGAACTCCTCGACAAGATCCGTACCCATGACGAAGATATGGGCCGACCCATGTCCACATTGCGCAACGAACCGACTCCGCCCGCCGGAGGATTCCGGAGGTTCAGCCGGGCCGCGGCGGAGATTGGTGTGAAGGTGGAGCCGGTACGGTATCCCCGTGGCACCCGCACGGCGGCAGATGCCGCCGCGGCCATCGCCTGTGATGTTTCGCAGATAGTGAAGTCGTTGATTCTGTCGACCGGTGACGGGTTCGTGCTCGCCCTGACCGCCGGGCACCACCGGGTCGACCTCCACAAGCTGGGCGCCCTTGTCGGCCGGACGGTGGAGATGGCCGACGCGGAGCGGGTGAGAGCCGCCACCGGCTATGCCATCGGGGGTACGCCGCCATTCGGTCACATCGATTCGATGCCGGTGTATCTCGATCCGGCGCTCATGTCACACGACATCGTCTACGGAGCGGCCGGCACCCCTGACACGTGTTTCCCCATCGCATCCGGGACGTTGCTCGAGGTCACTGGCGCTGTGCCGGCCGATTTCGTGGTTGGCTGAGATCAGACGCGACGGCACCAAGAATGGCCGGCCGGGGCCGGTGGGGCGGCCATTCTGAGCCGAATGACTCAGGATTCCCGGCAGTGCCGGTCGATACGGTCGAAGCCATGAGTGGCTTTGAGTTGGAGGCAGGGGCTCGCCTTGCCCTGGATGTGGCCGAGGGCATGGCCGCGGCGATGGGAGACGAGAGGTGCGGGACCGAACATCTGTTGTTCGGGATCGTTGTCACGTCCAGACCTGACATGGAAAACCTCACGGAGCTGTTCGCGCTCGACAAGTCACGCGTCGAGCGCGCCGTAGCGGTCCTTCGGCACGAGTGGTGCGTGCCGAAGGACCGCCCCGTACCCGATCCGCCGCTGTCGACCCGCGCCGAGTTGGCGCTGTATGCCAAGCCGGCGTCGGGTGAGTCGCTCGGCCCGTTCGATGTCCTGGTCGGCTGCCTGTCCGACCCGCGGTCAGGGGCGTCGTCGGTGCTGAGGCATCTGGGGGTCAGGCTCGGAGAGGTTCGCCGGCTGGCGGAGATCGGTGCGGCGCGACTCACGATCGAAGAGGTGGAACGGCTGGTCGGGTCGCTCGACCGTCGTTCGTCACGCCACTACGGCTGGTGGGGGCCGCCCAGCGAGGCGAGTGTGGCGGCCGTCAATCTGCCCGACGGGCCATCCGTGGTCCTGGCGACCAGCCGCTCGGCCGTGCTGACTCTCGACCGGGTGGTCGCCGGTGACGAGGGTTTCGGCGTCACCTTGATGATCACCTCGACCGACACCTGGCTTCTTCCACCCCGCTGGGAGCCGGGAGAGGACCTCATCCCGGGATTTGGTTCCCGACTCGAGATCTCACCCGACGTGGTCACGATCGACATGGCCTACGAGGACGGCCTCCTCCTGACCAATCGCCAGCCGGCTCGACGATTCCGACGCGACTGCCCGACCGATGGCTCTCTGGCCCTCCTCGCGACCCGTCGGACCATCGAGAACCGCCGCGATCGGCGGACACCGGAGCAACGTTCCGACTCGGCTGAGTGGTGGGCGTGGCCGCTTCCTCCGAGGGGGATCGTCACCCTGTCCGTCGACTGGGCGGCCGAATCGCTCCGCGGCATGATCGACATCGACGCGACGCGTATCCACGGCTCGGCCGCCGCGGTGCGCCATGGTGACTGAGCAGGTTCGGGCCGAGCGGGCATCCAACATTGGCGCCGGCTGACCAGCGAATCGGCCTCCGTGTGAGCCCAACCTGAAGCGAGGCCGATCGGGTGCTGCCGGGCGTGGCTGTCTTGGGCTACCGTGCCCCAACCGCTCACCCGCCTTGCGTGCCGGAGGTTCCGATGAAGCTCGTCACTGCCGTTATCAAACCGTTCAAGCTCGAGGACGTGAAGAGCGCTCTCGCCGAGGTCGGTGTCCAGGGAATGACCGTCACCGAGGTACAGGGATTCGGACGCCAAGGCGGTCACAGCGAGACCTACCGCGGCACGGAATACCGCGTCACGTTCACCCCAAAGACCCGCATCGAGGTCATGGTCGACGACGATCACGCCGCCGACGTGGTCGATGCCATTCTCGGCTCGGCTCGCACCGAGAAGATCGGCGATGGCAAGGTCTGGATCACCCCGATCGAGACGATCGCCCGAATCCGAACCGGTGAACGCGGCCCCGACGCGCTGTAGGTCCTCTCAGAGCGGCTTGACCGCCACCCCCCGGTAGAAACGGGCCATGGGCTTGAGTCCCTTTGCGTACCACTCCTCGAGAGATTCGATCTCGAATCCGGCGTCGAGCAGCATCGCCCGATGGTCGCGGTCCAGATGGCAGCCGTCGCCGATCCGGGTCTGGATGGGATTGAGCCGGGTCTGCCACTTGGCGACTCCCTCCTCGGGAGACAGCCCGTGTTCGAGCAGATGGAACTTGGCGCCCGGCTTGAGAACCCGCATCAACTCGGTGAGGGCGAGACCGGCGTCGGGGATCGTGCACAGCGTGTAGGTGGACAGCGCGGCGTCGCACGACTCGTCGTCGAGGGGAAGTGATTGTCCGTCGAGCCCGATGTATTGCACGTCGACGTGCGAGCCGGCCACTCGCTCAGCCGCCAACTTCTGCCCGACCTTGGCTGGATCCACAGCGTAGACGGTGGTGACCTCCGGCGGGTACAGCGCCACGTTGAGACCTGAACCGAACCCGATTTCGACGACCTTGCCGAAGAGTCCCTCGACGGTCTGGGATCGGTACTTCATCACTTCGCCGGTCGACAGCAGCTTGTCGATCACCCGGGGAAGAACCTGTTCTCGATATATGCCCATGCGTGAGTCTTGCCCCTCACCGGCCGCGGTGCCAGCCACCCCCCGTTCGACGAGACGGCCGCGGCCTGCATCGACGCCGTCCTGTTGGGCCGGAAAACGCCGGAACGGATGGAAATCCACGATGGCCCGTTGCCACGCAGCGTATCGATGAAGATACTCAGGTGCGAACCTCACGATCTGCACAAGGAGAAGCGTCGGCCATGACAAAGATCCGGATATTTCATCAACCTCATTGAAACTCTTCTCGCAACGCCGTGACGGTCGCCACGGACATGGGAGTTGATTTCGACACGGTGCTCTACCTGAAGACCCGGCTCGACGAGGAGACCCTGAGGGGCATCATCGCCAAGCTCGAGGATCCGGTCGAGAACCTGGTTCGCAAGGATTCGCAGTTCAAGAAGCTGGGACTCGGCGAAGAGGACTACATCGGCAACCCCGATGCCGTGGTCGAGATTCTCGTGCGTTACCCCCGGCTGCTCCAGCGTCCCGTGATCGTCACCGACGACAAGGCCATCATCGGCCGCCCTCTCGGCGACGAGAAGGCCAAGGACCGGCTCGCCAAGATCTTCGCCTGATCCGCCAGTTGGTCCTCGCCGGCCGGTCGTGGTTCCGGACGCGGCCCGCGAGGCCGGCTCGGCGGGCCCCACCGCCGCCGGGGGTCACGGCGATCTTCCGACGGCGTGGGTAGCCGGCCCCGGTCCATCGACCGGTTGGGCCTCGACCGGCCGCATCGGCAGGTCGGCCGTTGGGTCCGGTGCGGACCAGAGCACGGGTCGACAGGCCCACCTTCCATCAGCCTGCCGGTGAAGTCGGATGTGACCTTCGTGGACCAGCTTGTGACATCGCCGGCACAGCAGGGTCAACAGGTCGACATCGGTGGTGCCACCGTGTTCCCGGTGGTGGACGTGGTGGGCGTGGCATCTACCGACCGGGGCGGCGCAGTTGACGCATCCGCGGTCCCGGACCGTGGCCATCAGCCGCTGATCGGAACTGGCGAGTCGTCGGCCCCGGCCGAGCCAGAGGGGCCGTCCCGGCCCACTGAACAGCGCACCGTGCCAGGTGGTGTCGGCGGGCAATGTCGCGAGGACCGTGGCGGCCGGGTGATGTGTCGGCCCCGATGTCCTTGGAGTCGTTGGGCCCGGGCACGCCCAAGAGGCATGCCACGGCGTCACAGCGGCGCTGGGCGGAAGTGCGGATGTCGTCGGGGTGGCCGTCGTGCCCGCCGTCGGACCGCCACAACACATCGGTCTGGGCGTTGAGGCGTGTTCTGGCGCCGGCTCCGGTCACGGGGTCGAACTCGATGTTGCACACGAGCATCCCGTCAGAGTTGCTGAACCACATCGCGCTTCGGTCCTTGCGTTACCTGTGGAACTGTCCTCGGCGTCACCGGTTCTCTGCCGGCGGCGGATCCAGTCGCGGATCTCGCGGGCAGACAGGTCGGCGGGCCTCGACCCGCATGCGGCCAGGAGCTTCTTGTCGGTGTCGACAGCTTCGGGCGAGACCGACCCGGCCGCACGGACGAGGGCATCGACGGTCTCCGATGGTATGGCCCCCTCCGCCAGCCCGGCTGCCAGTTCGGGCATTAACGCCAGCGCGTCGGCACGTCGGGCACGCCTGTCGGCTTCACGACTGCTGCAACGGGTAACGGATCGCAACACCGCGGCCGCCCCGATTCCATGGTCGTCGAGGGCTCCCATGGCGGCGGTGAATCGCGCCTCGGTGAAATCCAACACACCACGCAGCCGGGCCAATGCCGCGACACCGTCGACCAAGACGCCACGCGGCGCGCCTGCCGGCGAAAGGTCTCGGATCTTCTCGGCAACCCGGTCGACGATCGTAGCGAACATGTGTTCGACTATAGAGAAAGGGTATGACAGCCGTATTGCTGACTCCGGACCGGGGACTGCGACGCTTCCTCGGCACGCACTGTCGGTATGGGCTGCTTCGCGCCCGACACGATCGAGGGAGGTACCGCGGTGAGCGGACCGGCGGCACCGTCGGGTGATCCTGATCTTCAGACAGGCACAGTGAGCATCCTCCTCACCGACTACGAGGGGTCGGCACGTCTGTGGTCGGCGGACTCCGAGGCCCCGGCCTGGGCATTCATCCCGTGATGTTGCCGCGGGTTACCGTCCGCCGGTGCCGGACACCGCCCGACTCACCGACCGCCAGGCTCGGCGACGTCGCAGCGCGACCGACGCCGCGCTCGAACTGGCAGCCGAGGGGGATACGAGGGGGTGCAAGTGCGTGACGTGGCCTGCCGGACCGGTGTCGCCCCCGGAACCGTCTACCACTACTTCACGTCGAGGGATCACCTGCCTGCCGCCTCGATGACCGAGTTGTTGGCTGGACTCGAGAAGTCGGCCACGAAGGTTCCCACGGCGGGCGACACCAACCTCTACCGGATGATCAGGGTCCTGGAGCACGTGTGGATTTCGGCCCTCATCGGCTGGAAGAACGGCTGGATACCCTTCGATCAGGCGGTCGGCGATCTCAAGGACGCCGCCGCCATGTTGTGGTCGGGGAGGCAATGACCCGATCGGCGACGGGGCCCCGCCCGGGCGGGCCCGGCCCGATGAGGTGTTTCGTCATGTGGATCGTGAGCGCCCACCAGACTCACCACAACACCGAACCGACGGGTTGGATCTACATCGCTCTGCATGATATTGCGAGCCTCGCAGTATGGGCGTGGCAGGATCTGTACCGAAGGGAACCGAGCAGCTCGCGAGTGGGGCCATCGACCTCCTGGTGCTTCGTGTGGTGGCCGACGGTGACTCCCACGGCTACGCAACAACACAGGCGCTCGATTCCCACGGACTGGTGGATGTGAGCGAGGCCACCGTCTACACGAGTCTCAAGCGCCTTGCCGGCCTCAGCCATCTCGACTCCCGGTCGGCGCTCGCCGACAACGGGCGTGCCAGGCGCTACTAGTCGATCACGCCGCACGGCCGCCGGGAGCTCGTGCGCCGGCTCAGCATCTGGGACGTGCTCGTCAAGACGGTCACGTCGGTGTTTGCCACCGGTGACGGGGCACAGCATGAGGTCGCGTCAGACCCAGCGACCCGCCGATCGATTGGGACTGGGTGAAACGGAGACCGCCTACCTTCTGAAAGTCGCCTGCTCACTCCGCGATCTGCCGTGGGCGACTCGCTGCTTGTTCCGAGAGAGCCACTGGAGTCGCGCGCGGTGTTCCGGATCAGCGACCGGCACCTCGCCGAGGTACTGATCGAAGGAGCCGTGCTCGGTACATGCCGTGAGTTCTCCGATCGTCTCGGCGAATTGGTCGCGCTTCTCGACCGCTCGACCGGCAACGATTTCGCCACCGCCGGATTCGGTGCTTCCCGACCTCGCCTCACGGCAGGCGTTGGAACCAGGCCAGGCTGAACAGGCCGGTGATCGCGGCCAGGGCCAGCGCCCCGCCGATGAACCAGTCGGTGATGTCGCGGTCGACCGTCTCGAAGCCGACGGCGGTGCCGATACCGTTGTAGACCGATGCCAGCTCGGCGGTGGATTTGGCGGTGAAGAACTTTCCTCCGGTGGCCTTGGCGATGTCGGAGAGCGTCTTCTCGTCGACCGGTACGTCAACGGTGACCTTGTTGCCGGGGCTGTTGGGGTCGTTGATGGTGACCCGCCCGTTGGCGGTGCCGAGCGACACGGTCGATATCGGCACTCCGGCCTGGTTGGCCGCGGCTACCGCGGAATCGACCGATCGTCCGACTGTGGGCGTGCCGTCGGAGAGCAGAACGATCACGGCGGCCGGGTTGGCCCCCGAACCGGGTTCGACCTGTGAGGCGTCGGGAGCAGCCTTGATGGCGTCCAGCGAAGCGAATATGGCGTCACCGGTGGCAGTTGCTTCACCGAGTTGCAGGCTGCGGATCGACGCCGCGACGACGGCCCGGTCACGCGTCGGTACCACTCGTACCACCGGGATGCCGCTGAATGACACGAGCCCGATGTCGAGCGTCGACGGTGCCTTGTCGAGAAAGGTGAGAGCCGCCTGTTTGGCCGCGTCGATGCGGCTCGGATCGACGTCGGTGGCGCCCATCGAGAGTGACGTGTCGATGGTGAGCACCACGGTGGCGTGCTCGCGGGGAATCTTCTCGGTGCGCGCCGGTCCGGCGACGGCGAGAATCATCACCGAGGCCACGGCAAGGAAGAAAATGGCCACCACGTGGCGCCTGAATCCGGGGTGTCGTGGGGCCACGGTGTCGAGCAGCGATGTGTCCGAGAACCTGACCGCGTAGCGGCCCCGGCGACGTTGCGCGAACACGTAGCCGACCGCCATCACGGCCACGCCCAGAAGTAGCCAGAGACGGGCAGGGTCGACGAACCTCATGGTGTCACCTTCGAGATCATGCGGCGTCCACCTCGACGGCGGCGGTCGACGAACCGGGCGAGCGCCACCACCCAGTCATCGTCGGTACGCAGCACCACATGGTCGGCTCCGGCCCGGCGAACGGCCGCTGCGTGGGCGGCCAGACGCTCGCGACCCGCCTCGGCGTAGCGCTCGCGCAGGCCGCGTTTCCCGGTGTTGATCTCGACCAGGTCGCCCGATTCGGAATCGACGAACTCGACCACCCCCACGTCGGGGAGCTCGAGCTCGCGTTGGTCGACTATCTCCATCACGAGGGTCTCGTGTCGGAGGCAGACCGCCCGGAGGCCGTCCGACCAGTCGGGGCCGAGCAGATCGGAGATCACGACCGCGAGTCCGCCGCGTCGGCCCGGGCCGGCCATCCGACGCAGCCCCGGCTCCAGACCCGACGTGGCGCCCACCTGCGGTTCGATGGCGACGATACGGCGGAGCATGGCCATGGTGTGGCGACGGCCTCCGCCGGTGCGGATCTCGTGGAGTGAGCTGCCGTCGGACACGATCGCGCCGATCCGGTTGCCGGCCCGTTCGGTGAGAATGCCGATGGCCGCCAGCGCGGCGATGGCCAAGTCGGCTTTGGTACGTGTCGAGGTACCCCAGTCGAGGCTGGCGGAAAGATCGACCAAGGCCCAGGTCTCGAGCTCGCGGTCGGCGATACTGTCGCGAATGTGGGGCTCGCCCGTGCGGGCGGTCACGTTCCAGTCCATACGCCGAACGTCGTCGCCGGGGGCATAGATCCGGGTCTCACCGGGCTCGGACCCGAGGCCCGGTATCAGACCCCTGTAGTCGCCCTGGAGCAGGCCGTCGAGGCGGCGCGTGATGTCGAGTTCGAGTCGCCGAAGGACGGCCCGTGTCATCTCGTCGGGGTCGGGGTCGACTCCGATTTCGGGCGGTGAGCCGCGACGTCCGAACTTCATGACCGTCCCGGATCCTGGGTCGACGGCGAGACCATGGGTGCCGGCACGGTGCCGAGGATCCTCACCAGGATGTCTTCGGCTGTCATCTCGGCCGCCAGTGCCTCATAGGACAGCACCATCCGATGGCGAAGGACTTCCGGCGCGATGTCGAAGATGTCCTGGGGCACCGCGTAGTCGCGGCCGCGCAGCAGAGCCATGGCCCGACCGGCATTCACCAGGCCGAGGGTTGCCCGGGGGCTTGCGCCGTAGTCGATCTTGTCGGTGAGATCGGGCATGCCGAGGGCCTCGGGGTGGCGCGTGGCGATAACCAGATTTACCGCGTATTCGACCAGTGCGGGCTGCACGATCACATGATCGGCGCGGTACTGGAGCTCGATCACCGCCTCGGGGGACAGGACTTGTGCGGCCACCGGAGCGCTCACCCCCATGCGCCTGACAATCTCGACCTCCTCGGTTGATGACGGGTAGTCGACCAGGACCTTCATGAGGAAGCGGTCACGCTGGGCCTCGGGCAGCGAGTAGACCCCCTCCGATTCGATCGGGTTCTGCGTGGCCATCACCAGGAACGGTGTGGGAACCGTGTAGGTGCCTTCGCCGATCGTCACCTGATGTTCACCCATCACCTCGAGCAGCGCCGACTGGACCTTGGCCGGGGCGCGGTTGATCTCGTCGGCGAGCACGAAGTTGGCGAACACCGGCCCGAGTTCCACGTCGAATGTCTCGGAGGACGCCTTGAAGATACGGGTACCGACGATGTCGGACGGAAGTAGGTCAGGGGTGAACTGAACCCGGCTGAAAGTTCCGCCGGTGATGTCGGCGAGGGTGCGAACCGCCAGCGTCTTGGCCAGCCCCGGAGGCCCCTCAATGAGGCAATGTCCCCCGGCGACGAGCGCCACCAAGAGGCGCTCGACCAGCAGTTCCTGGCCCACGATCACCCTTCGGAGCTCGACCAGCGCCCGCTCGAGTGGATATCGCTGCTCGTTCATCTGCGGCCTCGTCGTTTCGTCGAAATTGGTCACTTGATCCGGTCTTTCGGTGCTCGGTGGTGTGATGCCACCGATGGCACTCAACGTGGCGCACGATAAGCGCGAGCGAAAGAGCTCGGAGGGTAGCGTCTTGACAATGCGCATTCTTGTTGTGGACGACGAGGTCGATCTGGCCAATGCCGTGGCGCGCGGGCTCCGACGGGAGGGCTACGCCGTCGATGTCGCCAACGATGGCCACGAAGCCCTCGAAAAGGCCGAGCTGACCCCCTACGATCTGGTCTGCCTCGACATCACCATGCCCAGAATCGATGGGATCGAGGTCTGTCGGCGTCTTCTCGGTCAGCCCGTCGACGGCCACGTGCCCAGGGTGCTGATGCTCACGGCACGCGACACCGTCGACGATCGCATCATCGGCCTCGACTCGGGTGCCGACGACTACCTTGTCAAGCCGTTCGCGTTCGGCGAGCTGACCGCTCGGGTACGTTCGTTGCTGCGCCGCGACACCTCGCAACCGGCTGCGACCATGACAGTGGGCGACGTACATCTCGATGATGCCAGGCACCGCGCCGTCAGGGGCGATCGCGATCTGGAGTTGACCGCCAAGGAGTTCGCGCTTCTCCGGTACTTCATGCACCACCCCGACGAGGTGCTGTCGCAGGAGCATCTACTCGAACATGTGTGGGACGAACACGCCGATCCGTTCACCAACACTGTGCGGGTCACGGTGGGCACGCTGCGTCGAAAGCTGAGCGAGTCCGGCGAACCACAGGTCATCGAGACCGTCATCGGCTCTGGCTACCGACTGCTGATCAGCGAGTCGTCGGTGGGAAGCGACGCGGATGGCTGACACGTCGGCATCCGGGATCGACCGCCGCGTGCACGGGTTCGGTGGTTCGATCCGGTTCCGGCTGACGGTGCTGTATTCGGTTCTGCTGTTCGGTCTCGGTGCAATCGTGGTGGGCGGTATCTACGCCGGGCTGTCGCTCAGCCTCGAGAAGCAGAACGTATCCCGCACCGAGCAGGCCGCCTTCCTGTTTCGTGGAGTCGACGGCGAGCCGACCCTGGGCCGAATGGAATTCAAGGTCCCCGACCCGTTGGCGGTGTTCGAACGCGAGATCAACACCAGAGCGCTCGATCAACTGCGCACGTATGCGTTCGGTGCCCTGGGCATGTTGTTCGTCGGGAGCCTCGGCGTGGGATGGTTCGTTGCCGGCATCGTGCTGCGTCCGGTCGGTCGGATCACCGGTGTGGCGCGTGACATCCAAGCCACCGATCTGTCGCGAAGAATCCAGCTCGACGGTCCCGACGACGAACTGAAGCAGCTTGCCGACACCTTCGACGACATGCTCGGCCGGATCGACGACGCATTCGCTTCCCAGCGTGACTTCATCCACGAAGCAAGCCACGAACTCCGGAATCCACTGGCGGTGATTCGCACCAATGTCGATGTCGTACTCGACGATCCCGACGCCGACGTGGAGGACTACCGCTTGGCCAGCGAGGTGGTCGGACGGTCGGCGTCACGCATGTCGACTCTGGTCGACGACCTGCTCGACTACGCCCGCCACGGCACTCGCCCCGCCCGAGAGGAAGACCTCGATCTCGGGCCCGTTGCCTGTGACCTTGCCGCGGAATTCGCCACGCTGGCCGAGGCGCGCGACCTGGCTCTCTCCACCACGGTCGGCAACCGGCCCCTTCCGGTCTGCGGTGACGGTCCTGCCATTCGTAGGGCGATCGCCAATCTCCTGGCCAACGCGGTGCGTCTCGCCCCGCCGGGGTCCACGGTTCGTGTCGGTGCCGGCGAGGACGCCGACGGCATGTGGGTATCAGTCACCGACGAGGGTCCCGGCATCGCCCCCGAGGACCAGGCCAACGTGTTCAACCGGTTCTGGCGAGGCGACAGGTCGCGTGCCCGTGAGGAGGGACGATCGGGGCTCGGCCTCACGATCGTGCAGCAGATCGCTCAGGCCCACGGTGGACGGGTCGATCTGTATTCCGAGGCCGGTTCGGGCTCGTCGTTCGTGATCCGACTGCCTCGAAGCCACAATCAGCCGGTCGAGTGAGCGATTTTCTTCCGATTTTCGGATCATCTTACGGCTCCTTTCACCTCCGACGAATAGGGTCTGTGCATGGATCGAGAGCCGATCAACGAGTCGCACGACGGCGAATCCCCCCAGCCGTCGGGCCGGCCCGCCGGAGCGATGAACGCGACGCCAAATCAGGGCGATGCGGCGCACCCCCCTGCCGCTACCGTCTCCATCCCGTGCAGGGATGGTGTCGCCGACCGCCCGGCGGGCCCAGGTCTGGCCCCGCCGCCGCCACCACCGGGACGCGCGGCCGTGGTCCAGTCTCGGTCCGAGTGGGGTTCGCCGAGGTCGGTGTTCGGTGAGGCGCCCCCCACCGGCGAGCGGCCCGCGCCCCCATTCTCGGCCACTCCCCCTCGGCCGGCCGACAGCGTTCCCCCCTCCGGTGCAACCGGTCGGCCGCCTCTCGCCCCACCCTCACCCCCGGCCGTCGAAGCCCCGCCTCCGCCGCGCCGTCGAAGCTGGAGGGTGGCGGCGTCGGTCGTAGCGGTATTCGCGCTTCTCGGCGGCGGTTTCGCAGCCGGCAATTTTGTGTCCAACTCGGGCAACACCACTGCCACGGCCGCCAATCAGCCCGTGGTCATGCCCGCCGCCGGCACCACCGCGGCGCCGACACCCACCCTGCCCGACGTGGCCGGTCCGCTGGCCGGCAGTGGGTCATCCGACGAACCGGTCGCCGATGTCGCCCGCGTGGTTGCGCCTTCGGTCGTGTTGGTCAAGACCGATCTCGGCCAAGGGTCCGGGATCGTCTGGAACGCCGAGAAGGGCTACATCGTCACCAACAATCACGTGGCCGCCGGCTCCCAGACCGTCCAGGTCACCTTCGCCGACGGGGCTGTCGTCACCGGCCGGGTGATCGGCGGAGATTCCCGTCGCGATGTCGCCGTGATCAAGGTCGACCCGACCGGGCTCAATATGGTACAGGCCGTGTTCGCACCGGCCCACACGGTCGAGGTCGGCCAGTTGGCGGTGGCCATCGGTAGTCCGTTCGGTCTCGATCAAACGGTGACCGCCGGCATCGTCAGTGCCATCGATCGTATCAACAACGCCGGATCCGATGTCAACAACCAGGGCCCGGTCAGGATGATCCAGACCGATGCACCCATCAATCCCGGCAACTCCGGCGGGGCTCTGGCCGATCGTGAGGGTCGTGTCATCGGAATGAACACCTCCATCCGCACCGACGGTCGCACCGACGGCAATATCGGGGTCGGTTTTGCCCTCCCGTCCGAGACGGTCGACCTGATAGCCCGTCGCATCGTCTCGGGTGAGTCACCTCAGCTTGGATTCCTCGGGATCAAGGGTGAGACGCCGACCGATGGCAGCCAAGGGGCCAGCGTGGTCGATGTGGTGGCGGGTTCGCCGGCCGCCAAGGCAGGTCTAAAAGTCGGGGATCTGATCGTGAGCGCCGGCGGCGAGACCATCAACTCCATGTCCGACCTGGCCGCACAGATCCAGCTCTACCGGCCCGGTGACTCGGCCACCCTCGTGGTCAGGCGCGACGGCAATCCGGTGACCCTCAACGTGGTGCTCGGCACCAAGTAGGGACGGTCGGTGGCGGCCGGTCGCCACACCCCCGGCCTGTAGGATCGACCGGGCATGTTCCTCGTACTGACAATCGCCATAGCCGCCCTGCTCCTGGTGGGGGCGTCGGCCTACTTCTTCCTGCAAGATCGCGACTCCCGCCCGCCGGCCGAGAAGCGCCCGCCGACGACCCCCCCGCCGTCCGGTTCGGTCGACTCGTCGACGACGGCCGTCGATGGATCGTCGGTCGGGCCGGCCGAGGAAACGGTGGTCGAGGAGATCGTCGCCCAAGCCACGGGACGCCCGTCGTTCCGTGAACGTCTCTCCAAGGCCCGATCCTCATTGTCGGGCTACCTGGGATCGGTGTTCACCAGTCGAACAATCGACGAAGAGACATGGGAATTGCTCGACCCTCATCCGCGCCGACACCGGCGTGGCCACGGCCACCGATGTGATCGAGTCGGTCCGGGCCGCGGCGGCAATCGACGGCATCGACGACGCTGCCGCCCTCGCCGAACTCGTCAAGGCCGACCTGAAGCAGCGGCTGGGCGGGTTCGACCGATCGCTGTCACTGCACACCGAAGGTGGTCCAGCGGTATGGCTGTTCGTCGGCGTCAACGGCGTCGGCAAGACCACCACCATCGGCAAGTTGGCCGCCCGCCAGTCACGCGCCGGTCGCAAGCTGGTGTTGGCGGCGGGCGACACGTTCCGCGCCGCGGCGGCTGAGCAGCTCACGATGTGGGCCGGCCGTAGCGACGTCGACATTGTTCGAGGCGCCGATGGGGCCGATCCGTCCTCGGTGGTGTTCGACGCCGTCGAGCGGGCCGCGGCCCGCGGCGCCGATCTGGTGCTGGCCGATACCGCCGGTCGAATCCACACCAGGACCAATCTCATGGAAGAGTTGCGCAAGGTTCGCCGAGTTGCCGAGAAGGGTGCCGGCACCGTCACCGAGACGCTGCTCGTGATCGACGCCACCACCGGCCAGAACGGATTGTCGCAGGCCCGCCAGTTCGCCGAGGCGGTCGATGTCACCGGCGTGATCCTCACCAAGCTCGACGGATCGGCCCGGGGTGGAATAGTCCTGTCGATCCATTCCGAACTCGGACTGCCGGTGAAGCTCGTGGGTCTCGGCGAAGGCATCGACGATCTGATCGACTTCGACCCCGACGAGTTCGTCGAAGCCCTCTTCGAGTAGTTCCCCGGACGCGATCGTCGACGACTGCGCCGGCCCTGTCAGGTGCGGATGGCCTCACGCCCCCGCCGCGGTGGCCGGTAGCCTGACCCGACCATGTTCGAGACACTTTCCGACCGCTTCGAGGGAATAATCGGCCGCGTCAGAGGACGTGGCAAGCTCTCCCCGGACGATATCGACGACACGCTCCGCGAGATTCGGCTCGCCCTGCTCGAGGCCGACGTCAATCTCGATGTGGCCAAGGCCATGGTCGGACGAATCCGCGAGCGATGCAGCGGTGAGGCCCTCTCGAAGGCTCTCAACCCGGGCCAGCAGATCGTGAAGATCGTGCTCGAGGAGCTCACCACGAGCCTCGGCGGCGAGTCGATGAAGCTGACCTTCGCGTCGAAGCCCCCCACCGTGGTGCTCATGGCGGGCCTGCAGGGTGCCGGCAAGACCACCAACGCCGGCAAGCTCGCTCGCTGGTTCAAGAAGCAGGGTCGCAATCCGCTGCTCGTCGGCGCCGACCTCCAGCGCCCGGCGGCGGTGGAACAGCTCCGCACGCTGGGAGAGCAGATCGGGGTGCCGGTTTTCTCCGAACCGAGCGATCCGGTCGAGGTCGCGTCCAAGTCGATCGACGAGGCCACCCGCACCGGCCGTGATGTCGTGATCGTCGACACCGCCGGACGGCTCGCCATCGACCGGGAAATGATGGATCAGATCCGTCGTATTTCCGGTGCCGTCGATCCTCACTACACGTTCCTGGTCATCGACGCCATGACCGGTCAGGACGCCGTCAACACCGCTCGGGTTTTCAACGACACCCTGTCGCTCGACGGTGTGATCCTCACCAAGCTCGATGGTGACGCCCGCGGCGGCGCCGCCATCTCGGTCAAGGAGGTGGTCGGACGTCCGATCGCCTTCGTATCCACCGGTGAGAGACTCGACGACTTCGAGACGTTTCACCCCGACCGCCTGGCCGGCCGAATCCTCGGCATGGGTGACATCGAGACGCTCATTGAGAAGGCCGAGGGGGCTTACGAGAAGGAAGAGGCCGAACAAGCCGCTTCACGACTGCTCGAAGGCACGTTCACGCTCGAGGACTTCCTGCAACAGATGCAGCAACTCAAGAAGATGGGTCCGCTGTCCAATCTGATGGGCATGATGCCGGGGCTCCCCAAGGAAGCCCGCGACGTCGAGATCGGCGATCATCAACTCGCCCGCATCGAAGGCATCATCCATTCGATGACCCCGGCCGAGCGTCTCGACCCCGACACGATCGACGGCTCGCGACGGCGTCGCATCGCCGCCGGATGCGGGCTGCAACCATCCGACGTGAAGCAACTGCTCGATCAGTTTGGCCAGATGCGAAAGATGATGAAACAGCTTTCGGGATTCGGTACCAAGAAGATCAAGGGCAAGAACCGCGCCCGGAAGGGCAAGAAACGTCGCGGCGGCCGCACCACCCCGAAGGGGCCGGCACAGGTGCTCAAGAAACCGCTGTCGCTCCCGGGGTTGGAAACCGGTGGCCTACCCGGATTGAATTGACGGGTCGGCGCGGCTGCCCTTGGCCGCGCGTCCGTGAACTCTCCCAGAATTTCTCCAGCGAAACACCGAGGAACAAAAGTGGCCGTCAAGCTCCGTCTCGTGCGGGTAGGTAAGAAAAAGCAACCGACATACCGGGTCGTCGTCGCCGACGCCCGTTCCCCCCGCAACGGTCGCTTCATCGAGATCCTCGGGACCTACGAGCCCCGCCAGGACCCGTCGGTCATCAAGATCGACAACGACCGAGCCCTCTACTGGCTCAAGGAGGGCGCGCAGCCCACCGAGCGGGTCGAGAAGCTCCTGAAGATCTCCGGCGCGTGGGAGGCCCATACCGGCGTCGCCACCGACTCTGCCGTCCCCGCCGCCCCCCCCGGGAAATCGGCCAAGCAGATCGCCAAGGAGGCCGATGCTGCCGTCGAATCCGAAACCTCCGGCCAAGAGGCGGCCGCGCAATGAGCGCTGACTCGGCCAAGACGGTTTGTGAATACGTCGTCAAACAGATTGTCGGCGATCCCGACGCCGTGGGTGTTGCCATGAGCGAGGACGCCTCGGGTATTCGTCTCGATGTCACCGTCGGTGATGGCGACATGGGTCGGGTCATCGGCAAGCGCGGCCGGGTGGCCATGGCCATCCGCACCGTCGTGCGCGCTGCCGGCCACGACACCGACACCGACACCGACACCAAGATCGAGGTCGAGTTCGTCGACTGAGCTGATGCTCGACGTCGGACGCATAGCCCATTCCCACGGTCTCCGTGGCGAGGTCATGGTCGTGCTCACATCCAACCGCACCGAGCGGGTCTCCCCCGGATCGGTGTTGCACGCGGGTGACCGTGTCCTCACCGTCGTCTCGTCGCGCCCCCACAAGAGCGGCCACATCGTCGTGTTCGAGGAGGTCGGCAGTCGCGAGCAAGCCGATGCTCTTCGCGGTCTGGTTCTCCGGGCCGAACCGATCGAGGATCCCGACGAACTCTGGGTTCACGAACTCATCGGCGCGACGGTGGTCGACCAGACTGGCCTGGAGCGGGGCACCGTCGTCAGGGTGCTCGACAATCCGGCGTCCGACATCCTCGAACTCGACTCGGGGGCACTCGTTCCGGTGAGGTTCATCACCGAAGTCGATCCCAACGAACGTGTGGTGGTCGACGTGCCGGAGGGACTCTTCGATCTGGAGCGGTCGTGACCGGTCGTGGCCCACTCCGGGTCGATATCTTCACCATCTTTCCCTGCCTGGTCGATTCGTTCGCCGGCGAGTCGGTCATCGGGCGGGGACGCCGCGACGGAATCCTCGACGTGAGAGTCCACGACCTGCGTGACGCGGCGACCGGCCCCCACCGCACGGTCGATGACGCGCCGTTCGGCGGCGGTGCCGGCATGGTCATGAAGCCCGAGCCGTTGTTCGATTCGGTCGAGACGGCCGACCCGCCCCGACCGCTCTACTACCTGTCGCCGTCCGGTCGGGTCTTCGACCAGGAGATGGCGACGGAGTTGGCGGCCCTCGACGGTTTCTCGCTGCTCTGTGGGCGCTACGAAGGTATCGACGAACGGATCAGGGAACATCTGGTCGACGGGGAGATATCGGTCGGCGACGTAGTGCTCGCCGGCGGTGAGGTCGCCGCACTGGTGGTGCTCGAGGCGGTTGGCAGGCTGGTGCCGGGGGTTCTCGGCAACCCCACCTCGACCGGCGACGAATCGTTCAGCGACGGCCTGCTCGAATACCCGCACTACACCCGGCCGGCCGAGTTCCGGGGCTGGCGGGTGCCCGAGGTTCTGCGTTCCGGTGATCACGGTCGGGTCGAGCGTTGGCGTCGGGCCCAGTCACTGCGCCGCACCATCGACCACCGTCCCGATCTGATCGAGGCGCGTGGCGGGCTCTCCTCGGGAGATCGCCGCCTGCTCGAGGAGTTCGGCCTCGCCGACCCGGCCTGACGGCAAACCCGAGGCCGGCCTTGTCGCAGGGTGGTGTCTCGTCACCGGCGCTCTAGACTCGTGCGTCGGCCCGGGTCTGTGAGCCCGCCTTCTTCTTCATTCTCTCCCGCCGGAGCGCCGTGCGATGCAGCCCACCGATCTGATCGACAACCAGAACCTACGCGACGACATCCCCGACTTCGCGCCCGGCGACACGCTCAAGGTGTACGTCAAGGTCGTGGAGGGCAACCGCCACCGTACCCAGCTCTTCGAGGGCGTTGTGATCCGCCGCCAGGGAAGCGGCGTCCGCGAGACCTTCACCGTCCGCAAGGTCAGCTTCGGCGTCGGCGTCGAGCGCACCTTTCCGCTCCACACCCCCGTGATCGACAAGATCGAGGTTGCCACCCGTGGCGACGTGCGCCGCGCCAAGCTCTACTACCTGCGTGACCGCGTCGGCAAGGCGGCGAAGGTCAAGGAAAAGCGCTTCAACTGATCGACCGCCGGGTCCATCCCGGTATGGATCGAATCCGGGGCTCCGGTCTCCCACCGGGTGAGACTGTCGCAGGCCAGGTCTAGCTTGGCGGACGTGGACAAATCACGTGTTGCCCTCGGCAGATGGGGCGAGTCTCTGGTGGCTCGCCACTATGAATCAGGCGGCTACGTCGTGCTCGACCGCAACTGGCAGGTTCGCGGGGGAGAACTCGATCTGGTGCTCACCCGCGGCGACGAGATCGTCTTCTGTGAGGTCAAAACCAGATCCAGCGACCGATTCGGTGTCGGTTTCGAGGCGGTCGACCATCGCAAACAGCGATTCCTGCGCCGCACCGCCATGAGTTGGCTCGACTCCCACGGCCTCCACGGGAGACTGAGATTCGATGTGGCCAGCGTGGTGGGTCCGCGCATCGAGGTGATCGAGAGTGCGTTCTGAACGGGGTCAGCGAGGCCGCTTGCGGGTCTTGCGTCCGTCCCAGCAACCCCGGTGCCAATGACGTCTGAGGTCGGGCTCACCCACCGGTACCACCACCCAGTGCCCGGTGCCCGGCAGTATGTCGCGGTTGCAGTTGGGGCAGGTGTAGGTCTTCACGGCCTGGAACGGCGGCATGAATCTCACCTCCACCTCGCCGTAGGCCTCGGGGTCGTCCATCAGCCCGTCGGCGCCCACACGACCAGCAGCACGGTCACCAGGAGGGCGGCCCCCACGAAGAGGCAGTCGGTGGGTCGTTTCCGGCGTGGCCGGGTGGGGTCCATTCCCATCCGGTCAGTATCGTGTCTGCGTCCGCGTTCGCCACTCATGGATCACTCGTGCCACGAATTCTCATGCCAGCGATCTCGGTGCTGCTGTTGGTGTCGGCTTGCGCCGGTCCTTCGCCCGAGGTTCCCGTCGGCCCTGACGGAGTCGCCGATCCCGTGTTGCAGCTGGGCCGCGATGTCTACAGCGGCAGCTGCCAGCAGTGTCACGGGTCGGCCGGCGAAGGCGGGGCCGGCCCCAGGCTCAACGGCAGGGATCTCGACGAGGACTATCCGCAACTGACCGATCTGATCGAGATCATCTCCGGAGGGCGCGAGCGGATGCCGTCATTCTCGTCATCGCTCAGTGAGGCTTCGATCACCGCGGTGGCCCGTTATGTCCGCGAGGTTCTCTGAGCCTCGGTCTGCCGACCCTTGGGTGGTCCACCGGGTCTCCGGGTCGAGACCCCACCCGCCCGCGGCTGTCGTACCCCTCGGTTAGTTTCACCCCCAGTGCTCGCCGCCGGCCGATGGCGGTCTCCGAAAACAGTGATGTCTGGAGACCACCATGCTTGCAATCGTCCGTTCAGCGACCCTCTCGGGCATCACCGGGCGGGCCGTGCAGGTCGAGGTTCATGTCGCCAATGGCCTGCCGGGGTTCACCGTCGTCGGTCTGCCCGATGCGTCGTGTCGCGAGGCGAGAGATCGGGTTCGTGCCGCGATCGTGTCGAGCGATCTTGATTGGCCCATGCGACGCATCACCGTCAACCTCGCACCCGGTGATGTGCCCAAGGTCGGAGCCGGGCTCGATCTGCCGATGGCAGTGGGAGTTCTCGCCGCGTCCGGGCAGATCCCGGCCGAGGCCCTCGACGGAATCGGCCTGGTCGGCGAGCTGGGTCTCGACGGTTCGGTTCGCCCGGTACCGGGCGCGTTCCCGCTGGTCGATGCCATCGAGGCGCCATCGGTTGTGATCTCGTCGGCCGACGTCCGGGTCGCAGCGATCGTCGGCCGCGATCGGATCCGTCCGGTCGGCGATCTCCGTCAGCTCTCGGCTGTTCTCGGGGGAGCCGGCCAGTGGCCCGATGTCGAGGCCGTCACGATGATCGAGGATCGTCCCCGCGAGCCCGATCTGGCCGACGTGCTGGGTCAGAAGGCGGCAAGATGGGCTCTCGAAGTGGCGGCGGCGGGCGGTCACCACATGCTTCTGGTGGGGCCACCGGGGGCGGGCAAGACAATGCTGGCGCGTCGCCTTCCCGGGCTGCTCCCCGACCTCGGGGAGCAGGAGTCGATCGACGTCACTCGCATACACAGCGCGGCAGGATGTCTTCTCCCCCCGACCGGCCTGATCCAACGTCCGCCGTTTCGTGCACCCCACCATTCGGCGTCGATGGCCGCTCTCGTCGGCGGGGGAACGGGGCGATCCCGCCCCGGTGAGGTGAGCCTGGCATCCAACGGGGTCCTGTTTCTCGACGAAATGGGCGAGTTCGCCCCCAGCGTGCTGGACGCGCTACGGCAGCCTCTCGAGGAGGGAGTGGTGAGAGTGGCGAGAAGCGGCGGAACCGACGAGCATCCGGCACGAGTGCTCCTGGTGGCAGCCATGAATCCCTGTCCCTGCGGCGAAGGCGGCTCGGTCGCCTGTCGATGTCCCCCTTCGGCTCGGGCGCGCTACTCGAGGCGGATCAGCGGTCCGTTGCTCGACCGACTCGACGTGATGGTCCAGATCGGGCGGCCCGACCCGGTGGCACTTCTCGACGGGGGCGCAGGGGAATCGTCGGCACGGGTGGCCCCGCGGGTGGCACGCGTGAGGGACCTCGCCCTGCGGCGTGGGGCGCGAACCAACGCCGAATTGTCCGAATCCCAACTCGAAGCGCACGCCCCGCTCGCCGACGACGCCCGCATGACGATTCGTGATGCCCTCGTGAGTGGACGGTTGAGCGGCCGCGGGCTGCGGCGGGTCAGATGCGTGGCGAGGACCATTCGCGATCTCGACGATGCCGGCCACGAGATTCGCGAGTCCGATGTTTCGGCCGCCCTCGCGCTGCGCGCCCGTCCGGTGATGGGAGGCGACGATGACTGAGCGCGACATCGACCTGGCCTGTCTGGCGCAGCTTCCCGGAGCGACACCGCACCGCCTCGGCCGACTGCTGGTCGGTGAGTCCGTGGAGTCGGCGTGGCAGCGGGTGCTGGCGGGTCGTCTCGGCTCCCACATTGCGCCCAATGAGGTCCGCGCCGAGTGGCGGGCGGCAGCCCCCGTGATCGACCGCGATCACCTGTCGTCGGTGATGACGGGGCTGTCGATCGGGGTCAGTTGCCTCCACGACGATACTCACCCGGCGTGTCTGGTCGCCGACATCGATCCGGCACCGATCCTGTTCCGGATCGGCAGACTCCCCGACGAGTCCCTGCCCCGGGTGGCGGTGGTCGGCACCCGTAGATGCAGCCCCGTCGGTCGTGAGGTCGCCTTCGAGCTGGGTCGAGGTCTGGCGTCGGAGGGGGTGGTGGTCGTGTCGGGTCTGGCCCTCGGGATCGACGGGTCAGCCCATCGAGGAGCCCTCAGCGTCGATGGCACACCGCCACTGGCCGTGGTGGGGAGCGGCCCCGATGTCGTCTATCCGAGACGGCACCGCGATCTCTGGAACCTCGTGGCCCGGCGTGGTGTGATTTTCACCGAGGCTCATGTCGGAGCTCGGCCCGAGCCGTGGCGATTTCCGGCCCGCAATCGCCTGCTGGCCGCGATGTCCGATCTCGTGGTGGTCGTCGAATCACGGGCGGCCGGCGGTTCCCTGCTCACGGTCGAGCAAGCCATGCGTCGCGATGTGTCGGTAATGGCGGTCCCCGGTTCAGTCCGCAACCCGGCCGCCGACGGCACCAACCAATTGATTGCCGACGGCTGTCAGCCGGTCCGCGACGTCGACGACATCGTTGTGGCCCTCGGGCTGAGAGAGGCCTCCACTGCGGCACGCCATCGGGGAGTCCGGTCTGGCGGCGGTACCCCGGTCTCGCTGGGGGATTCGTGCCCCGGACCCTTCTCCGAGGTGATCGAATGTGTCGATGACGGCCCCACCACGATCGACGAGATCGCCGGGCGAAGTTCGATGCCGGTTCCCAAGGTGCTGGCGGAGCTCGATTCGCTTGTCGCATGTGGGTTGGTCCGACGCGACGGTGCCCGATTCATTCGCGCCGAGAGTGGTGGCGGAGGTGTCGGCCGCCAGACAGATCTTGACGATCGGTGAACGCGGTGACGCAGGCGACTGGCTATCGTCGATTCGTGGCTGATTGGCAGATCGACACCTGGATCGCCTCGCTCACCCGGGCGGCCGAATCAACACGCTCGGTCTATCGGCGTGACGCTCTTGCATGCTTCGAATGGCTCGAGTCGGCGGGTTCGGATGGCGTCGCCGACGTCAACCGCAGGCAACTCCGCCGATACCTCGCCCATCTCGACGCTTCCGGCTATGCCCGGCGAACCACGGCCAGAAAGGCGTCGGTGATCCGCCGCTACTTCGACTGGGCTCGCCGCACCGGGCTTGTCGAGACCGATCCGAGCGCCGCGTTGTCGGCACCACGCGGGGCCTCGACCCTGCCCCGCATCCTGGCGGCCGACGAACTCGAGGTGGTGCTCAACGGCTCGGCGCGCACCGGCAATCCTCCGGAAGTCGAGTTACGAGACCGAGCGATCACCGAACTCCTTTACGGAAGTGGCCTTCGCGTGGCCGAACTCTGCGGTCTCGACCGCAAAGATCTGTCGGGCCCGAGCGGCACCATCACCGTGTGGGGCAAGGGGTCCAAGCAGAGGTGGGTGCCGGTATCGGAGCCGGCGGCGGCCGCACTCGCCGAGTGGCTTCGGGCCGGACGGTCCGAGATGGTGACCGACCAATCCCCCGACGCGGCGGTGTTCCTCAACCGCCGTGGCCGGAGAATATCTCCCCGCGATGTCAGGCGGCTGCTCGACCGCAGGTCGGTGAAACCCACTCACCCCCATGCTCTGCGCCACACCTTCGCCACTCATCTTTTGGACGGAGGTGCCGATCTGCGTGTTGTGCAGGAGCTGCTGGGCCATGCCGACCTCACCACCACCCAGATCTACACGCGTGTCAGCCGCGACCGCCTGCGCGATGTCCACCGTTCGACCCACCCACGTGCCTAGGAACCCGGACCTGTGAACGACGATCCCAACGAGACCGACGCACTCTGGGAGCGATACAAGCGCACGCGTTCGCGCGGGCTGCGCGACAAGCTGATCATCCAGTATTCGCCGCTGGTGAAGTACGTCGCCGGACGGGTCGCGGTTGGGCTGCCACAAAGTGTCGAACAGAGTGACCTCGTGAGCTACGGAGTGTTCGGTCTGATCGACGCGATCGAGAAGTTCGATCTCGATCGGGGCTACAAGTTCGAGACCTATGCGATCGCCCGCATCAAGGGCGCGATCCTCGACGAGCTCCGCTCGATCGATTGGGTACCGAGGTCGGTTCGATCAAAGGCGCGAATGCTCGAGAAGGCCTACACGAAGCTCGAGTCCGAGACTCACCGAGCTCCCACGGATACCGAGGTCGCGGCCGAACTCGGTCTCAACGAGAGGCAGTTCCAGACCACCCTCAGCCAGATCTCCCTGGTGGGTGTGGCCGCGCTCGACGAGATGCTCTCCGGCGGGGATCGGGGCGAGTCGGTCACGCTCGGTGACACCGTTGCCGACACGCGCGAGGGTCCGATGGGCGTCTACGAGGTCGAGGAAATGCGCCAGACCCTCGCCCAGTCGATCAACCTGATGCCGGAGCGGGAGAAGATCGTCCTGACCCTCTACTACTACGAGGGGCTCACCTTGGCCGAGATAGGGCGCGTCCTGGGCGTCACCGAAAGTCGCGTGTGCCAGATACACACGAAAGCGGTCCTGCAGCTCCGGTCCCGGATCACGGCCACCGAGCGCGAACTCGCCTGAACCGTTCGACCCGGTTGGTCATGCTCGGGCGGATGCCTACACTCGCTCAGCGGCGTGACCACGGCGGCATCACTTCTTCCCCCAACACTTTCTCTTGGTGTCCGGGGATCAGATGCGTCGATTCGTTTCCATTTTCCTGGTGGTCGGTGGGCTGGCGTCGGTCATGTCGACCACGAGAGCGGCCGCGGCCGAAATCGTTCTGCGTCCACCGACCACCGCGACGGTGGTCGAACAGTTCGGTCTTCCCCTGGGGCCCTACGGGCCCGGCAATCGTGGTATCGACTACGCCACGAACGCGGGTGATCCGATCGCCGCGTCGGGGCCTGGTGTCGTGGTGTTCGCCGGGCCGGTGGCCGGATCGCTGCACGTGACCATCGATCATGGTGGTGGCCTTCTCACCAGTTATTCGTACGTGGACCGTGTCCTGGTCAGCCCGGGTGACCGGGTCGAGGCGGGAGAGACGATCGCGTTGTCAGGTGAGGGTTTTCACTTCGGAGCCCGAATCGACGGTCGTTACGTCGACCCGGAGAGGCTGTTCGGTGTCCGTTCGGTGAAGGTCGTGCTCGTATCCCGGCCCGATCCCCGGGACCGTGCCGCGTGGCTCGACATCGATTCGAGGTCGGAGGTTCTCGAGTTTCTCGAACTCGATGCCAGCCGATCGGGTCGGGGGTTGCTCGACTTGGTGGGAGGGCTGCGACGCGCCATCTCGTCGGTTCCCTTCACCCCGTTTCGCTGGCTCGATCCGGCGTCGCGTCTCTCCGAGTTGGCCGACATGGTGACGATGGTCGGGGTTCTGGCCTTCGAGGTGAGCCCGCAGGTGCTGATGGCCAGGTCATGGATGATCATCTATCGGGCCTTCGATGATCGGGAATGCACCGCTGATTCGGTCGAGGTCGACCCGCCACCGGAACGTCGCATAGCGGTGTTGGTCGACGGGCTCGACTCGTCGTCCTCCCGACCCGGGGCCATGGCCAAGCTCGACCTCGGATCGCATGGATACGACCCGAACGATGTCGTGCGTTTCAGCTACAACGGCGGGAGTGTCGAGCCGGAGCCCTCGGCCGGCCCACCGGGATGGGCCGCCGACCTCACCACCTCCACCTACTCGGCCTCCGACACCAGGGGATCCGTTGCCGACAACGTCGACGACCTCGAAGCTCTCCTCACCGAGATCGCGTCGGCCAACCCCGGCGTACGGGTCGATGTCTACGGACACAGCCTCGGCGGGCTGCTGACGCGACTCGCCGTGGCCCGAGTTGCGGGTGTCGGTGGAAGTGTCGACGTTGGCGTCGCCGTCACCTTCGGCGCCCCGAACGGCGGCGCGCCTCTTGCCGAGGTGGTGCAGGCCTTCGAGATGACGGCCCCCGGGATCGTGATGTCGAGTGTGGTCGACGTTGTTGCCCCGGATTCTCTCGCTGCTGCTGTCGCAATCGACGATCTCTCGCCCGGTGGTTACGCCGCCGCCAAGCGGTTCGTCGGGTTCCCGCCGGGTGTCCAAGCGGTTTCGATCGGAGGCAGAGGGGATCTCCTGGTGCCAGGAAGCACCACCGCGGCGATGGGGGCGAGCAACGTCCTGATAGGCGATTCCGTCGGTCTGGGAGTCCACGGGGATCTGCCCGGAATGCCCGAGGCCGATCGCGAGGTGGCCCTGGCTCTGGGCGGACTGCCGCCGGCGTGTGAGAGCACCTGGAATCGCCTGATCGACGGGAGCGTGTCGTTCGGTGTGGAGATACTCGAGCGGTCCGCCGCCGTGGGGTTCGTGGTCGTGGCGATCGAGACCGGGACCGGCTGAGCATCGCGCTGACGCGCTCCGGGGTGCTGCCGGTACACTCGCCCCCGGCCCATCGGGCCCCGAAGGCTCCAGATCGGCGCCGACGGAAGACCACAGCGGTCAGCACCGAACCCGGTCGCCAAGGCGTCGGGTGCTGGCTCGTCAACCGGGAGAAGACAATGGCAGTCATTTCGATGAAGCAGTTGCTGGAGGCCGGTGTCCACTTCGGCCACCAGACCCGCCGCTGGAACCCCAAGATGAAGCGCTTCATCCACGGTGAGCGGTCGGGCATCCACATCGTCGACCTTCACCAGACTCTCGGCCACTTGGAGAAGTCCTACATCTTCGTTCGCGATCTCGTCGCCGACGGCGGCACGGTGCTGTTCATCGGCACCAAGAAGCAGGCCCAGGAATCGATCCAGTCCTACGCTGAGCGCTGCAACATGCCCTACATCAACGAGCGTTGGCTCGGTGGAATGCTCACCAACTTCCAGACCATCTCGAAGCGTGTCTCGAAGATGAAGGAATACCAACGCATGCGCGACTCGGGTGAATTCGAGTCGATGCCCAAAAAGGAGGCGTTGCTGATCAACCGCGAGCTCACCAAGCTCGAGCGAAATCTCGGCGGCATCCGTGATATGGAGAAACTCCCCCAGGCCGTGTTCATTCTCGATACCAAGAAGGAGCACATCGCCGTCACCGAAGCTCGCAAGGTCGGCATTCCGATCGTTGCCGTGGTCGACACCAATTGTGACCCCGACCTCGTCGATTACGCCATCCCCGGAAACGACGACGCGATCCGCGCCGGCGAGTTGATGAGCCGAGTGATCTCTGATGCCGTGCGCGAAGGTCGATTCATCCGTTCGAAGCGGGTCACCGACGATGCCCCCCAGCGAAACGCCCTCGAAGAGGCCGATGTAGCCGAGCAGCAGGCCAAGGCCCGGGCCGAGGCCGCGGCCGAGGCCGCCGCCCGCGAGGCCCGTGTGGCCGCGGCCAAGGACGTTCCGGCCGCCACGGCCGAGGCTTCCGCCGCCGAGGTTTCCCCGGCCCCAGCCGTTCCGGTCGAGGCTTCCGCCGCCGAGGTTTCCCCGGCCCCAGCCGTTCCGGTCGAGGCTTCCGCCGCTGAGGTTTCCCCGGCCCCAGCCATTCCGGTCGAGGACACGCCTCCGGTGGCCGGCGACGAAGCCACCTCCGAGGTCTGATCAACCACTTCGAACAACGATTCAGGAGTATCGAGAGATGGCAATCACAGCCCAAGACGTGAAGGCGCTGCGGGACGCCACCGGTGCGGGGATGATGGACGCCAAGAGGGCGCTCATCACAGCCGAAGGTGACGCCGAAGCCGCGAAGCAGATTCTGCGTGAGAAGGGTCTGGCCAAGGCCGCCGGGCGCGGTGACCGCCAAAATGACGAGGGTGTGGTCGCCCTGGCGGTCGGCGACGGTGTGGCCGCGATCGTGCGTATCAAGACCGAGACCGATTTCTCGGCCAAGAACGAGGTGATCAGGACGATGGCCTCGCAGCTCGCCGAGGCCGTCCTCGAAAAGGGCCCGGAAGCGGTCGAGGATTTCCGCGGTGCCCTCGACGATCTCAGACTCACCATCAAGGAGAACCTCGACTTTGGCGAGATCGAACGCGTCGAGGCGGCCGCCGGCAACACTCTCGACACTTACCTGCACGTGCAGGACGGTCGCGGCGTCAACGCCGTTGTGGTTGAGGGCACGGGCGTTGCGGCCGACAATCTCCATCAGGTCGCCCTGCACATTGCCTTTGCCAAGCCGTTGTATCTCACCACCGACGAGGTCCCCGCCGATCAGGTCGACAAGGAGCGCGAGTCACTCCTCGAGATCACCAAGGCCGAGGGCAAGCCCGAACAGGCCTGGGACAAGATCGTCGCCGGTCGACTGCGGGGGTGGCTGGCCGAGCGAGTCCTGCTCGAGCAGGGTCTCCACGGCGACAAGACCGCCGTCAAGGACAGCCTCGGTGGTGGCAGTGTCGTACGATTCGTCCAGGTGATGATCGGGGCCTGACTATGACCAAGGTGGCAGGCGAGTCGCAGCGTGGTTCAGAGCGAGCCCGCTGGGGTCGCGTGCTGCTGAAGTTGTCGGGGGAGGCATTCTCCGGGCCGCTCGAGTTCGGTATCGACGGCACCACGGTCAGGGGCATCGCCCAGGACATCGTGAGCGCCAAGCGGACCTTCGATGTCGACATAGCCATCGTCGTGGGTGGTGGCAACATCTGGCGTGGTATCGCCGGTGCCGGCGAAGGTATGGACCGTGCCCAGGCCGACTACATGGGCATGCTCGCGACGGTCATGAATGCGTTGGCGTTGCAGGACACCCTCGAGAGCCTCGATCAGCCCACCAGGGTCCAGAGCGCCATCCACATGGCACAGATCGCCGAGCCCTACATCCGCCGACGGGCCACACGTCACCTGGAGAAGAATCGCGTGGTGATCTTCGCCGGAGGCACCGGCAACCCGTTCTTCACCACCGACACCGCCGCATCGCTGCGCGCCGTGGAGATCGAAGCCGAGGCGGTGCTGAAGGGCACCCACGGCGGCACCGATGGTATCTACACCGCCGACCCCAGGCTCCACTCCGACGCCGAGAAGCTTGATCACGTCGGCTATCTCGAAGTGCTCAATCGCGGGCTCAAGGTGATGGATGCCACGGCGATCACGCTCTGCATGGACAATCATCTTCCGATCGTCGTATTCGACCTCATGGGCGAGGGCAACCTCAGGTCCCTGCTCGCGGGCGATGCTGTGGGTACCCTCGTTGATGGCCGGGAGGGGTCCGTGTGAGTGCTGAGATGATCGACCTCATTCTCGAAGATGCCGCCGAGAAGATGGATGCCGCGGTCGATCACGGCCGCCGTGAGTTCTCCACTATTCGCACCGGGCGCGCCTCGTCGGCGTTGTTCGAGCGTTTGACCGCCGAAGCGTACGGTGTCGAGATGAAGCTCCAGGAACTCGCCGGCTTCTCGGTCCCCGAGGCTCGTCAGCTCGTGGTCACACCACATGACGCGGCCAACCTCGATGTGATAGAGAGGGCTATTGCCAACGCCAACATGGGCCTCAATCCCAGCAACGACGGCCGGGTCATCAGGCTGAATTTCCCACAGCTCACCGAAGAGCGTCGTCGTGAACTCGTGAAGGTGGTTCGTGCCCTGTCCGAGGATGCCAAGCAACGTGTCAACGGCGTGCGCCGTGCCGCGCGCAAGGATCTCGAGGATCTGGAGCATGATGGTGGGGTCTCCAAGAATGACATCCAGCGTGGTGAGGATCGACTCGACGAGCTCAAGAACGAGCACATCGCGAAGATCGAAAGTGCGCAGGCCCAGAAGGAAAAGGAGCTGATGGAGGTCTGACCTCCCAGTTCCGGAAGGGCGATTCCGTGACCGATGAATCTGACGAAGTCGAGGGCTTCCGGGTGATTTCCGGGGGTGATCCGACCGACGACGACGTCGTCGCGCCGGGGCGTTCGGTATTCGGCGACGACGAGGTGTCCTTCGACGACGACGACGCCGCCGTGCCTCACTGGAGTGATCCACCGACCGGTGCGGTTCCCCAGGTCGGCGGCACAGCAGAGTCGGTCACGTTCTCGCCCGAGCCGATGTTGAGTGAGGCCGATTCCACCGATCTGGCGGCGTGGGCCGAAGTGTCCTCCACCCCCCGCTGGGCGGACGAAGAGGTGCCCCAGCCCGTCGATCAGCCCACCACGGTTCCCGTCGACGACCCTGCCCTCACCGAAGACTTCTTTTCGTTCGACGACGGCACGTCGGCGGGCCCGGCGCGCCCCGACTCCAAGCCGGCCCACCGCCAACAGGCCTTCGGAGCGGCCCCGGTCGGTGGCGGTGGCCGTGACGTGCCCGTGGCGGCGGGTGTCGGGCTGGGCCTGGCCGCCCTCATCCTGGCTTCTATGGCCGTGGCTCCGGCTGCCGCGGTGATAGTCGTCACCGCGCTGCTGGGGTTGGCCGCGGTCGAGTATTTCAACGTGTTGCGCACCGCCGGCTACCACCCGGCGGTGCTGCTCGGCCTGGTGTCGGTGGTGAGCATGCCGCTCGCCGTCTACTGGCGGGGCGAGGCCGCAATGCCTCTGGTGCTTGTCCTCACCGTCGTGTTCGGTTTCATCTGGTACTTGTCCGGTGTGACTTCCGATTCGCCCCTGCGTGGCATTGCCACGACGATGCTGGGCGTCGTTCACATCGGACTGCTCGGTTCATATGCGGCGCTGATGCTGTCGGTGCCCAAGTCGGGTACCGGCCTTCTCACCGCTGCCGTACTGGTCACCGTCGGCTACGACGTCGGTGCGCTGGTGATCGGATCCACCATGGGCAAGTCGCCACTTTCGGCGGTGAGCCCCAACAAGACGGTCGAGGGCCTGGTGGGCGGGGGGCTGGTGGCCATCGCGGTCGGCCTCGTGATCGGAGCCACCGGACAACCTTCGCCCTTCGGTGACACGGCCTTGAACGGTGGCCTGTCGGCTTCGCTCCTGCTGGGTGCGGCGGCCGCGCTCGCGGCACCCATCGGAGATCTCGCCGAGTCGCTGATCAAGCGGGACTTGGGGGTCAAGGACATGGGAACTCTGCTTCCCGGCCATGGTGGGCTCCTCGATCGGTTCGACGGCCTGCTGTTCGTGCTGCCCACCACCTGGTACGTCGCCCGACTGATCAATTTGATTTGACCTCGCGGCGCCCCAGGCCTGTTCCCCCCGTAGGTTGGATGGTGTGATCACCGACGTGGCAGTGCTCGGGTCGACCGGATCGATTGGCACCCAGACTCTCGACATCATCAGGTCCGCCCCCGAGTGCTATCGGGTCGCCGCTATCGGTGCCAACCGTTCGATCGGTCTGCTGGCCGAGCAGGCCCACGAATTTCGCCCCGATGTGGTCGCCCTCGGCGACGCTGCACTGGCCGTTGAACTCGCCTCCATGTTGCCCCAGGGCACGGAACTGGTCGCGGGCGAGGCATCGTTCGCCGACGCGGTCGGCGCGGCGCCGACCGTCGTCAACGCAGTGGTCGGTTTCGCCGGCCTGTCGGTCACGATGGCCACCCTCGAGACGGGTCGGAGACTCGGTCTGGCCAACAAGGAGTCCCTGATAGCCGCCGGCCCGGTGGTGCAGCGGGCCCGGGCCACACCGGGGGCCGAACTGCTTCCCGTCGATTCCGAGCATTGCGCGATTCACCAGTGTCTGCGGGCCAACGACAACCCGGAGCAGGTGTCGAAGATCGTTCTCACTGCCAGCGGCGGCCCGTTCAGGGGCCGACGGCCCGAACAGCTCGCCGAGGTCACCGTGGCGGATGCCCTCGCCCATCCCACATGGTCGATGGGCCCGAAGGTCTCCGTCGATTCGAGCACGCTGATGAACAAGGGGCTCGAGGTGATCGAAGCCCACGAACTGTTCGACGTGCCCTATGACCGGATCGAGGTGGTGGTCCACCCGCAGTCGATCGTTCATTCGATGGTCACCTACTCCGACGGCGCCACCATCGCCCAGCTCTCGCTGCCCGACATGCGCCTGTGCATCGGCTACGCGCTCGCCTACCCAGATCGGATCGACATTCCCTACGGAGCGATCGACTGGGCCGAGCTCTCACATCTCGACTTCGAGCCTCCCGACCTCGGGTCGTTCCGCTGCCTGTCACTCGCATTCGAGGCTGGTCGGGTCGGCAAGACCGCTCCGGCTTGGCTGAGCGCCGCCAACGAGGTCGCGGTCGACGGGTTCCTCAAGGGCAGACTGGGTTGGGTCGATATCGCCGAGGTCGTGGATGCCGCGCTTCAGAGGTGGCCGGGAACATCCGCCACCGATGTCGGGGTTGTTCTCGAAACCGACCGTCTGGCCCGTGAGATCACAGCCGCACTGATTGCCCAAAGGGTGAACGCATGACTCAACCGATCGCTCCTGTCGACGCGGGCCCGACCGAGCCCGAAGGCGAGGTGATCCAGCAGAGCTGGTTCGGGCTGGTCGCCCTGATCGGGGGGATTCTCGCCATCGGGTTCCTGGCCGCCTGGAGCTGGGTGATCATCATCCTCGCGCTGGTCGTGATGATTGCGATGCACGAGCTGGGCCACTATCTCGCCGCCAAGTGGTCGGGCATGATGGTCACCGAATTCTTCATCGGATTCGGGCCGAAGATCTGGTCGTTCCATCGGGGCGAGACGGAGTACGGCATCAAGGCCATATGGCTGGGTGCCTACGTGCGGATCATCGGCATGAGCAGCCTCGACGTGGTCGACCCGGCCGATGAGCCGCGGACCTACCGGCAGAAGTCGTATCCCCGGCGCCTGACGGTCGCGGTGGCGGGTTCCGCCATGCATTTCCTGATGGCGCTGGGCTTGCTGTACGCACTCTTTCTCACCAACGGCCGACCGGTCGATCAGTCCACGGCCGCCGGCCAGGCCCAGGGCTGGACTCTCGGATCGGTTTCGGTCGACAGTGCAGCTTCCTCGGCCGGTCTGGTGCCGGGCGACAAGCTCCTCACTTTCGACTCCCGCAACGTCACGACCTTCGACGCCTTCGGCGACCTGGTGAGATCACGCGCCGGTCGCACCGTCGAGGTCACGTACAGCCACGACGGTAGCAAGGTCGATTCGGCGGCGGCGATAGGCGAGCGGCTGACCAAACAGGGCGCGGCCGGGATCGACGGGTTGATCGCCGGTGACCGGATCCTGGCGGTCGAGGGTCTCGTACTCGATCACGCGCCCACCTATGCCGAATTTGCTGCCTACGCCGCCGATCATCTCGATGAGCCGCTCAACGTCACGGTGGTGGACGCCCGAACCGGCAAGCCTGGAGTCGTGGACGGGGTCATCGTCAACCGACTGGCCGACCCCACTGTGGCCACGATCGGTTTCTTCGGCGTCTCCGCTGACTACACGTCCTCGCCTCTCGGAGCCGTCGATGCCGCCGGCGCGACCTTCACGACGTTCGGGAGCTTCATCAAGGATGTCACGTTGGCTTTCCCCAAGGCCCTCACCGGCGGGCTCAACGGGGCCTTCGACGGCATCCTCGGCTCTCGTTCGAGTTCGCCGCAGCCCGGTAACTCCCTTGCCGCCGCTCGGCAACTGAACCTGCGGCGTCTCGACTCGACCAATCCCAACGAGAACCGCATCCTGTCGATCTACGGAGTGGCCGGTCTCGGCGCTGCCGCCGTCGAGAATGGTCTTGCCGACACGCTGTCGTTGCTGTTCGTGATCAACATCTTCATCGGGGTGTTCAACCTGATTCCGCTGCTTCCCCTCGACGGCGGCCACGTCGCGGTCGCCACGTACGAGCGTCTCCGGTCGATCGGTGGCCGTCGCTACCGTGTCGATGCGGCCAAGCTGCTACCCCTCACCTATGTCGTCGTACTGCTCCTCGTCTTCGTCGGCGGGGTGACGCTGCTGCGCGACATTTTCGACCCGGTCAAATTCGGCTGACGCGGTAGATTCGACCTGTGGAGCACGAGCAGGCCTTCGGCCGACGCGAGACCCGCCAGATCATGGTGGGGAAGGTGCCGGTGGGCGGGAACGCCCCGGTGAGTGTCCAGTCGATGACCGTCACCAGAACGGCCGATCACGAGGCGACCCTGCAACAGATCTATGCGTTGGCCGCGGCCGGGGCCGACATCGTCCGGTGCACCTGCAACGAACCCGAGGCAGCCGAAGGCCTGGCCCGGATCGTGCCGCGGTCGCCGGTGCCGATCGTCGCCGACATCCACCACCAGTATCGCCGGGCGCTCGAGGCGCTCGAGGCGGGGGTGCATTGCCTGCGACTCAATCCCGGCAACATCCGCAACCCCGAGCACATCAAGGCGGTGGCGAGCGAGGCCAAGGATCGAGGCGTACCGATTCGCATCGGGGTGAACGGTGGATCGCTTCACCCCGACCTCTACGCCAAGTACGGCGGCAAGGTCACGCCCGAGGCGATGGTCGAATCGGCGTTGCAGGAGATCGCGTTCTTCCAGGAGGTCGATTTCGACCTCATCAAGATCTCGGTGAAGGCGTCGAGCGTACCGCTGATGATCGATGCCTACCGGCAGCTCTCCGAGGTCACCGACCATCCTCTCCATCTCGGAGTCACCGAGGCCGGCCCGCCCCCCGTCGGCACGCTCAAGTCCACGGCCGGAATGGCCACCCTCCTGGCCGAGGGGATCGGTGACACCATTCGGTACTCGCTCACCGCCGACCCGGTCGAAGAGGCCCGCGCCGGACGTCAGTTGCTTGAGATACTGGGTCTTCGTGAGCGCAAGAACATCGACCTGATCGCATGTCCGAGCTGCGGGCGAGCCGAGATCGATGTGGTGCGGGTGGCTCGCGAGGCAATGGAGGCGTTCGAGGAGCGGGAGATCCCGTTGCAGGTTGCGGTGATGGGCTGTGTGGTCAACGGTCCCGGTGAAGCCCGCGACGCCGACCTCGGGATCGCGGCGGGAAACAGACGCGGCCACCTGTTCGTCCGCGGCCAAAATGTTGCGGTCGTACCCGAAGACGAGATGGTCGACACGCTGGTCGAGTGGGCCGACTACATCCAGGAGAACGGCGCCGAGGCTGCCCTTGAGCGCGCCTCCTCGACCCGCGCGGCAGCCCGACGGGCCGCCGATGAAGATCGCCGACGCAATCTCGGCGAGCGAGGCGAAGACGCCAACAACTCCGAGGCGATCATCGCGGAGATCCGACGGTCCGCCACGACCGGCTGAGATGCCAACGGTGGAGGTGCCCCTGGCGGCCGCAACAGGCGTTGGACTCCCGCCGGTATCCGTGCACAGCGGACACCGGGCCGATGGCTACGCGCCGGCCGGCCGGCCGGCCGGGGTGATTCGGGTTCCGCTCACGCAGTCCGAGTTCGATCGGCTGATGTCGATGCGGCAACATCAGTCGGCTGGCCTTCATGGCGCTGTCGGGTTTCTGGTGGCCGGCATCGGCCTGGGTAGATTCTCGGTTCTGCTCCAACTGGGTGTGATCATCAGCTTGGTATCGGGAATGATGTGGATGGCGGCAACTTTCGGCGTGATGAGGATCCTCCCGACGGTGGAGGTCAACGCAGAGAAAGGCACCGTCGTGCTCGGTCGGGTCCATCGGCGTTTCGTCAGGGCCGTGGCCGACGCCGACATGTGATGTGATCGACCAAGCGAGGAGCGGAGGCCGGCTCGCGGGATGTGCCCCGGGTGGAGTGCTGCTAAAGTGAGCCAACGTTCGGTCTCCGGTTGATGGATCAGGCGTGGGCTCGGCCCACGCCTTTGTTGTTTCATCGCCCGGTATCAGCCCGCATCGAAAACAGTTCGACAAGATTCCCGGAAGGAGGCGACAAATGGCAGTCACTGATCGCGTACGCGACCTCATCGAGCCGATCGTTGCCGCCGAGTCGGCCGGTATCTACGACATCGAGCACAACGGCGGGATCCTGCGGATTCTGGTTGACCACGACGGCGGGATCGATGTCGCTCGCATTCGCCGGATCAGCCGGGCTGTGAGTCGATTGTTCGACGAGGTTGATCCCATTCCGGGCCGCTACACCCTCGAAGTGTCGAGCCCTGGTCTCGAGAGGCCGTTGCGCACTCCGTCCCACTTCCTCGGTGCCGTCGGTTCCGAGGTGAAGGCCAAGACGAGCGTAGAGATCGAGGGTCGGCGCCGCTTCGTGGGTGTCATGGAGGCCGCCGACGACGAGGGCTTCGATCTCCGTACCGGGGGCGTCGTCACCCACATCCCATACACGGTCCTCTCGTCGGCCCGCACCATCTTCGAATGGGGCCCCACCCCCAAGCCGGGGAGCGGATCGAAGCCCGGGTCCAAGAGTTCGAGTTCTTCTCACAGAGAGGCAACATCCTGATGAACGCCGAGATGATGGAGGCGCTCCAGGCGCTGGCCGTCGAACGTGGAATCCCCGTCGACGCCCTGTTCGCGGCCCTGGCCGATGCCCTCGAGACCGCCTACAAGAAGATGCCCGACGCCCATGAATACGCCTGGGTCACGATCGATCCGGAGACGATGGAGTTCCGGGTGATCGCCCAGGAGCTCGACGAGGACGGTGAGCCCGTCGGTGAGGAATTCGACGCCACCCCCGACAACCTCGGCCGTATTGCGGCGCAAGCCGCCCGTCAGGTGATGTCCCAGCGAATCCGCGAGGCGGAACGCGAGATGAAGTACGAGGAGTACGCCGGTCGTGAGGGAGACATCGTCACCGGCATGATCCAACAGACCGACGCGCGCTACACACTTCTGGATCTCGGCCGGGTCGAGGGACTGCTCCCTCAGTCCGAGCAGGTTCCGTATGAGCGTCCCGACTCCAGCGTGCGCCTGAAGGCCTACATTGTCGAGGTTCGCCGGTCACCCAAGGGTCCCCAGATCGTCGTGAGTCGCACCCACCCCGGTCTGGTGAAGCGTCTGTTCGAACTCGAGGTTCCCGAGATCGCCGACGGTGTCGTCGAGATCAAGGCTTGCGCACGGGAACCTGGCCACCGCACCAAGATCGCCGTGTGGTCCAACGATCCCAACGTCGACCCGGTCGGAGCTTGTGTGGGGGCTCGTGGAGCGCGTGTGCGTCAGGTCGTCAACGAACTTCGCGGTGAGAAGATCGACATCGTTCCGTTCTCCGAGGATCTTCACGAATACGTGATGAAGGCGCTGTCCCCGGCCAAGGTCAAAGAGGTGAGGCCCGACGAGATGACGGGCGACTGCGATGTGATCGTGCCCGACTATCAGCTTTCGCTCGCCATCGGCAAGGAGGGCCAGAACGCGCGTCTGGCGTCTCGCCTCACCGGTTGGGGCATCAACATCAAGTCCGAGACCCAGCTCGCCGAGGAAGAGGCGATGGGCGACGTCGAGTGGGCGGAGGGGGAGTGGATCATCGATCCCGACAGCGGCGAGCATGTCTGGCAGCCCGCCGATGGAGGCGAGGCGATCTCGGCCGAAGCCTGGAACGAGGCGGCGAGCGAGGAGAGCTCCACCACCGAGGACGCCCCCACCGAGGACGCCACCACCGAGGACGCCACCACCGAGGAGAGCTCCACTACCGAGGAGAGCTCCACTACCGAGGAGAGCTCCACCACCGAGGAGAGCTCCACCACCGAGGAGAGCTCCACCACCGAGGACGCTCCCACCGAGCAGGTACCCGCGGAGGATCCGGTCGCTGAGGAGGAAGCCTGAGTTCCTCACCGGTACGAACTTGTGTGGCCTGCCGGCGGCGTTTCGCGGCCTCGGAGCTCGTACGGCTACGGTTTTGTGACGGTCGACTGTCGATCGGTGCGGGCGGGGGCCGTGGTGCATGGATCGGGCCCTCGATGTCGTGCATGGAACGTGTGACACCGGGCGCCCTGTCACGGGCACTTCGAGTAGAGGTGAACGAGCGAGAGGTCGCTAGGCTCACCGGGTCGTGGCCGACCGTCACCGCGGTGTGTCCGCACACCAGTGACCGAATCCACACATGTGCGGCCAACACCGCACACGACCTGTAAATCGGTCTTCGGGTTTCCGGGCCCGCTGGATCAGAAGGGTAACCGCCGCACGTGTCATCCAAGATCCGCGTCTACGAACTCGCAAGAGAGCTGGGCCTGACCAACAAGGAAACGCTCGATCTCTGCCTTGGCCTCGGCATCGGGGTCAAGTCGCATTCGTCGAGTGTCGTCGAGCCGCAGGCCGACCGCGTGAGGCGCAAGGCGCAGCGTGACGGTATGGTCCGCGACGAGCAGCCCCCCGAGCCGGAGGCACCCAAGAAGACCACCAAGAGGGTTGCGGCAAAGGCGGCCAAGAAGACCACCAAGAAGGACGCGGCAGAGACCGCGAAGCCACCCGAGCCCGAGGCGATCGTCCCGGATCCGGCACCTGCTCCAGCCGACGTTCCGGTCACCGACGCCGCGTCCCCGCCGATGACCGACGCGCCGGAGCCCGAGTTGACCAAGCGGGTGATCTCGTCGAGTGGCAGTTCGGGTCCTCCCAAGCGAGTCAGCGAAGAGGTTCCCGCCCCGAATCCTCCTCAGCTTGCCACGCCGGTCGTCAAGAAGGTCGTCAAGAAGGTCGTCAAGAAGGTCGTCAAGAAGATGGTCGCGGGCCCTGGAGTTTCTCCGAAGTCTGCTTCGGGCAAGCCGATCCCACCGCCACCGGGAGGGCCTCAGCGTGCTCCGGCCGGTCGCGGATTCCCGCCCGGTTCCGGTGGCCCGCGCCCGCCTCGTCCGGGTGGTCCACCCCGAAGTGGTCCCATGCCCGGCTCCGGTCGTCGTCTCGGCGGTCCGCGTCAGTCCGTGCCGGGCGCCGGAGGCCGTGGAGCCCCCGGTGGTGGTAGGGGCCGTCCCGGCGGCGGTGCCGGCCGTCGTCCACCTCGCCGAAAGGGCCGGAGGCGTCGCAGCCGCGAAGAGCTTCAGCCGATGGACATGCCCGCCTACACGCCCGAGGACGCTCCGGTGCCCGACGGCGAGGTCGTCATCGAGAGAGCCTCCACCGCTCTCGACATAGGCCCGAAACTCAACCGTACCGCGGCAGACGTCGTCCGGTTCCTCATGCAACAGGGTGAGATGGTCACGGCCACCCAGTCGTTGTCCGACGACATGATCGAGTTGTTCGCGGCAGAGGTCGGGGCCGAGATCAGGCTCGTCGATGCCGGTGAGGAGCAGGAGGTCGAGCTTCAGAAACTGCTTGAACTCGACACCGAGATAGCCGCTGACGCCCCGTTGAGGCCGCCTGTGATCACCGTCATGGGCCACGTCGATCACGGTAAGACCAAGCTTCTCGACCGGATCCGCGACGCCAATGTCGTGGCCGGCGAGGCCGGTGGCATCACCCAGCACATCGGTGCCTACCAAATCGAGCGCGACGGGCAGAAGATCACCTTCATCGACACTCCCGGTCACGAGGCGTTCACTGCCATGCGGGCCCGAGGTGCCCAGGCCACCGACATCGTCATCCTGGTGGTGGCCGCCGACGACGGCGTCATGCCCCAGACGATCGAGGCGATCAACCACGCCAAGGCGGCCGAGGTTCCGATCGTCGTGGCCATCAACAAGATCGATCGCGAGAACGCTGATCCTCAGAAGGCGATAGCGGGTGTGGCCGAACACGGTCTCGTTCCCGAGGCCTGGGGCGGTGAGACGATCTTCCAGGAAGTTTCCGCCCTCAAGAACATCGGTGTCGACGAGCTTCTCGACCAGTTGCTGGTCGTGTCCGAGATGGAGGAACTGCGGTCCGAGGCCGAGGGTCGCGCCGCCGGCGTGGTCCTCGAGGCCAACCTCGACATCGGCCGGGGCCCGGTGGCGACCGTTCTGGTTCAGCGTGGCTGTCTCAAGGTGGGCGACCCGGTGGTCGCCGGAGCGGCCTGGGGTCGAGTACGCGCGCTCATCAACGACAAGGGCGACAACATCAGGGAAGCGGGCCCTTCCACCCCGGTCCAGATCCTCGGTCTGTCCGAGGTTGCTGCCGCCGGCGACGAGTTCGTGGTCGCTCCCAGCGAGAAGGTGGCCAGCCGGGTCGCTGCTGCACGCGAGCACTGGTATCGCCAGTCGCATCTCGGCCGGGAAGCCCATGCCCTGTCGGGCGGGGCCAAGCTCGAGGACATCTTCGAGCAGATCCAACGGGGTGAGGCGGCGACCCTCAACGTCGTGGTGAAGGCCGACGTCAACGGCTCACTCGAGGCGGTCACCGAGAGCCTTCGCAAGCTCGAGAGCTCCGAAGTCAAGATAGCGTTTGTTCATCGCGGCGTGGGTGGCATCACCGAGAACGACATCGCCCTCGCGGCGGCGTCGAATGCGACGATCATCGGCTTCAATGTCAGGCCCGATCGCAAGGCTCGCGATGTGGCCGAGACCGAAGACGTTGAGATCCGCACCTACGAGATCATCTACAAGCTGCTCGAGGACATCGAAGCGGCCATGGTCGGCATGCTCGCCCCGGAGTTCGAGGAGGTCGTCACCGGTGACGCCGAAGTACGCGAGATATTCCGGATTCCGCGTGTGGGTGCCATCGCCGGTTGCATGGTGCAGAACGGCACGATCACGCGTGGATCCAAGGTCCGTTTCCTCAGGGACGGAACCATCATCTGGAAGGGTGTCGTCAAGTCGCTCAGGCGATTCAAGGAGGACGCTCGTGAGGTCCAGGCCGGTTTCGAATGTGGTATCGGGCTCTCCGACTTCCAGGATCTCAAGGATGGCGACATCATCGAGACCTACGAAGAGCGTGAGATCGCCCGTACGCTCGAGCACTGATCCGGCCCGGCCGGTTCGCCGGTATGGCTTCGCGGAGGTCTGATGCCACGACACGGAAGATCCAGGCATGCGGCCAATCCGCAGTCGGCCAACCGGTCGGCGCGGGTCGGTGGGCTGATCCGGCGTATCGTTGCCGAGGAACTCGAGCAGATCGACGACGAACGCCTCGCGCTGACCTCGATCACCGGGGTCACGGTCGACCGTGACCTTTTTCGGGCGGTGATCTGGTTCACGACCCTCGACGGTGACGGCGATCCGAACGTGATCGAGGCCTTTGAGGAGCACACGCGGCGCCTTCGTCGTGAGGTTGGGGCCCAGACACGGCTGCGTCGTGTTCCGGAGCTGCGATTCCGTCCCGACGACACGCTTCGCTCGGCCGAACGAATCGAAGAGCTGCTGCGCGGTCCAGTCGATGGCGAGACGAGGACCTGACCCCGGTGTCGATGGCGTGGTCGTCATCGACAAGCCGGCCGGATGGACCAGCCACGATGTGGTGGCCAAGAGCCGAGGGATCCTCGGGACGCGCCGGGTCGGTCACTCCGGCACCCTCGACCCCGATGCCACGGGGGTTCTCGTCCTCGGTGTGGGCAAGGCGACCCGTCTGCTCCGATTCATGACCGAACTCCCAAAGTCCTACGTCGGCGAGATCGTCCTCGGCACCGAGACCGACACGCTCGACGCATCAGGCGAGGTCACGGCCACCCACGACATGTCCGCGATCAGCGACGAGGACGTGAGGTCGGCGGTAGCCGCGCTGACCGGTCCGATACAACAGATTCCACCCATGGTGTCGGCGGTGAAGATCGGGGGCCGCAGGCTCCACGAACTCGCCCGCGAGGGCAAGGTGATCGAGCGACCGCCCCGCCCGGTCACCGTCCACCGATTCGAGGTCGCCCCGGTCGCGGAGGACGCGGGTGTGTGGCGCTGCGAGGTTGATTGCTCATCGGGGACATATGTCCGTTCTCTCGCCGCCGACCTCGGGGTCGCCCTCGGTGGTGGGGCGCATCTTCGTAATCTTCGCCGCACGGCCGTCGGCAGTTTCACGCTGGCCGGGGCCGACCAGATGGAGACTCCAAGCCTGCTTCCGGTGTCGGTTGCCGTTCGGCATCTCGCGGCGGTCACCGTCAACGATGATGTGGCGATCGAGGTCGGTCACGGTCGTGTCCTGTCCCCGGAGAGGCTGGGGGTGCACGGGGCGGCCGGGCCGTGGGCGGTGTTCGAAGCGTCGGGAGGACTCTTGGCCGTCTACGAGCGCCATCCGCGTGGGCTCAAGCCGATGGTGGTGATACCTCGCTGAGCGACGGGCCGATGGCCCTCGGCGATAGCGTTCCCGACGGGACAACGGAGGTTCTCGCGAGTGGAAACTCTCCATGATCAGCTGGACCACCTGCCTTCGTCGCTGGCGGTCGCCGCCACCATCGGGGTGTTCGACGGCGTCCATCTGGGGCATCAGGAAGTGTTCCGCTGCGTCCGCCAGGTCGCCGATCGTCTTGGCGTCGCCTCGGCGGTCGTCACCTTCGATTCGCACCCAGCGCACGTCGTGCGGCCTCAGAGTGCACCGCGGCTGCTCACCACGCTCGATCAGAAACTCGAACTCATCGCGGCCCAGGGCATCGACTATGCGTACGTGATCGAGTTCGACGAAGCGCGGGCGGCAACGCCGCCCGACAAGTTCGTTGAGCAGGTGTTTTTCGATGCTCTCCACGCCAAGGCTGTCGTGGTCGGAGAGGACTTCCACTTTGGCAAGGGCCGGAGCGGCAACGTCGAGGAGTTGGCGCGCCTCGGTGAGATATGGGGGTTCGAGGTCTACCCGCTCGAGCTGATCCGACACGACGCCGATGCCGGCGAGCCGGTGTCGTCAACGGCAATCCGCCGAGCCCTGGCCGGTGGCGACGTGAAGCGGGCCGCCGCCATGCTGGGCCGACCTTATGAAGTTCGGGGCGAGGTGCAGCACGGGGACCGGCGTGGGTGGGCGATCGGCTTTCCCACCGCCAACATCCCGGTTCCGATGCTGATGGCCTGGCCGGCCGACGGGGTCTATGCCGGCTGGTGCACCCGAGAGGACGGCTCGTGCCATCCGTGCGCGATCAACATCGGCCGGCGACCCACGTTCTACGACGACGCCGGCCAGTCGCTGCTCGAGGTCCATGTCATCGATTTCGACGGTGACCTCTACGGTGAGACCATGTCGGTCGTGTTCACGGTGTTTCTCCGCAGCGAGCGGAAGTTCGAGGGCGTCGATCAATTGGTGGCCCAACTGAAGACCGATGTCGACGCGGCCCGCCGGGCGTTGGGTGTGGCGTGAATTGCGCTCCGGCCGAGTTCGGCATCGACTCGATCGTCTAGATGACAGGAAGTGTTCCGGGAATGTTCACAGGGATCGTGGAAGAGATGGGAACCATTCGTGGCCTGGTCCCCAGTGGGGGCGGGGCGCGTGTCGAGGTCGGTGCCGAGGTCGTTCTCGCCGATGTCGAGATCGGGTCGTCGATGGCCGTCAACGGCTGCTGCCTCACCGTGGTCGACATGGGCGACGGATGGTGGGCGGCCGATGCCGTCCCGGAAACCCTCAGCCGGACCAACATCGGCCGACTCGGCCCCGGCGATCGGGTCAATCTCGAGCGGCCGTTGTCGGCCGCCGGAAGATTCGGTGGCCACGTAGTACAAGGGCACATAGACGCCACGGCCGCGGTGGTGTCCGTCGACGGGCTCCCGGACGGATCCTGGCTCTACGAGTTCGAGCTGCCCGGCTCTCTGTCCGACTACATCGTCGAGAAGGGCTCGGTGGCGATCGACGGGGTTAGCCTCACTGTCACGGCGATCACGCCCACCACATTCTCCACAGCGGTCATTCCCCACACTCATGAGGTGACCGTGCTCGGCCTCAGGCACGCCGGCGACCTGGTCAACATCGAAGCCGATGTTCTGGCGAAGTACGTCGAACGCCTGATCCGGCCCACTCTCCAAGGAGGGCAGCCATGACCCAGCTCGACCCCATCGAAGATGCGCTTGACGCGTTCCGTCGCGGTGAGTTTCTCGTGGTCGTCGACGACGAGGACCGTGAGAACGAAGGCGATCTGATCATCGCGGCCGATGCCATGACCGAGGAAAAGATGGCGCTGATGATCCGCTACACGAGTGGCGTCATCTGTGCCCCCATGCGCGACGAGACCGCCGATCGTCTCAGGCTCCCGCTGATGGTGAACGAGAACACCGAATCGCACCGCACGGCCTTCACCGTCACGGTTGATCTGATCGCCGGCAACTCCACCGGCATCTCGGCCGGCGATCGCAGCCGCACCGTCCGGGCGTTGGCCGACTCCGATTCCGATCCTCGCGAGTTCTCGCGTCCCGGACACATCTTCCCGTTGAGGGCCCGCCCCGGTGGAGTGCTCAAGCGGGCGGGCCACACCGAAGCCGCGGTCGACCTGTGTCACATGAGCGGTCGGCCCGAGGTGGGGGTGCTCTGCGAAATCGTCAACGAGGACGGAACGATGATGCGGTTGCCCGACTGCCGCAGGTTCGCCGACGAGCACGGCCTGTCACTCATCTCGATCGCCGATCTGATCCGCTACCGTCGCCGCAGCGAGAAACTGGTTCAGCACTTCGCGGCCGCTCGTATCCCTACCGCCTACGGCGAGTTCATGGCCCACGCCTACCGGTCCGTTCTCGATGGCGTCGAGCATGTGGCCTACGTGATGGGCGATGTCGATGGTGGCGAACCGCCGTTGGTCAGAGTCCACAGCGAATGTCTCACCGGCGACATCCTGGCGTCCACCCGTTGTGATTGTGGGCCGCAACTACAGCTTGCCCTCCAGCGCATCGGTGAGGAGGGAAGGGGTGTGCTCGTCTACCTGCGCGGCCATGAGGGCCGCGGCATCGGCATAGCCCACAAGATCCGTGCCTACGCGCTTCAGGATGACGGGCTCGACACGGTCGACGCGAACTCGGCTCAGGGCCTCCCCGTGGATTCTCGCGAATATGGCGTGGGTGCCAACATTCTGGCCGACCTCGGGGTCAGTGCCATGAGGCTGATGACCAACAACCCGACCAAGTTCGGCGGGCTCGAAGGCTATGGCCTCGAGATCACCGAGCGGGTGCCGATCGAGATAGATCCCAACCCGGAGAACATTCGATACCTCGAGACCAAGCGCAATCGTATGGGCCACGACCTGCACATCCAGCCGTCCGATGCCCACGAATCGGAGATCTCATGATCGAGCGACACAACACCCTCCACGGATCGGGGCTGCGGGTCAGCATCGTTGCTGCCCGCTTCAACGACGCGATCGTGCGTGAGCTCGTTTACGGCGCCCACGACATGCTCATGCGACTCGGTGTCGGTGACGACGACATCGACCTCACCTGGGTTCCGGGTGCGTTCGAGTTGCCGATGGTGGCCAAGCTGAGAGCCGGGTCGGGAGTTGACGCCGTTATCTGCCTGGGGGCGGTGATCAGGGGAGCGACCCCTCATTTCGACTACGTGTGCTCGCAGGCCGCATCGGGAATCGCGGCCGCAGGCATCGACACGGGCGTACCGGTGATCTTCGGTGTGTTGACCACCGACACGATTGATCAAGCCGTGGAGCGTGCCGGCACCAAGTCGGGCAACAAGGGATCCGACGCGGCGCTGGCCGCGGTGGAGATGGCCGGGCTCATCACTCAGGGCTAGCCGGCTCTCGGCTTCGGCTGCCCGGTTCGGTTGTCCTGCGACCCTCCGGCCACGGCACGGTGGCCGGCCGACACGTCGGGTTCCGATGCCGGCGATGGTTCGCCCCTCGGGGCTCTCGTCCACAGATGACTCACCGAGCGCTGGTCGATCGAACCGGGTGACCAGCGGCCCCACACACCGACCACTGCCGTGCTGGTGCGGTCGGTCCACTCGACGCAGGATGGCTCGGCGACTCGTCTGACGGTCTGGCGAACCCCACCCTGATGGACCTCGTAGCCGGCCCACACGCCTGGGTGATCCTTCACCGATCCGACCTCGGTCACCAACAGGCCGGCAGTGGTGCGTGAGCGGTTCCGATGGGTGTGCCCCGACGAGATGAGGATGTCGGGATTCACGCCGGCCAACGCTTCCAGGACTCCGGCCGACTCGGTCGAACGAACTCCCGGTGGCCAGAAATAGCGGACGGGGGTGTATTCGAAGTGGTGGTGGGTGAACATGAGAACGCGTTGGTCGGTGTCGACCGCCGACATCAGTGCGTCGAATCGTCCGTGGAAGGTGCCTGACCCCTTCCTGGGGATCGTGGAGTCGACGGCGATCACCCGGGTGGCGCCGTGGTCACGGATCTGGACTTCGTGGCTGTCGAGCCCGCGAAGTTCAAGCGCTCGACGATGGTCGATCGAACCTTTGATCCCGACCACGTCGTGGTTGCCGGGCACCGCCATGATCGGCACGTCGAGTTCATCGAGGACACGGTCGAACAGGTCCCAGTGGACCGGCTGGCCGGATTGGGTGATGTCGCCCTTGAACACGATCAACTGGGCCCCCCACGACTTCGCTTCGCGAACCGCGGCCAGCGTGCAGCGGAGCGGATAATGGTCGGTCGCCTCGGTCCGGTCGCGCATCGTTCTGGTGAGTCCGAACGTCTCCTCGCCGAGGTGCATGTCGCTGATGGTCGCGATCTTCAAGAGAAGACGCCCGGGAAGCCTTGGCGGGATGTCGATCGTGAGTCGGCTGGTGAGTATCCGCCCGACGTAGAGATCGACACGATGAGACGACCCGGCGGCCAGCCCGCGGATCTCCCCGACGCCGGGGCGGCCGGCCTCACCGAGCAGCATCTCCTTGTCGCCGACCACGGCGGCGAGGACTCCGGCCGGGAGACCACGCCAGGCGATCTGGGCGCCATCGTGATCGACGGCGAATACTTCGATCGCAGGTAGTGCCGTGAACGGGAGGGTGAAGGCCACGGTGTGCTATCGGCCGAGAGGACCCGGAGTGTGAGCGGGCGTCATGACGCGATCCACGCCGAGAAGCGCTCTGTCTCGCGCTGACGGGCGGCAACGTTGATCTGCTGGCTCTCGAGGTGTTGAGCGATCGGCTTCTCACCTTGAGGCACCGGGTGGGCCGCGAGAAATTCGGCTACTCGTCGGGCGTCGTCGGGGGTGTCGAGGGCGACGATTCCTTCGAGCATTCGTGAGATCGAGTTGCTCGGGAAGGTCTCGTTGATGGCACCCCAGTTGTGCTCCACGAAGGCCCAGGTGGCCAAGCCGGCGTGCCGGTTGATGAGAGCACGTCGGATCAGATAGGGGCCGTCCTGGCTTCTTACGCCACCGTTGATCGTGTCAGCGAGGATGGAGCCGACCAACCGGGCATCGGGGAAGTCGGCGAGAGATCGCAGGTTTCGTTGCTCGCTCTGGGGGTCGTCGGCGTTCTGCCACGCGTCGCGAATGCGTCGGAAGTCGTCGTTGTCGCCGTGGTGGGCAACGACGAACAATGCCGCGGCCGCGATGGTGGGGTCGGGGTGATCGATCAGGCGTCGACATTCGGCGATCGTGGCGGAATCGTTTCCGACGGTGCCCATCAGGCGTATGAGGGTGGCACGCAGTTCGCGGGTGCGGTCGCTGTCGCCCTTGGGCGGCTGGGTACCGAGCGTGTCGGCGGCGGGCCGTACGACTTCGGCGATCCTGGTCCTGAGGGCGGACTCGGTGGGGGTATCGATGAAATGGGTGAGTCCGGCGAATCCGACGGAGAGCGCCTGCCAGACGGTGAGGTCGGGGTCGGACGCGAAGCTTTCGGCCAGAGCGAGGTAGGAGGCGGCGTCGAGTCGCCCGGCCAGGGTGAGGGCCCAGGCATCATCAACCAGTGCATGCCGCTCGGGGGCGTTGAGGTCTTCACCGCCACCGGCGCAGATCCGCTCGAGCATCACCGGGTCGAGTTCGACCCTGTAGAACCCGGAGCCGTCGGCGTTGGCGGTGACGATGTCGTGGTCGGGGCCGGTGAGTTGGATCGAAGCCGTGTCGAGGAGAACGCTTCGAGCCGACGATGTCTTGTCGGCGCTGGCGCGGATCCGGAGCGGGATGTTCCACCGGCGTTCATCGCCGGCTTCCGGATCGAGAGTGAAGCGGGCTTGGCTCAACCTCACGCCGTGGGAGGTCCCGTCGACGCTCACCAGGGGATACCCACCCTGGAAGATCCAGCTCCGCATGATCCGGCCGACGGGTTCACCGGTGACATGCTCGAGAGATTCCCACAGGTCACCGGTGTCGGCGTTGGAGTGGGAGTGGGTGCGCAGATAGTGGCGGACCCCGTCGCGGAACGCCGTCTCTCCCAGGTATTGCTCGAGCATGCGGACGGTGGACGCTCCCTTTTCGTAGGTGAGGATGTCGAACATCGCCTCGGCCTGCTCGGGCGAGACGACCGGGTACTCGATTGGCCGCGTGGCACGAAGGGCGTCGGTGTCGAACGCAGCGGCACGTGCCCGGCCGAACGTGGTCCACACACCCCAGTCGGGGCGGAAGTGGTCGGAGCAGGCGGTTTCCATGAAAGTGGCGAAGGCCTCGTTGAGCCATATGCCCTCCCACCACTTCATGGTGACCAGGTCACCAAACCACATGTGGGCCAGTTCGTGGTTGATCACGTCAGCCACCCTCTGTCGTTCGGGTTGGCTGGCACCTTCGGGGTCGACCAGAAGCAGGACCTCACGGAACGTGACGCAACCGAGGTTTTCCATCGCCCCGAACGCGAAGTCGGGAACGGCCACGAGGTCGAGTTTGTCGGATGGATAGGCGATGTCGTAGTAGTCCTCGTAGAAAGCGAGGGCGTGGCGGGCGACTTCGAGGGCGAATCCCGTGAGATGGCCCTGACCGGGCCGGTGGACGACTCGCACCGGCACTCCGCCGACATCGATCGGATCGGTGGCCTCGAGTGGCCCGACCACGAAGGCGACCAGGTAGGTCGACATCGGCATCGTCGGGGCGAACCGCACGCGCCGCAGACCATCGACGTCGATGGTGTCCGACACGATCGCGGTGTTGGACACCGCCAGGTGATCGGGGTCAACCACGAGGGTGGACTGGAAGGTGGCCTTGTAGGCGGGTTCATCCCAGCAGGGGAAGGCGCGTCTGGCGTCGGTCGACTGGAACTGGGTGGCGGCCATGACCTGCTCGGCGCCATCGCGGTCGATGTAGGTCGATCGGTAGAAGCCCCTGAGCATGTTGTTGAGGGTGCCGCTGAACTCGATCATGAGCCTGGCCGGGCCGGCGGGTAGAGACTCGTCGGTATGGACGTGGAGGCGTTCGGTGTCGGCATCGAGACGGAACCGCGGGCTCGATGAGACGCCGTCGACCTCGAGGGTGAGTTCGGATACCGCGAGATCGGCGGCATTGCAGACGATCTCGTCGGTAACCCGCCCACAGTCGATCTCGATGGTCACACGGCCTGTGAATGATGTCGTGGCGATGTCGAGGCGGAGTTCTATTTCGTAGTGGCGAGGGGAAACACCGGAGGGAAGCCGGGGGTCGGTTGCGGCGTCACGCACGGTCATGGGCACAGCTTCCAGTCGTCGGCTCGAAGCAGGCTAGCGCCGTAAATCCGGCGCAGATCGCGGCGGTCGGCTCGCCGAGACCCGACTTGACACCGGAACGTAAAGCAAATGACACCCGTGTAACACGAATTTGCGCTTCTATGGAGGCCGGAAGCGAAAAATCCGACGATTCGAAAGTGGGTGTGCCCATGCGAAGTCGTGAAATGTTCGTCGGCGAGCGCGAGTCGATCGATTCGATCGAGTGGCCCGACTCGGGGTTCGACATCGATGACCAGTCATTTGCCGAGGCGATCGCCGTCGGTCGAGACGAACGTCACGCGGCCTGAAACCGGTGGGTCGCGGGTACCCACCGATATCGGCCCGACAGCGCTAGGGTCCTCGCGTCTCTGAATCGACCCGGGAGCCAGCCGTGGAACCGCAAATCGATGTCGTCGGCATCGGAAACGCGATCGTTGATGTCATCTCGACCGTGACCGCCGGGTTCATTGACGACCACGGACTGGTGAAGGGGGCCATGACCCTCATCGACGCCGACCGTGCCACGTCGCTCTATGAGCTGATGCCACCCGGGATCGAGAGTTCCGGCGGATCGGCCGCCAACACGGTCGTGGGGCTCGTTAGTCTCGGTGGCCGCGCCGCCTACGTGGGCAAGGTCCGCGACGATCAGCTTGGCGCGGTATTCGTTCACGATCTGAGGGCGGCCGGTGTGGCCTTCGACGTCGTGCCCGGCACCGACGGCCCGCCAACGGCCCGCTGCCTCATCCAGGTCACACCCGACGCGGAACGCACCATGAACACGTTTCTCGGCAAGTCGGTCGATCTCGCGCCCGACGACGTCGACGAGGAGGTCGTGGCCTCGGCGGCAGTCACCTACTGCGAGGGCTACCTGTGGGATGCCGAGGTCGCCAAGGCTGCCATGCGCCGAGCGATGGACATCGCCCACGCCGGCGGTCGCAAGGTTTCGCTCACGCTCTCCGACTCGTTCTGCGTCGACCGCCACCGCGACGAATGGCTCGACCTTCTCACCGACAGAGTCGACCTGGTCTTTGCCAACGAGGCCGAGATCTGCTCTCTTTTCCGGACCGACGACTTTGCCGCGGCGTCCCGCTGGATCCGCGACATGGTCGAGGTGTCGGCACTCACCCGATCCGCATCAGGCTCCGTGGTGGTGGCCGGCGACGACACGTGGATGGTTCCGGCGGCCGAGGTCGATCGTGTCGTCGACGCCACCGGTGCCGGCGATCTGTATGCCGCCGGTTTCCTCTACGGAATCTCCCACGGCGCCGATCCTGAGCAGTGCGCCCGTCTCGGCGGACTGGCGGCGGCCGAGGTGATATCCCACATCGGTGCTCGCCCGCGACAGAGCTTGTCCTCTCTGATCCACTGATTCGCCCCACGGGATACATCTGTTTCGAGATCGACGAGGCCGGCGGGGTTGGACATCTGAGGCTGTCACGCCCCGACGAGCTCAACTCCATGATTCCGGAGTTCTGGCGGGGATCGTGCGTGAGCTCGCCCACACAGGTCGTCGTATGTCTGCGGCCCGGGCGGCCGAGATCGCATCGAAATCACCTCCGGACGTCAGCGGCACCAAGGAGATGGTCATCCATACTCGCGATCACACCGTCGCCGACTCTGCGCGCCACATCGCCACCTGGCAGACCGGCACGTTGCAGTCGCTCGACATGATGGCGGTGTACTCGGCCAGGGCCGAGGGACGCGAGCGAGAGTTCGACGACCTGCTCAAGGCCAGGCGCGGCTTGGCGTGAGCCTTGCGGGTGGATCACGACAAAGGATCGTCACCCGCCGGCACGTGAGCGAGATCGAGGTCGCCCGCCTTCACCAGTGTGGACGCAATCCAGCCGCCGAGACTCCCGAAGTGCTGGTCGAGAGCGGACCCGTCGGCGAGGCACGCCTCATCGATTTCGTAGACACCTTCGTAGGAGATCTCGATCGCGTACTCGCACTCCGTCAGGTCGTCGGAATGGATCGACTCGACGGTCGGGCCGATGCGCACCAGTCGATCGCGTCCGATTCTGGGACTGTGGGCGGGCAGTACGGCCAGTACCTGACTCGGGTCGGGTGGGTCGACCAACCGCTGCAATCGCAGAACGATGTCGATCTCGATCGTCGGCGACTCTCCGAGTTCCTCGTCGACGTACCAACTCCTGTAGGCGGTCTGTGACCAAGTGGGCCAGATGCATGTGATATCGGCTTGCACACGTGGTGGGAGGCCTTCCCCGGGGAGGCCGTAGGAGGTCTGCCACGTGAGATCGCCCAGCAACACGTCGGTTTGGAAGTGCTCCTCGAAGGCCTGACGTTCGAGCAGGGCGATCTCGAACGCGTCCCGTAGCGCACCGATTGCGTCCGTGAATACGTGGTCCAACATGGCCACGTGAGACTAGTAGCCGGTGTCGACGTCGACGACCCCGACCAGGGGTCGCCCGTCGATCCAGTTGCGGGCATTGGTGGCCACCCTGTGAGCGAGCAGCGGTAATCCCATCCGAGGGGTGTTGCCGACATGAGGCGTGATGACGCAGTTGTCCAAGGCCCACAGGGGGTGGTCGTCGGGCAGCGGTTCAGGATCGGTCACGTCGAGGAAGGCGCCGGCTATCGAGCCCGATCGCAGTGCCTCGACCAAATCGGGGCTGACGACGTGTCCGCCGCGAGCGACGTTGACCAGCCACGCGTCGGGCCTCATGGCATCGAGGACCCCGGCGTCGACGATCCCGCGTGTGTCGTCGGTGAGCGCCAGGGCGACGACCACGGCATCGGCATCGGCAACCGCCTCGTGGAGTCGGTCGGTGCTCAAAGTGGCCTCGGCTCCGGCCAGAGGCTCGCTGCTCCGGCGAACCACGGTCACGTGGCAGCCCCAGGGCTCGAGAAGTTCGAGTAGCGCTCGAGTGATTCCTCCGGCTCCGAGCACGGTGAGTGACGAGCCCAAGAGATTGTGGCCCGACTGCGGAGGCCACGACCGGGCCCGGGCGAACTCGTGGAAATCCCGAAAGGCGGTCAGCAGGGCGGCGACGATCCACTCGGCCACCGGCCGGGAGTAGACGTCCTTGCCCGAGGTCCAGATGTGTTCGTGGTCGAGGTGGGGGAGGAACGCCTCAATGCCGGCCCACGGCAGTTGCACCCACCTCACGCCGGGCCCGCCCGCCAGATAGTCACCGAACACCTCGGCCGCACCCGGGTCGTCCCAGATCAACACCTCGGCGCGTTCGATGGGGACCAGGGCACCGCCCACGGATCGAATCGCCGACACCAGGGCGGCGTGCATCTCCGGTCGGGTACCGGGTCCGACCGCGAACGCGTTGCCCCGGTCGCTCTCAGGGGCCGTCACGTCGGCATCTCAGTTGAGGCCGAACTGCCGGTCGCCGGCATCTCCGAGCCCGGGGACGATGAAACCGATCTCGTTGAGTTTCTCGTCGATCGAGGCGGTGAACAGTTCGTCGGCCACCCCCGAATCGGCCAGCGCCGCGATGCCCTCCGGCGCGGCGAGAACACAGACCACGGTGACCTTCCCCGCCCCCGACTCCTGCAGGATGCGGCAGGAGTGGATGCAGGAACCACCGGTGGCGAGCATCGGGTCGAGAACCATCACCGGGCGTCTCTCGAGATGCTCAGGCACGGTGTTGACATAAGCATGGGGCAGCAGCGTCTCCTCGTCACGTCTGAGGCCGACGAATCCCGTCCGGGCGTCGGGCAGCATCTCGAGTGCCGCATCGAGCATCCCCAGGCCGGCCCTCATCACCGGGACCAGTACCGGAACGTCGGTGAGGTCGACGCCGGTGGTGGGGCCCATCGGCGTGTCGATGTCCTTGGGGGTCACCGCCTGATGGCGGGTGGCCTCGTAGACGAGGAAGGAGCTGAGATCCCTGAGCGCTTTTCGGAAGTCGCGGCGTTGAGTGCCCCGCTGGCGCAGCCGGGTGAGACGATCGGCGGCGAGGGGATGCTGGAGGACGGTTGTGTGCACCGGGCGAGCATGCCACGCGGGATCGGGCCACGACACTTTGACGGAGCGATCACGGCACGGTTCTGATGACTTCGATTCGTCGATCGGCGGGCAGCGCGATCCGGGCGAGGTCGCGTACGTCGACCGGCTTCACGCGGCCCAGCAGGCCGAGTCGATTGTCGGCATCGAGAATCGTCTCGTCGGGGAAGAGCCGGCTGGTGAGAATGGTGTTGATGAACAGTTGGTTGTCCACGAAGTTGTAGTCACTGTTGATCACGCTGATCGCCCGGTCGAACTCGTCGGTGATCGGGCCGTTGGCGGCCAGATCGGCCATCTGGGAGAGGACGACACTGCGGATCTCGTCAACACGGGTCGGGTCGCCATCGATGGCGATTGATGCGTCGACTCGCTCGTCGGGGGCGTAGAACACGGAGACCTCGGCGGTGCCACCGTAGGACGCGCCCAGTTTCTCGCGGATGGTGTCGATGATTCGGGCGCTGAGAATCGTCTCGAGTACGCGGGCAACGATGTCGACCCTGGCCGTCACATTGACGGGAGTGGAGAAGAGCATGTCGACTCCGCCGGTGTTGACCCCGGGATCCAGCATGATGTCGGTGGTGTCGACGCCGTTGGGCATGGGGGGCAGCAGGTCGATCCAGGTGTCGTGGGCGCCGGTCTCGAGTGATCCGATGTAGCGGCGGGCCAGGTCCTCGACGACACGGGGGTCGGCGTCACCGACGACCGCGATGATGGTGCGGTCGATCCTCCCGAGCCGTGAGTTGTAGAGCGCCAGTGTTTTCTCCGGTGTGAGATCGGCGAGCTGCTGGTCGGTCGGCACCGACACCCAGTCGGGACTGTCGGAGGTGCGGGCGTCGCTCATTGCGATGCCGGCCTCCAACTTTGGATCGAGGGTCGACGCGGTGACAAAATTGGCGGCGAACGTCTGCGCCTCGCGAAGGGCCGGGCCGTCGACCCGGGCCGAGGTGATCGACAGGTTCAAGAGCTGGAACAGGACCTCGAGATCGTCGGTGGACGATGAACCGAAGAATCCCTCGGTGGTGGGATCTATGTAGGGGTTCAGCGATGCCGACACCGCGCTGAGGTAGCTGTCGAGTCGGCTGCGGCTGAAGTCGGCCAGGCCACTTCTGGACACCGCGGTCGTGACCAGTCCCGTGATGGCCCGTGAGCCGGCGGGCATCCGCGACCATCCACCCTGCGATGCGGTGGAGATTGCCACCGTTCCCTCTTCGATTCGACTCTGCTGGAACACGACGCGGGCGCCGTTGGGAAGATCCCACTCGATCACCGGGCCGTTCGAGGTGTCGGTGGTCGTGGAGTCGGCCAACGGTGCGGCATCGGGGCGTGCCATGAGGGCCTCGATCGGGGGCTCCGAGGTCGTGTTGGAAGGCTCGGCCGCCACCGTGTCGACGGCGATCTGCACCATCTGTTCGACACTGGGCAGAGTGGCGGGGTCTGCACCTACCGCTGCGATGATCGGCCCGCTCGTGCGCAGAACCTCGCGCCAGTAGTCGGTCACGTCGGTCGCCGACAGCGAATCGAGGATGCCCCGCATGCGTTCGATCCTCGACCGTGTGGTGTCGATGTCGGCGCCCCCGAGAAAGCGACTCACGTATGACGCGGCGTATTCGAAGTCCTGTCGGCTGCCGTCCTGCTGGAGGGCGTTGTCGAGTTGGGAGCCGATCTCGTCGCCGGCCCGAACGAATTCCGGTTCGGTGAAGCCGCTCTCGGCCGCTCCCTTCCACAGCGAGAACAGATCGGTCAGAGCCTGTTCGAGATCGTCGGCCTCGAGGTTGGTGCCGACATAGCGCAACCCCCGGCTGACCGCGAACGGATCCATGGTCGGGGAGGTCGATGTCAGAAGTGTGCCGCGCTGAAACCCGTCGGACAGGCGCGTGTCGAGGATCGAGATCATCAGCCCCTCGATGATCGACATGCGCTCACCGCCCACGGTCCCCGGATTCCACGGCTGGAGCTGAAGGTCGACCGAGATGTTGTCGGCGACATTGCCCGGATTGGTGACCACGCGTCCGCTCGGGTCGGGATTGATCTTGATCCGGAAGTCGTTGTGGGCCGGGAGGTCGGTACCCCGGGGTTTCATCGAGGCGAATCGTTCGGTTATCGCCTTCTGCATGCGGTCGAGCGACATGTCGCCGACCACGATCACCGCCATGTTGTCGGGTCGATACCAACGGTTGTAGAAGGCGCGCAGCGGGGGAGACGTCATCGATTCGACGGGCCCCGGCGACCCGATCGTCGTGAAGCCCTCGTAGCTCGAGCCGGCCGTGTACATGTCCTCGAACTCGGAGGAGATCATGCCGTCGGCTGACTCGCGGTCCTGACGCATCTCGTCGCGCACCACACCGATTTCGGCGGCGACATCGGCCGAGTCGAGGGTGGCGGCGGCCGCCCATTCGGCGAGCACATCGAAGGCGGTCGACACGGCGTCGGTGTTGGCGGTTTCGGCCGACAGCATGTAGACGGTTTCGTCGTAGTTCGTGTAGGCGTTGGTGTCGGCTCCGAACTGAATGCCGAGCCTGGCGAGCGCCGTGGTGAGGTCGTTGCCGGGGAACTTCTCGGTGCCGTTGAACATCATGTGCTCAAGAAAGTGGGCGGTGCCGCCGTCGGGCGTCTCCTGTTGAGCCGAACCGGCGTTGACCGCGAGGCGAAGCGAGATGCTTCCACCTGGTGTCCGGTTGGATCGCAGATAGTAGGTGAGCCCATTGTCGAGCTGCCCGAGTCGCACATCGGGATCGATCGGCAGGGGGGTCGGATCGGCGGTGGAAGGGTTGGGGCCGGTCGAATCCGGCAACGGATACGCGGTCGGGCCGACGGTCGTGGTCGCCGCGGTGGAACCGGGACGGTAGGGATCAAAGGTCGAGGAGTCGGAGCATGCCGCGGCCAGCAGTGCGAACGCGAGAAGTGTGCCGGCCAGTGGTCGTGACGATCGGTGCATCTCGCTCCTATAGAGGCGGTTCCGACTGCCACGCCTCGAGAGGCGCATAGCCGGGCTTGATTATGTGCTCGATGATCTGCAGCCGCTCTCGGAACGGAAGGAAGCTCGACTTCATAGCGTTCACCGACAGCCATCTCAGCGTGTCCCAGCCGTAGCCGAAGGCTTCGACCAGGGCGGCCATCTCGGAGGTCATCGAAACGTCGGACATCAGTCGGTTGTCGGTGTTGACGGTGACCCTGAACCGGAGTCGGATCAACTCGTCGATCGGATGATGGGCGACCTCGTCGACCACACCGGTATTGACGTTGGAGGTCGGGCAGATCTCCAACGGGAGGCGACGATCGCGGATGAAGTCGGCCAACCGGCCGAGGCCGCGCTCGGACTCGCCCTTGTCGTGGAGATCTTCGATGATGCGGATCCCATGTCCGAGGCGTTCGGCACCGCAGTACTGGATGGCCTTCCAGATCGACTTGGGGCCGTAGGCCTCGCCGGCATGAATGGTGATGTGGAAGTTCTCGCGCTGGCAGTACTGGAAGGCGAGCAGGTGATCGTCGGGGGGAAAGCCGTCCTCGGGGCCGGCGATGTCGAAGCCGACCACGCCGTCGTCGCGCCACCTGACGGCGGCCATGGCCACGTCGAAGCTCCGGTCGAGGTGTCGCATCGCCGAGCAGATGACTCGAATCGTCAGCGGAGTACCGTCGGATCCGTCGGCGAAACCCCGCAACACGGCCTCGATGGCATCGTCGAGGGTGAGAGCCCGTCCGGTGTGGATTTCGGGCGCGAATCGGACCTCGGCGTAGACGACCCCGTCGGCGGCGAGGTCCTCTGCGCACTCGCGGGCCACCCTTGTGATCGCCTCTGGCGTCTGCATGACGCCCACCGTGTGGGCGAAGGTCTCGAGGTAAAGGGTGAGATCCTTGCGGTTGGCGCCTCGTTGCATCCACACGGTGAGTTCGGCGGGGTCGGTGGAGGGCAAGGCGTCGTATCCGATTTCGGCCGCCAGTTCGATGATCGTGACGGCGCGCAGGCCTCCATCGAGGTGGTCGTGCAACACGACCTTCGGAGCGTGTCGAATACGATCGAGCGTCGGCGGCCCGACATCAGGTCCGTTGATGGCGATGTTCATCGCCAGAGACTAACTCCGGGAAGGCTGTTCCGATCGCGACTGGTCACGGCGTGATTCGACAGCCCGGGCGATGGTCTCGGTGATCGGCGCGGGCTCGATGCCGAAGGCGGCGGTGACCGCCGACGAGTCGACCACGAACGGCTCCTCGAACTGATAGGTGACCTCCAGGAGTTCTCGGACCGTGGGTGAGGCCAGGCCCACCAGCCGCAGCGCGACCCGGGGAAGCCTCTTGACCTTCACGCCATCACGGCCGGCTGCTTCGCAGAACCTGTCGATCAGCTGTCGCCGGGTGAGGAGAGCCGGCGTCGGGACGGGCCAGGCCCGGCCCCAGGACCGTTCGTCGGTGCCGAGGGTGGCCGGCGCGGTCGCCACGTCGTCGACTGCCGTCCAACTGTGGGCGACGTCCGGGTGGCCGATCACCGAAACCGAGCCGCCGGCCTCGGTGGCGGCCGCGTTGGCGCCGGCGGCACCCGGCTTGTCGCCGGCGTTCATCGCGGTCGGTATGGGCGTGTGGGCACAGTTGTTCGGATTGACGTCGCTGGAATTGTTCGGACACCTCGAGACCGTGGTCTTCGATCGCGATGCGTTCTTCGATCACCAACTCACCCTGGCCATCCACCAACTCGGATATCGGCGGTGACGAAAGCCGCGGGGCTCAGTCCCGGAAACCTCTGAGGGCGGGATCGATCGAACGCTGCAACCAGTCGTCGGCCGGATAGTCGGCGCCACCCTCGATCACCTGGAGGGTGTAGGCGTGGCGGCTCACCGAAGAGCGACTCGCTCCGCTCCAGTGGGGGAGCAGTCCATCGAGCAGGATGAGCGTTCCGGCTTTGGCCTCGCGCGGAACCAGGTCGTCGGTGGGCCCTGGGGTGGGGTCGATCGTCTCGGTGACGGTACCGATTCCTCGGTATCGAAAGCGTGACCGTACCGGTCCACGGTGACCGCCGGGCACCGCCCAGAGGCATCCGTTCTCGATGGTGGCGTCCTCGATGGCGAACCAGAATCCGACCACCGATCGCGGGTCGTCGAAACCGAGGTCGTCGGCGACGGTGGCCGACCGGGGGGTTCGTGAGAACCGCTCGAACACCGGGTCGAGGTCGTGCATGGCGTGGCCCGGTCTGTTGATCGCGAGGGCCAGAGGAACCACTCGTCCTGGCCGTGGCTCTGGTCGGAGGTGGAGAAGACCGTCAGGTTTCGCCCTTGCGGTAGATCCGACCGTCGTCGGCCGGCATTCTGAGGTGCTGGCTCAGGAAGATCAAGGTGAGCAGCACCATCACGTAGGGCATGGTGTTGGGCAGCCATTTCGGCGCGCTGGTACTCAGCACATACCAGATGAGGATGATGCCGCCGAGGCCGCCGGCCAAGAGACTGTCGGCCCGTTTGCGCCGACGAACCGCCCAGATCAGCACCACTCCCAGGGCGATCGCGATCACAAGCAGGAGATTCTGGGTGGCGTCGCCGCCGAGATCCCGTAGCGCCAGGCCGAACGGATATCCGAAGACCAGCGCACCCATCAACACCCCGCCCGGACGCCAGTTGCCGAAGATCAGAGCAGCCAAGCCGATGTAACCGCGGCTGGTGGTCTGGCCCTGCCGGTAGAAACCCGTGAGTTCGAGGACGATGAAAGCCCCGGCCAGTCCGGAGAACGCACCGCTGATGATCACGGCCATGTACTTGTGGTAGTAGATGTTGACGCCGAGAGACTCGCCGGCGGACGGTCGTTCGCCGCTGATGCGAACCCGCAACCCGAATCGTGTGCGCCAGAGCACGAATCCCGAGATCGGAACCAGTAGATAGGCGATCACGGTGAACCATGAGATCTGCACGAACATGCCGCGGATCAGCGCGGACACGTCGGAGACGAAGAACCAGTTCTTCTTGTCGATCCAACCGAGAGTGTTGGGTGATTTCCAGCCGAGGAGGGAGTCGCCGCCTGACAGGAACGGGACGTTGAATCGGCTGAAGTGACCTGCGCCGGGAGATTGTGACACCGATCCGCCCTTGTAGCCGGTGAAGATCTGGTCGGAGAGGTAGCGCGTGACGCCGGGAGCGAGGATGTTGATGGCCACACCAGAGATGATGTGATCGACGCCGAAGCTCACGGTGGCTATGGCGTGGAGCAGGCCGCCCAGGGCACCGAAGGACGCCGCGATGACGAGGGCCCACCACGGCCCGTAGTTGATACCGCCCCAGGCCGCGCCCCACGTGCCGAGGATCATCATGCCCTCGAGACCGATGTTGACGACCCCGGCCCGTTCCGAGAACAGGCCACCGAGGCCGGCGAGCAGGATCGGTGCCGCCCACCGGATCATCGCCCCCGACGCACTCGAGCTGGTGAGCAGGCCCGGGTCGCCCTTCCCGAACTGGGCCACGAACGTGAGGGCGAGCATTCCCGCGGCCGCCACGAACATCCACCTGATCGGCGCGGAGACATTCTGGAGACGGATGAAGAAGTTCGTCGACGCCGAGGGTTTCGTGACGGCGGTCACGAGGCGCTCCCGGCGAGCAGAGCGGAAGCGGTCTTCGCTTCGTCTTTCTGCCTGAGCCGGTTGACCACCTCGTAGGCGACCACCGCCGCGAGCAGGATCGTTGCCTGCATGATCACGACGATCTCCCTGGAGGCCGATCCGCTCACCTGCAGGGTCCCGGCCGATGCGTCGAGGAAGCCGAACAGCAGTGCGGCCACGATGATGCCCAACGGCGTGTTGCGCCCGAGCAACGCCACGGCGATGCCCTGGAAACCGAGGCCTCGTACGAATGACTGGTCGTAGCGGTAGCTGTCGCTGAGCACCTCGACCATGCCGACGAGACCGGCTATCGCGCCCGACAGGAACATGGCCCAGAGCACCATGTTCTTGGGAGCGATGCCTCCGGCGCGGGCCGCGAACGGGTTGTAGCCACTGGCCCTGAACTCGTATCCCAGTCGTGAACGGTCGATGAACAGGTGGTAGGCCACGCCGACCACGATCGCGATGAGGAGCACACCGGTGAGCCGTCGGCCCTTTCCGATCTCGCGGGTGAAGATCTCGACCCACGAATTGAGGTCGGGCATTCGCCCCGATTTCGGGATCGGGGTGGTGCCCGAATTGACCTGACCGGTGTTGTCCTGCCAGACCACAATGAGACCGGCGATGATGCCACCCGTCGCGATGAAGTTGAGCATGATCGTGGAGATGACCTCGTTGACTCCCCGGGTGACCTTGAGAACACCGGCGAGGCCCGACCATGCGGCACCGACGGCCATGGCCACGAGGAGTACCATCGAGACGTGGATGATCGGCGGCAGGTTGACGGCTCCGCCCGCCACCGATGCGAAGAACGCTGCCAACAGGTACTGGCCCTCCACCCCGATGTTGAACAGGTTCATCCGGAAGCCGATGGCCGCGGCCACCCCCGATATGTAGAGCGGCGTGGCCCGGTTGAGGATGTCGATCGACGTCTCGAGTTTCGACGCATTGTTGATCATGTCGGAGTAGGCGGCGAGCGGGTTGCTGCCTGAGATGACCAGAACGATCGACGACACGACGAGGGCCACGGCCACCGCCATGGCCGGCGCGGCGAGGGCGAATCCCAGGCGACGAAGCGATGGAACCTTCACGCCGCCCCCTGTTGAACGGCAACGCCGGTCATGTACGCGCCGAGATCACGAGGCGTGATCTCGGCTGGGTCGAGGATGGCCACCAATCGACCTCGCAGCATCACCACGATCGTGTCGGAAAGTCCGATCAATTCGTCGAGGTCGGCAGAGATCAACAGGGTGGCAAGCCCGGCGGCTCTGGCGTCGCGGATGTCCTGCCAGACCGCAGCTTGAGCGCCAACGTCGATTCCTCGTGTGGGATGGGCGGCGATGAAGAGCTTGGGGTCGCTGATCATCTCCTTGCCGATGATCAGCTTCTGCTGATTTCCACCGGAGAGAGCGAGAGCGGGTACGTCGACGTTCGGTGTGCGGACATCGAAGGCGGCCCGGATCTGCTCGGTGCGGGCACGCGCCCCTTCCCGGTCGAACCAGATCCCCTTGGCGAACGGCGGTCGGGTGTGGTGGCCGAGGGCCGCATTCTCCCAGAGAGGCGCGGCCAGCAGAAGGCCCTCCTGGTGTCGGTCCTGGGGCACGTAGGCCAGCCCGAGGCCGCGTCGGGCAGCCACACTCGCCAAGGAGATGTCGTTGTCGAAAAGGGTGATGGTGCCTGAAGACTGTGGCTCGGTGCCGACAATGGCGTTGATGAGCTCGGTCTGGCCGTTGCCCTCGACGCCGGCGACCCCGACTATTTCGCCTCGGTGCACGCGGAGCGAAACATTGTCGACCACCGCACGGTCATCGATGTCGAGCACGGTGAGACCGTCGATGGTCAGCGCCACCTCGTCGGTGACGGTGGAGGCGGTGGTTTGTGGGGAAGGTAATTCGGACCCGATCATCAGCTCCGCGAGTTCGTGGGCGGTCACATCACCGGGTTTCACCGTGGCGACGGTGTGTCCTTGACGAATGACGGTGATGGTGTCGGCGATCTCCAGGACCTCGTCGAGTTTGTGGTCGATGAAGATGATCGAGGTGCCCGCCGCCTTGAGGTCGCGCATGTTGTGGAACAGTTCCTCGACTTCCTGGGGAACCAGCACGGCGGTGGGCTCGTCGAGAATCAGCACGTCGGCGCCTCGGTAGAGGACCTTGATTATCTCGACCCTCTGGCGTTCGCCCACCTCGAGCGTCTCGACCAGGTCATCGAGGTCGACGGTGAGGCCGTAGGACTCCGACACCTCGGTGAGGTGCCGTCGTGCCCCGGCGAGATCAATGATGCCCCGCTTCATGGGTTCGGATCCGAGGATGACGTTCTCCATGACCGTGAGCTGATCGGCCAGCATGAAGTGCTGGTGGACCATGCCGATACCGAGCTCGATGGCATCGGACGGTGACGTGAGTTTCACCTCGATGTCGTTCACCATGATCCGCCCCTCGTCCGGGGCCTGCATCCCGTAGAGGATCTTCATGAGAGTCGACTTGCCGGCACCGTTCTCGCCACAGACCGCGTGGATCTCGCCCATTTCCACGGTGAGGTTGACGTTGTCGTTGGCGATCACGCCGGGGAATCGCTTGGTGATTCCGACAAGTTCGATCGCATTGGCCATACAGCGCTACTCCAGAAAAACGGCAACGGAGCCGGACGTTAGTCCGGCTCCGTTGCCTCGTCATTGTCAAGCCTCAACAATTCCGTGCCCAGGCTTATGGCCGCCGCGATGATCAGGGAATCAGGTGGGAACCGTCGGCACGACGATGGTGCCGTCGATGATCTGGGCCTTGAACTTCTCGATCTGGGCGATGGTGTCGGCGCTCAGGAAATCACCTGAGGTCGAGTAGCCGACGCCGTCGACGGAGAGGTCATAGACGGTCTGGCCGGGGGCGAAGGTGCCGTCGAGCACCGACTTGATGGCCTGGTAGACGGCCACGTCGACATGCTTGATCATCGAGGTGAGAACCGTGTCCTGCACCGACGGGTCGACGGTGTTGTACTGGTCGGAGTCGACGCCGATGCCCCACACGGTGGTGCCGTTGGCGTCGCGGTATTCCTTGGCGGCTTGGAACATGCCACCACCGGACGATCCGGCTGCCGCGTAGACGATGTCGGCGCCACCATCGAACATGGCTGCGGCGATCTCCTTGCCACGGTCGGGCGAGATGAATCCGTCGAAGTCGGGGAACTGGGTGATGTACTGCGAGACGACCTTGATCGAGGGATCAACAGCCTTGACACCGGCTTCATAACCGGCCTGGAACTTCTCGATCAGACCGAAGCCCGACACGCCACCGAGGAATCCGACCTCCTTGGTCTTGGTGGTGAGAGCGGCGGCCACTCCGACGAGGAACGAACCCTGCTCCTCGGCGAAGGTCAGGCCGGCGATGTTGTCGCCACGGGGGGACGGCGGTTTGGTGTCGAAGTTGAGCATGGGATCGTCGATCACCGCGAAGGGAACCTTGGGGTTGTCGGCGGCCACGTTGGCCACGTCGTCGGCGAACAGGAAACCGATGGCGAGAACGATGTTGCTCTGCTCGGCCTGCAGCTGCAGGATCTGGGCACGGTCGGATCCGTCGGCGTTGGGCTCGACATCGGTCTGGGTGACACCGAAGTCGGCAACAGCCTTGTCGACGCCGGCCGCGGCGGAATCGTTGAACGACTGGTCACCCTTGCCGCCGATGTCGAAGGTGAGGCCGACATTGAAGTCGGCGTTGGGGTTCGGGGCGGCAGTGGTGCTGGTCGTGGCGACGGTGGTCGTGGTGGCGGCGGTGGTGCTGCCACTGTTGCCGCAGGCCGCCGCGACCAGGGTGAACGAGGCCAGAATTCCGAATAGAAGTACGAGTCGCTTGCGCATTGATCCTCCGTACCGCCGGATTGGCGGTGTGTTGCGGTCGACACGGACCCGGTCGGGCCCGAATCACAGTGCCGGAACGGTATCCCTCCCGCGTGGGTTCCGCGCTCTTTGGTGCCCTGTTTGATCGTCAGTGTGGCCGAGGTGTCACTGACGGTGTTAGTAGAAGACGCCGCGCGATCGATGGCGAAGAACCGATTTGTAGCGCTTGGCGGCTCCGAGATTCCACAGGACGTTGTCGAGATCAGCCGAGTTGATCTGCTGGTCACGCTCGGCCAGCAGGCCACGGAGGAGTTCGACCGCGTGGAGGGCACAGGCCCGGATCTCGATCTCGGGCTCCGTGCCGACGGTGATGTCGTCGACCATCTCGATGCGGGCGAGGAGTTCCTCGGAGAACACCAGCGCACCCTCGACCCTCAGTACATGGGGCACGAGATTGTCGGCGAACATGGTCAATCGGTCGATGTCGTGGAAGTCTCCGGGCCCGTGGCGATCGAACGCGATCGCCAGATCCTGCGCCACGATCTGGGCCCGCTTGTAGAGCAACACCACCCGGCCGCGGTGGGAATGGACGTCGTGGAAATAGGGCATCCGGTCGAGCATCTCGACGAGAGAAGCGGCCGAACCGCCGGCTTTGGTCACCGTGGCCAGAAACGATCCGCCACCCTCGATCGCCACGAACTCACCGAGGTCGCGCAGCGCCGAGGCGAAGAGTCCCATGAGCTCGGCCGGCATCGGATCGTCGAGACTCTGGCCGAAGATGCAGGCGCAGCCGGCGGTGGTCGAGTCGACCAGGACCGTCGCGGTTATCGGTCCGTTGTGCGCCACGAAATCGCGGAGCGAGGCGGCCACCGTCTGGTACCCCGACATGGTCCCGCGCTTGGAGATGTACGGGAAGTATCCGCTGCCGAAATTTATAGAGTCGAGGGTCAGGATGAAGGCAACGGCCGATTCGTCGTTGCCGACGCGAACCTGGCCCGGGTCGGGTTCGGGACGCGATGTGTCGAGTCGGTCGGCGAAGGCCTTGAGCGCACCAGCGTCGATTCTCACATGTGAGGAGCTCCGTGCGACCTCGGCACACGACGATCGGATGCGATCGAGAATGTCGGTCATGGGCCCGGGCCGGGATGGAACGTCACCGCCCGTTCCACGAGTGCCACCCGCAGCTCGTACCGGTCGTACCAGTCGGAGCGTCCCCGGCTCTTGGCGTCGATGTGGTCGCGATGATCGCGCCACGCGGCGATGGAATCCTCGGTCGCCCAGTAGGGCGGGTCGGGGGTGATCACGTCGCCAGTCCGCGTGCCCTCAGCCAGGTTGCCCGGCGGGTGAGCATGTCGAGCGAGCGGACCGCGCGCCCGGCCGAGGCGTGGCACATCTTGCCGGCAGCGCGCATCGCGGCCGGGCCCGGGTTGTCGGGATTGGTGTTGACGAGTTCCGTTGCCACCACGATCGGTGTGCCGGTGCGCTCTGAGATCTCAACGGCGGCCTCGGCGTAACGGGCGTCCTGGCGCTCATGGAACCCGACTATGCGTTCCAGCCCGAAGTCGGGATGGAAGGGACCGCCACGCATCATCTCCGCGGTGTTGGACTGGATACCCAGGCCGAGGAACACGACGCTGTCGACGTCCGGGTGGATGGCCACCATCTCGAGGATCTCGGGCACGGTGTCGCGGGTCTCACCTCCCGCCATGTCGATCGGGTTGGACTTGCTCCATCGGGGTGGAAGCAACCGATCGATGGCGTCGCGCAGATCGGCGGGCAGCGCCACCGGCGTGAGCGTGGTGTCGGCCATGGCGTCGACCGCGGCCACGCCCCAGCCACCGGCGGATGTCACGATCACCGACCGGTTGCCGCGCGGGAGTGGCTGGGTGGCGAATGTGGCGGCGACCTCGAACCCCTCTTCGATGTCTCGGGCTCGGATCAGTCCGGCCTGACGGCACATGCCGTCGAAGATCCGATCGTCACTGGCCAGGGCCCCGGTGTGGCTGGCCGCGGCCCGAGCACCGGCGGCCGAGGTCCCACCCTTCACCACAACGATCGGCTTGCCTTCGGCGAGAGGCCGGATCCGTTCGAACATGGCTCGCCCGTCGTCGACCGTTTCCACGTAGATCAGGCTCACCCGCGTGGCGGGATCGTCGGCGAACCATTCGAGGTAGTCGACGATGCCCAACACCGCCGCGTTCCCGGCAGCCACGGCGCGGCTCACGCCGACGCCGGTGTGCCGGGCCAGGTTGAGCAGCGTGGAGACGAAGTTGCCCGACTGGGACGCGATGGCGATACCTCCGGCCGGTGCGTAGGGGGCCACGATCTGGGCGCACATCGAAGATGGAGTCGACACCACCCCCTGACCGTTGGGTCCGGCAACCGCGATCCCGAGTTCATGGGCGAGAGCCACCAGCCTGCGCTCGGCCTCCACCCCGTCGGGACCGGCCTCGCGGTAGCCGGCGGCGGCGATGAACGCCGCCCTGACCCCCTTGGCCGCTGCCGCCCGGAGCAGGTCTTCGTTGAACCTTCGCGGGGTGCAGATGAACACCATGTCGGCGGCACCCTCGGGAACGTCGTCGATCGATCCGTGGACGTGATGGCCGAGCACCTCACCGGGTTCCCGTCCGATCGGGAACACCCGGCCCCGATAACCGGCGCTGAGAATGTTGTGAAGCGTGACAAATCCGAACTTGCCGGGGTGGCTCGACACGCCGGTGATGATGATGCCCTCGGGGTCGAACAGCGGTGAGAGGTCGCGGGTCATCGATCGTGCCTCTCGCCGGAGTCTGCTGAGGGATCGATCTCGATGAGTGCGTCGACCGCCACCGGCACACCTTCGACGATGATCAGCGGGTTGATGTCGGCCGACACCAGGCCCGGCTCGGCCTGGCCCGCCGCACACAGCGCCATGAGCGTGTGGGCGAGTGATTCGCGGTCGACCGCCGGTTCGCCGCGGAACGCACCCAGCAGGGCCTGGCTCGACAGGTCGCCGATCATCTCGGCCGCATCGGCGGGCTCGATCGGGGCCAGGCGGATCGAGACATCGGCGATTGCCTCGGCCAGGATCCCTCCCACACCGAGCATGACCACCAGGCCGAACTGCCGGTCGGTGGCCAGGCCGACGATCAGTTCCCGATTGCCGGCCACCATGGTCGAGACGAGGAGTTCCACATCGCCGTCGTCGGCCCGGGCCGCGGCGAGGAGTTCGTCGCATGTTGTTCTGAGTGATGCCTCGTCGGCGATGCGAAGGCGGACCAGTCCCCGCTCGGTCTTGTGGGCGATCGAACGACCGCACAGCTTGGCGACCAACGGGTAGACGACCTCGGGGTCCGATGCCATCGCGGCAACCACCTGGTCGGTGGTGGAGCCGGTGACGAAGGGCGACACGGCAATACCATGGCGAGTGACGATCCGACGCGATTCGGCTTCTGAGAGAGTCACTGTCACGTGGGGTGGTCTACCAGTTGTCAACCACGAAATTGGGGGTGTGACCATGGCGCGGCCGACCAAGCCCCACCAGCCACCGACCGCGTGCACGGCGTGGCCGATCGCCATGTGAGCGCGGTGGTGTCGCCCGGAATCCTCGATCCACCATGCCGCCGCGCTGATGCCGTCGCGGCTGAGCCCGATTTCCTCGAGTTCGAGGGATTGCCATGGTTCGACCGCCACCGAATCGGGCAATCGTCGCTTGATCCACCTCGCCGAGGCGGTGCAGAAGCCGCAGTCGCCATCGAACACGAGCAACACCCACTCATTGTCGGTCCCGATCGCGGAGATCCGCCATCATCCGAGCCTGAGGCCGCAGGCCCGGTCCGTAAATGTGATGACGCCGGCCCGGTCACGCCAGACGGTTGACGATGATCTCACCGGCACGGGCGATGAGATCCAGATGTCTGCCCTGACCGCCCAACAACGAGAGGTCCTGTAGCGGATTCCCGTCGACGAGCAACAGGTCGGCGGCGGCGCCCGGCCTTATCACCCCGAGTTCGTCGACCCGACCGAGCAACTCGGCGTTGACGACAGTGGCCGACGCGATGACGTCGGCCGGCGTCTGCGCCTCGGCCCGGAGCAGGAACTCCTTGGATTGGGCGTCGTGGGTCTCGCCCAGGAGATCCGTTCCGAAGCCGATCCTGACCCCGGCTCGAAGTGCGATGTCGACCGCGTCCAGACCGGCGCGGAGCACGTCATCGAGTTTCAACATGCTTTCGGGCGGGAAACCGAGGGACCGGCCGAACTCGGCGATCTGGTCATACACGACAAGGGTTGGAACCAGGTAGCAGTGGCGGTCGGCCATCAGCTCGGCCGATCGATCGTCGATCAGGTTGCCGTGTTCGATCGAGCGCACACCGGCGCTCACCGCCTGAGTGATCGCGTCGGGGATGTAGGCATGAGCGAAGGCGTAGGTGCGTCGCGCCTCGGCTTCTTGCACCGCGGCCCTGATCTCGGCCTCGGTGTACTGGACCATGTCGATGGGGTCGCTGGGTGTCGCCACCCCGCCCCCGGCCATGACCTTGATCTGAGCGGCTCCGCCCTTCAACTCCTCACGGGCGGCCCGGCGGACGGCGTCGGCGCCATCGGCGACGTGTGAGAACCCGGACGTCTTGATCGAGCAGGCGCAGATCCGGGGGAAGTTGCCGACGGAACCGGTGTCGCCATGTCCACCGGTCTGAGACAGGACTCTGCCGGATCGGAACACTCGCGGGCCCGAGATGAGCCCGAGGTCGAGGGCCTGTTGGATTCCGGAGTCGAGGCCACCGGCGTCGCGTACGGTCGTGAAACCTCTCCGCAGCATTCGCTCGAGGATCGCTTTCGCCTCCACCCCGATTCGGGTGAGGGGCCGGCGTCCCATCGCCGCCAGGTCCATGGTGGTGATCGCGGCGTGGACGTGAGCGTCGATCAGGCCGGGCATCAGCGTCCGGCCCCCGGCGTCGATGGTGTGGACACTGTCGCCGACGGAGATCGGGGAGCCGTCCTCGGTCATCTCGACGATGCGGTCGTCCTCCACTCGGATCGAGGCCCCGGCACGGGTCTCGCCCACCTCGGAATCGAGGAGTCGAGCGTTGGTTATCAGGAAGTCGGCCATGGACACACTTTCGGTGACCCGGCGATGTCCGTCAACCGCCCGGGAAGGGTCCGCCGACTTTCACCAGGAGCCGGCAGGGAGGCTCTCGGAAGCTAGGTCTCAGCTGTTGCGGCCGAGGTTGGGCTTGCGCCCGTGGTTCGCCTTCTTGCGGCGGGCCTTGGCCCTCGCCTTCTGTGTGCGCTTCGACATGGTCGGTGAGGATATCCGCGATCATCGCTCGGCCCCACCCGTCGGGAGCCGCGCTCAGCCGATGATGGCGACGAAGTCCTGCGCCACCAAGAAGACCAACAGGGCGATCACCGCGCTGTTGATGAAGGTCATCTGCCATTTCCAGCGATGGTCGGCTCGATGGAACCGGCGGATGCTGAACACGTTGGCCACGATGGCGGCGACACCTATGACGACCCCGAGTGTGGGGCCCACTCCGGTGGTTTCGCCGAGAAACGGGAAGATCCACGGAATGAGCACGTAGGTGAGGGTGCAGCGCACGGCCGATATTGCGATCGAGATCGAAAACGTGCGCTCCGCCTGGGCCTCGCCTGCGGCATCGACGACACTCGGGGCGGTGGTGGCAGCCGCGGTGCTGATGGTCGTGTCGGTCACGACGGCCACGATATCCCCACCGGTAGCCTTCCGTCGTCCACGATCGCCCGGGAGAAGCATGGAGCGTTTCGGATTCGTCGGCCTTCCCAACGCCGGCAAGAGCTCGCTCTACAACGCGCTGGCCGGAGGTGGTGCCCATGCCGCTCCCTACGCGTTCGCCACCACCGACCCCAACGTCGGCGTGGCCAAGGTGCCCGACGACCGCCTCGACCGACTCGCGGCCATGAGCAGGAGCCGCAACATCGTTCATGCCTCGGTTCAGTTCACCGACATCGGTGGTCTGGTCGAGGGTGCGAGCCACGGCGAGGGCCTCGGCAACGCGTTTCTCTCCCACATTCGTGAGGTCGACGCAATCGTTTTCGTACTGCGGGCCTTCGATGACGGCGTGCCCGGTTCGACCGAACCCCTGGAGCACCTGCGGGTGCTCGAGATCGAACTGGCGCTCGCCGATCTGGCGACGGCCGAACGCCAGCTCGACAAGCACCGGCGGTCGATGAAGGGTGATCCTTCGTTGCGGAGCAAGGTCGATCTGCTCACTCGGGTCGTCGACGCGCTCGGCGCGGGAACACCGCTCTACCGAGCCGGGTTGAGCGACGAGGAGAGTGCCTCACTCAAGGAGTTCTTCCTTCTCACCAACAAGCCGGTGCTGGCGGTTCTCAACATCGGCGAGGACCGGATCGGTTCGGCCGATGATGTCGCCGCACCGGTGCGCGACGAACTGGAGGGGGCCGAGGTGATCCCGTTGTGTGTGCAACTCGAGGCCGAGGCCGCACAATTCGACGCCGATGATCGCGCCGAGATGCTCGACGCCCTCGGGCTCGGGGAGGGAGCGGTACCGCGGTTTCTCACCAGCGCCTATCACCAGCTCGGGCTCCGCACCTTTCTCACCACCGGGGAGAAGGAGAGCCGGGCTTGGACCTTTCGTGCCGGATCCACGGCGCCGCAGTGCGCGGGGGTGATCCACACCGATTTCCAGCGCGGGTTCATCCGGGCCGAGACCATCCAGTGGGACGAATTGCTGGATGCCGGCTCGTGGACCGCGGCACGCGATGTCGGAAAGGTCCGTTCGGAAGGCAAGGACTACGTCGTCCGGGACGGCGACGTGATGGAGTTCCGTTTCAACGTCTGACGCCGGCGATGCCCGTTGAACGAACTACCTACCGACTGGTAGGTAGTTCGCCTGCCGACCGGTAGGTAGGCTGAGGGCCCGTATGCCGCACCCCTCCGATATCGCCCTGCTCGAAGCGCTTGCCGAAAAGGGTGAGCAACTGCTCCAACGTCACCTCTGTACCGCCAAGGAATGGTTCCCGCACCAATTGGTGCCGTGGTCGCGAAGCCGGGACTACGGCGAGGACCACGAGTGGAGCCCCGACGAGGCCGGCGTTCCGGCGGCGGTGCGCAGCGCGCTGTTCGTCAACACCCTCACCGAGGACAATCTGCCCTACTACTTCCGCGACATCGAACGCATGTTCGGCCGTGACGGGGCCTGGGGTGAATGGGTTCGCCGCTGGACCGCCGAGGAAGGGCGCCATGGCATGGTGCTCACTCAGTACCTGTTCGCCGGCCGAGCCATCGATCCGGTGGAGCTCGAGCGGGGCCGTATGATCCAGATGTCGACGGGTGAGGTTCCCGAGCCCGAGACCGTCGCCGATGGTCTGGCTTACGTTTCCCTGCAGGAACTCGCCACCCGGATATCGCACTTCAACACCGGGTCGCGCCTCACCGACCCGGTGGGCCGGGTGATCATGCGCCGGGTCGCCGCCGACGAGAATCTCCACTTCCTCTTCTATCGCGACGCCATGTCGGCGGTGATCGAGGTCGACCCGTCGAGAGCCGTGATCGCGATCGAACGTCAGGTGAAGAACTTCGCCATGCCCGGCACCGGAATCCCCGGTTTTGCCGCCCACTCCAAGGCCATCGCCGACTCGGGCATCTATGACCTCGCCATTCACCATGACCAGATCCTCCAACCCGTCGTTGTACGTGACTGGGCGATCGAGAAGATCGAGGGTCTGTCGGCCGAGGCCGAAGAAGCCCGTATTCGACTGATGAAGCAGATCGACCGTATCGCGAGGGTCGGTCGCCGCATGGCCGCACGTCGGGCCGAGAAGGCGGCTTCGGATCCCGAGCCCGCCCTGGCCTGAGTGCGGCGACCCATAATTTCGGAACTGTGCCGGTGCAAGGGCGCGGCCAACCAATAGATTCTGGACATGCCGTGGCTCGTGGCCGGTGACCATGTGATCGCCTCGTTGGAGATCGCCGACACACGCCGCAGCCGTCGACGTGGCCTGCTCGGCCGCGACGGGATCGATGGGGCTCTTCTCCTCGAACCCGCCCGTTCGGTCCACACGATCGGCATGAGATTCCCGATCGATGTTGCTCATCTCGACGCAGAAATGGTGGTTCTCTCGGTGTCGACGATGAAGCCCGGTCGTGTGGGCGGCTACCATCGCGCGGCGCGGATGGTCCTGGAGGCCGAAGCGGGCTCGATGCGGATGTGGGGCATCGAGCCGGGTGTGCAATTGGAGACGGAGGGTTGAGCGCCGCGTTGGTGCTCGTAGCCACCCCCATCGGCAACCTCGGCGACATCTCGCCGCGAGCGGTCGAGGAGCTGGAGAGGGCCGATCTCGTCTGCTGCGAGGACACCCGTCGCACCGGTCGGCTTCTTGCCCACCTGGCCGTGGGTTCCCGGATGCTGCGCACCGACGACCACACTGAGAATCGGGTGGCCTCCGAGGTGATCTCCCTTCTCGAATCGGGGAAGCGGGTGGTGCTCGTATCCGACGCCGGCACGCCCGGCGTATCCGATCCGGGGCAGCGGCTCGTCGGGCTCGTTCTCGCCGCTGGTCATCTTGTCACCGTCGTTCCCGGCCCGTCGGCGGTGCTGGCCGCGCTCGTTGCCAGCGGTCTACCGACATCGCGATTCGTATTCGAGGGGTTTCTCGACCGCAAGGGCAACGGGCGGCGCGAACAACTGGCCGATATCGCCGTTCAGCCGCGCACCACGGTCGTCTACGAATCACCAAATCGCACCGCCGCGACGTTGCGTGACCTTGCCGAGGTGTGCGGCCGCGAGCGGCCCGCGGCCGTGGCCCGCGAGCTCACCAAGCTCCACGAGGAGTTCGTTCGAGGGACCCTGTCCGAACTGGCCTCGTGGGCCCATGCCGGCGTGCGGGGCGAGGTGGTGATCGTGATCGGCGGCGCTCCGCCCCGAGCGGCTGCCACTGATACGGAGATCGTCGAAGCCTTGCGGGCCGAGATGGCCTCGGGTGTCAGTCGCCGCGATGCCGTTGCCGAGGTGGCGGCGACGTTGGGGGCCGCCCGCCGACGTGTCTACGAACTGGCGCTCGGGGTCGACGATTCGAGTTCCAGCGCGTAGCGGCGCGGCATGTCGTCGGTTGGCGCCGGCGAGAAGCCGACCCTCGACAGGTAGTCGGCCTGGATCTCGCTGCCGGCAACCGACCAGAGGTGGGTGCACCCCCGGTCGGTGAACAGGCCCGAATCCTTCGAATAGAGGAAGGGCGCCATCTTGAAATCGCGATATTGGGGAATCGCGTAGTCGACGACCACCTCGACCGAGCCGTCGTCGTGGTTGCGTCCGATGAACAGCGCGGCCGGCACGACATCTCTCAGTATGAAGGCCGCGAACTGGTCGGGACTCGATTCGTAGACGAACCCGGGGTGGTAACGGGTGGTGATGTCGTCGTTGTAGAAGTCGAGGAAGTAGCGCAGATAGCGGGATTCAGCGCTCACGTGGAGAACGGAGAACACCTCGGCCTTGTGCCATACGAGTCGTCTCAGGAAGTAGAGGTGGATCAATGCCGCGGCGGCGTTGACGAGTACGATCGGAAAGGCGTTTATCAGCAGGCCGTAGAGCAGGAACGTCGCCGAGCCCATCAGACCGATGATTCTCAGTCTCAGGATCGACTTCTGCGTGATCGACACGACCACCAGGGCCGAGGCCACATAGCCGATGATCTCGTAGAGCGTCGAGGGGTCCATGGCACCTTCGTGCGGCCGTGGGAGGGGCGGGGTACCCCGGCATGATCGAACGGTCCCGGCCGGGACCGCAAGTATGCTAGCCACCACTCAGGAGGCCTCGTGTCCGATCACCGCCAGCCACCGGTCGACTACATCGACCGCACCCTTGCTCAGTACGAGGCCCTCGGATATCCGGCCTACTCGTGGGCCACCAACCCGGGCACGCCTCCATGGGCCGATGTGGCCGAGCCGCTCGAGCGGAGTCGGCTCGGAGTGATCGCCACCGGTGGGATCTACCGGGTCGGACAGACCGCTTTCACCCACCACGACGACACGACGTTTCGGGCCATTGCGACCGACACGGCCACTTCGGACTTGCGGGCCACCCACTTCGCCTACGACCTGACCGACGCCCACCGCGACATCAACGTCGTGTTCCCGATCGACCCTCTGCGATCGCTGGCCGACGATGGCGCCATCGGCGAACTGGCGCCGAGTTTCTTCACCTGTATGGGCGGCATCTACTCCCAGCGCCGGGTCCGCGACGAGCTGGCCCCGGCCCTCGTTCAACGATGTCACGACGACCATATCGACCTGGTGCTGCTCGTTCCGGTTTGACCGGTCTGCCATCAGACCGTGGGTCTGATCGCACGCCAACTCGAGGAATCGGGTATCCCCACCGTCACCATGACCTGCGCCCGCGACATCACCGAAGCCGTCAATCCGCCGCGATCGGTGTTCCTCGATTTCCCGCTCGGCCACACGACCGGTCGGGCCCATGACCCGGTGCTCGGCCGCCGGATCATCGAGGGTGCGCTAGCGGCGTTTGCCGACGCCGACCATCCCGGATGGATGAGCGATCAGTCGATCCACTGGGCCGACGACGACTCATGGAAGGACTCGGTGATGCGCCCGGTTGCTTCGGGCACCACCGACATCCCCGGATCCGACGACGAACGCTCGCCGCGCCGCGACACTCCCCAATACCAATCGATCGACGATGCCTCGGCGGCCGAGAAGACCCACGGTGACGAGCAGTGCCTCGTCTGCAAAGGCGTCGACTACTGAGGGGTGGCCGGTAGTCTCGCCGTTGATGTCGAAACCGATTCTCGTCGCAGTTGCATGGCCCTACGCCTCGGGTTCCCGCCACCTCGGGCACCTCGCCGGCGCCTACCTGCCCGCCGACATCTTCGCCCGGTACCACCGCCTGATCGGCGACGACGTCGCCATGGTCAGTGGCTCCGATGTCCACGGAACCCCCATCACCGTGAGGGCCGACGCCGAGGGTGTTAGCCCATCCGACATCGCCGATCGTTACCACGCCGAGTTCGTCGACAACTGGAAACGCTGCGGCATCAAATGGGAGTGCTACACCTCGACCGGCACCGAGAATCATGCCGCCGTCACCCAGGAGATGTTCCTCAATCTTCTCGACAAGGGTTACATCGACAAGCGTTGCAGCGAGCAGTTCTACGACGAAGAGGTGTCCCGGTTCCTGCCCGATCGTTACGTCGAGGGCACCTGCCCCTACTGCGGCTACACCGATGCCCGCGGCGACCAGTGCGACAATTGCGGCCGGACTCTCGACCCGACCGACCTGATCGATCCCCGTTCGAAGATGTCGGGCTCCATTCCCGTGGTGCGTGAGACCGAGCACTTCTACCTGCGGCTGTCCGACTTCTCCGATCGACTCTCGGAGTGGCTCGACTCCCGGGTGGGGTGGCGCCCTCATGTCATCAACTTCTCGAAGGCCTGGATAGAGGAGGGCCTCCACGACCGGGCCATCACCCGCGACCTCGACTGGGGGGTCGAGATCCCGGTCGACGACCTCGGCCCCGGCAAGCGGATCTACGTCTGGTTCGACGCCGTCATCGGATATCTCTCGGCCGCCAAGGAACTCTCGCAGCGCCGAGGCGAACCCGATCTGTGGCGCCGCTGGTGGCAGGATCCCGAAGCCGAGAGCTACTATTTCATCGGCAAGGACAACGTCCCGTTCCACACCATCATCTGGCCGGCGATGCTCATCGGCAACGGCGATCTGAACCTGCCCACCAACGTTCCCGCCAACCAGTACGTCACCTTCAAGGGCGGCAAGGCGTCGGCGAGTCGTGGCGTCGGCCTCACCATCGATGAAGGACTCGACATGTTCGAGCCCGACTCGCTTCGCTACGCCCTCGCCGCCTCGTTTCCCGAGCAGAGCGACTCGGAGATCTCGGTCGAGGAGATCGCCCGCCGTGTCAACGAGGAGCTTGTCGCCACGTGGGGCAACCTCGTCAACCGAGTGTTTTCGATGATCCACAAGAACCACAACGGCGCCAAGCCGGCCGGCGATGAGCGCCGCGCCGAGGATCTGGCGGTGCTGGCCACGGTCGAATCGTTGCTGGTCAGGCAAGGCGCGCAGATCGAACGGGTCGAGCTCAAGGCCGCGCTTCGCACGGCCATGGACGCTGCGCAGGCCGTCAACGTCTACCTCAACGCCACCGAACCGTGGCGGCTGGCCAAGACCGATCCCGGGCGATCGGCAACGGTGCTGGCCACCGCCCTCGACGCCATCAACGGGGTGCGTGTCGGCCTGTCGCCCTTTCTTCCGTTCTCATCGGCCAAGCTCGACGGGATCCTCGGCGAACCCGCGGGTTGGGAGCGTGTCGACGTGGCGGCCGGCACGCCGATCCCGAAGCCGTCCCCGATGTTCCCCAAGGTCGATCTCGAGGCCCTCGGGTCGATCGACTGAGTCGTGGCCTGGTTCGATCAGCATTGTCACCTGCCGACCGGCGAAGCCGGCGCGCACTGGCACGCCGACGCCCGCGATGCCGGTGTGCGCCGGATGGTCACCGTGGGCACCGACGTCGAGCGGTCGCGTCAGGCGATCAGTGTGGCGGCCCGGCTCGATGGGGTGTGGGCCACGGTCGGAGTCCACCCCCACGACGCGTCCATCGGACTCCACGGCCTCACCGAGTTGTTCGACGAGCCCGGTGTGGTCGCGGTGGGGGAGTGCGGACTCGACTTCCACTACGACCATTCGCCCCGCGATCGACAATCCGACGTGTTCGCGGCGCAGGTCGTGATGGCCAACGATCGTGGCCTGCCGCTGGTGATCCACACCCGCGAGGCGTGGGACGAGACGTTCACGATCCTCGATCGCGAGGGCCCACCGCAGAGAACGGTGTTCCACTGTTTCACCGGTGGACCCGACGAGGGTCGCGAGTGCCTGGCCCGTGGCGCGCTGCTTTCCTTCTCGGGAATCGTGACGTTTCCCAACGCGCCGGAGGTGCGCCAAGTGGCGATCGATTGCCCACTGGAGCGG
>QIIW01000108.1 GCA_003231645.1 Acidimicrobiia bacterium | reverse complement strand
CCGAGGGTGAACAGGGCCGAGACGACCAGTGCTCCGGCGGCGATGAGTGTGCGATCCTTCATGGTGACTACTCCAGGGTGCGGGCGACCGGATTGGTCGCGGTGTGCTGGTCCTGAGTAGGTGGCAACAGAAGTTGGACACTTTTCGGGGAATATTGTCCGATGATGGTCCGAGTCGGTATTCCGGGTCGGTGGCGGCACAGCCCCCGCCGGAGCGCCGACGGGCTACGGAGACGGGGGAAGGATCGGGTTTCCGAGAAGGGTGGGTTGGGTCACCGTCACCGGTAGCGGTATCACATAGATAAGGGTGGTGGTGGTCACGGGTGCGAACGTGAGGCCCGGTAGCGGTGTCACATAGATCGTGGTCACGGGTGGGAGTGTGAACGTGGGTATTACGTAAGTCGCAGCGGGTGCGGGTGCGGCGGTCGATGGGCTGGTTGTGGTCGAGGTTGACGGGATGACGCCGGCGTGGGCTACGGCACCGTCGGCCATGGTGGTCGAGGTTGACGTGCCCGCAGTGCTCGAGGGGTTGGCGGCGAGCGTACCGCTCGTGTTCTTCGACGTAGTTCCGTTGGAAGCCGCAGAGACCGAGGGTGTGGTCGACGAGGATGTGGTTGAAACGCTGGGGGTCTTGGCGGAACTGCTGCTGCAACCGCCAAGGCTCAACGCCGCGGCCCCCAGTACCCCGACCACCAACAGAAACCGATTCCTGGACATACGGACCTCCTCCGGTCCGGCCCCGATCCCGCATTGATCAGCCGGAAAGAACAGCCGGTGATGCCGAGTGTGAGCCTGCCCGGGCGGAGTGTCAAATCGGGGCGGTCTCAGGCCCGGCCTGGGTCCCGTCGGGTCGGGCGGGTGGGTCTACGGACACGGCAGGAGCAAGATTCCTCGTCCTGCGGCCACTTGCTGTTGGGCCGAGTTCCCGGCGGCGTCTGACGCGGTGACCGTGATCACCACCACCTCACCGTTGGGAGAGGTGACCGTGCCGCTGGGGAACGGGCCGAACACGCCGTGCCACAAGCCGTCAGGACTGCTGTAGGAAAAGATGGTGGTCGTGAGAATCCGGTTGATCGTCCACGAGGCCTGTACCGCGGAGATACCGATGTTGTCGCTCACGTCGGCCGTGAGGTCGGCCGTGACAAGCGGCGTGGACGAGGCCGTGATGCCGAACCCGCACTGGGCCTTGGGGTAGTCCTCCCAGATCGTGCCGGCATCGGTGGAGGGGGAATTGGCGAATACGGGTGCCGTGGTGTCGGGGGTCGTGGTTGTCGTGGTGGTCGGTGCGGCGGTCGTGGTGACCGCGATGGGTGCGCCGGTCGTGGTGGTCGGTGCGGCTGTGGTGTCGGGGGTCGTGGTTGTCGTGGTGGTCGGTGCGGCGGCGGTCGTCACGGGTGCGGCGGTGGTTGTCGTGGTGGTCGGTGCGGCTGTGGTGGTGGGGGTTGTCGTGGTGGTCGGTGCGGGTATGGCGGTGGTGACAGTCGGGGGTGCAGCCGTGCCGTGGCCGCCAATGAAACTTGCCCCCACGCTGCCGATCACGCCGCCGAGCAGGATCAGCACGCCGATCACACCCGCGAAGGCCAGGCGCGACAGGCGTCGGCCGCTTCGTCCACCGGTCGAGGGGAACCCGTCGCCGCGCCAATCCGGCTCATGGGCGGGGGCTATGGCGGTGCCCGCCATGAGCGAACCGAGCACGGCACCGCGGACCGCCTCGGGCGCGGGGGTGAACGGCGAGGCACTCGCCAGGCCACTCGGATCGAGGAGCGCCTTGCGTCGTCGGGTGCAGACATCGCAGTCGCCGATGTGGCGGGACACCCGCTTGCGCATCAGCGGGCTGAATCTGCCATCCCATCCGGCAAGAACCTGGTCGAGGGTGGGGCAGTCCCTACGACCGTGGCGGGCCACCAGTAGTGATCCGATCGACTTCTCGACCCGGCTCCTCACCCGCTGCACGAGCTTGTAGGCGCTCTGCACCGACACACCGAGAACCTCGGCCAGGTCCTCGCCCTCGAGGCCGTGGCGCATGTGAAGGTCGAGGACCTCCCGATCACGATCGTTGAGTCCCGCCTGTGCGTCGGACACCAGCCGGACGATCTCGGCGCTCGCCACCCGGGCGGTCATGTCGACCTCGACCCCGACGTCGATGCCGGCATCCTCCTCGGGCCGGGTTCGTTTCCTCGCCCGGAGCCGAGCCCGGCACTGGTTGCGGGCCACCGAATAGAGCCATGGTCGTAGTCGCTCGGGTCTGCGAAGTCCGCTGAGACGGCGGGCCGCGACGAGAAACGTGTCCTGGAACGCGTCGGCCGCATCGTCGGGGGAGTGCAGCATCGCCAGGCACAGGTCGTGGACCCGGTCGGCATAGCGCTCGTAGATCTCGCCGAGGGCGTTGCGATCACCCCCGACGTATCGCAGCACGAGTTCGCCGTCGGATGCCATGGGGGCAGAGAATAGCGAAACCACGTCTTGTCCTCCCACTGGCGCCGGGCGCATCGGTACATCGGAGATACCTCACGACCTCGTTCGGGTCACCGGTCCGGACGCGTGGGGGCGTTGCGGTGGACACAAAGTCGACGAGTTCCGTGACACTGACTCCGCGGGACCGACGTCCGATTGGCGTCGATGTGCGTATCAGCGATAGGCCTGTCGGTACGCGTGTTCGATGGAGGGGGTTCCATGCGAAGGATCTCGGTTGTGGTGGCGGCGTTCGCCTTGTTTGTGACGGCGTGTTCGAGCGGAGGATCGAGCGCCACGCCGACCACGACGGTGCCGGCGACGACGGCGGCCACCACGACGGTGGCGCCGACCACCACCACCACCACCACCTCGCCGCCGCCCACGACCACAGCGGAGTTCGCGGGCACCATCGAGCTCAGCATCGACAACCCTGGTCGCTGCGAGTTCATCGGTGATGGCTGCATGCTGCCGTTCCCGTCGGACTACATGACGGTCGCGGACTCGTCCACACCTACGGGGCGGCGGGTCAACATCTCGACCGCTTCCATGCCGGCCAACTCCGACGGGGTGAACGTCGACACCGCCCACTTCAACCTCAACGACGGCTTCAGTCCGGGCGCTGCCGGGCTGGTACTGATTCCCGGGCTCGACCCGGTGGCGTCGAACCTGCCCCCGGTCACCAACATCGCGGCGTCGCTCGAGCCCGACTCGGTGACCGTGGTGATCGACGCCACCACCGGAGAACGTTGGCCCCATTGGGCCGAGATCGACTCCAATGCACCCCCGGGGGAGGACCCCGGCCTGTTCATTCGACCGGCCAAGAACTACACGAACGGTGATCGCATCGTGATTGGCATCCGCAACCTCGTGGACAAGGACGGCAATGCGATCGAACCGACCGACGCGTTCCGGGCCTACCGCGACCGGCTCAAGAGCAACGTGCCCGAGGTCGAGGCCCGCCGTCCGGCCATGGAGCAGGTGTTCTCCGACCTCGAAGCAGCCGGCGTGGCACGCGACGATCTCGTGATTGCCTGGGATTTCACGGTCATATCCACCGAGAATCTCACCGGCCCGTTGCTCGCCATGCGCGACGACGCCTTCGCCCAGCTCGGCGACGCCGCACCGAAATTCACGGTCGACACCGTGACGCGTGAAGACGACCGCAAACGCAGGGTGATCGAAGGCACCTACGAAGTGCCGCTCTACCTGACCGGCGACGGCTCACCCGGCCAGGGACTCAATCTCATCGACGGCGCCGAACTCCCGACCCAGAACGGCACCTTCACCGCTTCCTATCGCTGTCAGATCAGCGACACCACCACCCCCGACAAACCCGGTGCGGGCGTGGTCTACGGGCACGGTCTGCTCGGCGACATCGACCAGGTCACCTCGGCCGGTCCGTCCCTGATCGCCGACAACTTCGGATACGTGATCTGTGGAACCCGACTGATCGGCATGGCCGACCCCGATACGGGCAACGCCATCGCCGCGCTCAGCGATTTCAGCCGCTTCTACACGCTCGCCGACCGGCTGTTGCAGGGTCACCTCAACACCTTGTTCCTGGGACGGCTGATGAAGAATCCCGAGGGATTCGTGGCCGACCCGGCCTTCAGATCGGCCGACGACCGGCCGCTGCTCAACACCGACCAGCTCTACTACTACGGCATCTCACAAGGCGGGATCATGGGGCCGGTGACCACCGCCGTGTCCTTCGACTGGGATCGTGGCGTGTTCGGAGTGCCCGGTGTGAACTACAGCACACTGCTCAATCGCAGCGTCGACTTCAACACCTTCCAGCTGGTCCTCGATCCGGCCTACCCCAACAAGCTCGATCAGGCCATCCTGCTTCTCGCCGCCCAGATGCTCTGGGATCGCGGTGAGGGCAACGGCTACGTCAACTACTTCACCAATCCGCTCCCGGGCGTCAACGAGAAGGTCGGTCTGCTCCAACTGGCGCTCGGAGACCACCAGGTGACCAATGTCGCGGCCAACGTGATGGCCCGCTCCATGGGAGCATCGGTCCACTGGCCGGCCTATGCCAAGGGCCGAACGCTCGATGTCGAGCCCTTCTGGAACATCCCGCGAATCGACAGCTACCCGTTCCGCGGCTCGGCCACGGTGATGTTCGACAGTGGGGCGGCGATCGCGCCGACCACCAACACCCCGCCGAGTGTGGGCGAGGATCCCCACGAAGACGTCAGACGCGCCGCTGCGGCCTACGACCAGATAGCGGCGTTTCTGCAACCAGACGGTGTGGTGATCGACACCTGCAACGGCGGGCCGTGCATCATCGCCCCCCGGTCCTGATCGCTCAGATCTGGACCGTGAGACTCTCGCGGATCATCTCGTCGGCCGTGTCGGTGAGGGTCGATTCGAAGATTTCGGCGTCGAATCGACGGAGTTCCTTCGCCAGCCCACTCACATCGTGGCTCTTCATCAAGATGAACACGACCGACTCACCGCTCTGAAGGCGGCTGCCCATCTCCTTCATGTGGTGGTCGTCGATACCGACGTCGTGAAGCTTGGCCCAGAGTGCACCGACGGTGGCTCCGAGCGCACCACCGGCGATCATCCCCGGGGGGCCGCCGACGATACCGACCAGAGCGCCGATCCAGCCACCGGCGCTCGCGCCCTGCCCGGTGTTGAGGTCACGGGTCTGCTGGATGTGGGTGTGGCTGCCCTTGTGGCTGACCACGGCGATGTCGTCGATCTCGATCACATGATTCTTGGCGAGGCGACCCATGGCCAGGACACATTCCTGGGCCATGAGCGGCTCACGGAACCTGAGGGCGAGAAGTCCGGGAGGCTGTGGGTCGGGCATGTCGGGCCTTTGTTCGGGTCACAGGTCCACCGGTTTCGGCGGATGGTCCGCGATCCAACGTACAGCCTCATCCGCGGTGTCGACCGTGGTGATCATGTCGGAGTAGTCGCGTCCGACGGCGAGGTCGCGCAGCAGGCACTCGGCCGGGAGGGTGTCCCCCCAGTATCGGCGCCCGAGCAGGACCATCGGGCTCACGACCCCGAACACGCCATAGTGGTTCTGGGTGGCGTCCTGGAAGATCTCCTGCACGGTGCCGGCCGACCCGGGGGCGAACACGACACCGTGGTTGGCGATCGCCAACAGGCCGTCCTCACGGATCGAGTTGGCGAAGTACTTTGCTACGAGGGTGGCGAACTGGTTGGTGGGTTCGTGGCCGTAGAACCAGGTGGGCACGGCCAGGCTCTCGCCGCCATCGTCGAAGGCGTCGCAAACCTCCAGCCCGGCGCTCAGGTAGGGGTCGGTATCGGCGAAATCGACGGCGACGGACAACCTCCCGACGGCCTCGTCGATCGCGGTCTCGGGTCGGGGCGACAGCCACGCCCCCAGGTTGGCGGCCTCCATGGCGCCGGGACCCCCGCCGGTGGCGACGTGGTAGCCGCCGCGGGCCAGTGACCAGCCGAGTTCGGCGACGGTCCGGTAGGACGCCTCGGCTCGGGTGAGGCCGTGGCCGCCCATGATCGCCACCACCCGCGGTTGGGTGTCGAGGTGGTCGCGTAGTGCGTCGTCGATGGCGTGGTCGTGGAGACGTCGGGCCAGAGCGTGGACCACGGGCAGATGTGAGCCTCTCGGATATTGCGCGGCCCAGCGGTAGATGCGAGTGTCGAGTGCCTGCTCGAAGGTGTGTCGGCCGGTGACGTCTCCGGGAATCCACCCTTGGAGCAGTTCGCGCCGGCGGTAGAGGCACGGACGGTACGGGTCGAACGGCAGGTCACGGAAGCGGGGAAACACGATCGCGCCGGCCTCGTGTACGTGGCGCAGCGCCGCGTCGGTCATGGCCGCGCCGAGAAAGGTCGTTCCGGCGCAGGTCACGGAGATGATCGAGTCGGTGCGGTCCCGCAGATCGATGCCTTGGATGACGGTTCCGTCGAGGTTGCCGTGCCCGGCGATCCGGGCATCGAACTCGGCCAGGGAATGGATCTCACGCATGGCCCGACAGTATGGCCTCGGTGCGATCTCCGGGCCCGGCCGGCCGCGCCACCCGAAATGATCCCGGCACGGACCGGGTCTAGTGTCGGACCATGAGTCAACCGGTGCGCATAATCGACCCCCACGTCCACATCTGGGACCCGCTCACCACACCTCGGTCCGCGAGTCCGATGGTGAAACTGCTGGGCCGGTGGCCCAACGTACTCGACCGGTCGGTGCGGCTGTTCATGCCTCACGCACTGGTCGAATTCGTGGGCGATTCCCGCTACGTGCTCAATCCCCACATGCCCGAGACGTTCCACCGCGACACCGGCCGGTACGACGTTGACGGCTACGTCCACATCGAAGCCGGTTGGGAGGAGAAGGGTCCTCTGGGTCCGGTCGGGGAGACCAGGTGGGTCGACGCGCTCGATGACCCGCCGCTGGCATTGGTCGCCCACGCGTCGTTGAGCGACACTGCGCACCTCGACGCCGTACTCGACGCCCACGCCGCCGCCAGCAACCGTTTCACGGGCGTACGCGACATGGTTGCGGCCCATCCCAGCAACAAGATCCACAACTGGGCGAAATCCGAGGCCACGCTCACATCGCCGGAGTTCGAGGCCGGTTACCGCAAGCTCGCCGAGCATGATCTCAGCTTCGACGCGTGGGTCTACTCCAATCAACTGCGCGACCTGTCCCGTCTGGTCGAGCGGGTTCCCGACACCCGTGTCGTGCTCGACCACATGGGCACTCCGATCGCGCTCGGCGGACCATTCGGTGGGCTCGGGGAGACACCTCGCCGGCGCGACGCCATCCGTCGCGACTGGTACGAGGATCTGGCTCGCCTGGCCGAACATCCCCAGGTCCACCTCAAGTTGAGCGGCCTGCTGATGTGTACCCTCGGGTTCGGCTACCACCGGACCGGAGGCCCGGACTCGGTCGAGCAGGTGGTCGACGACATCGGGTCCCACATCCGCTACGGCATCGAGACGTTCGGTGTCGAGCGGTGCATGTTCGCCTCGAACTTCCCGATGGACAAGGTGTCGGTCAGCTACGAGATGCTCTACCACTCGTACTTCGAGATCGTGAGTGACTACACCTTGACGGACCGCCAGAAGCTGTTCGCCGACAACGCCGCTGAGTTCTACCGCATCGACTGATACGAAGCTGGCCGGCCGGCGGGCCTCATCTCCCGGCGGAAAGCACCCGTTGGGCTGCCACCGCCGCGCCGTAACCGTTGTCGATGTTGACGACGACGAGACCCGGTGCGCAACTCGCCAGCGCGCTGTTGAGGGCGGTGTGGCCGGCGGCCGCGACTCCGTACCCGATCGAGGTGGGCACGGCGATGATCACTCCGGGAAGCAGGCCGGCGACGACGGTGGGAAGGGCGCCGTCCATGCCCGCCACCACCATCACGGCTTTCATGGGCCGGAGATCCTCGATTCGTTCCATCAGGCGCCAGAGCCCGGCCACACCGATGTCGTTCACCGACAGGCACGGGACGCACGAGAAGGCAAGTGTGCGTTCTGCTTCCGCTGCTACCGGCCGGTCGGCGGTTCCGGCGCACACCACCGCGACCTCCGGCTCGCCCTCCGGCTCACCGACATCACCGAAGAAGCCGGTTCGCGACGACGCGTCGTAGTCGATCCGCGAGCGAAGCGACCCCGGCAGGGAAGCGAGTTGGGGTGGTTCGAGCCGTGTGATCAACATCGCTTGGCCGGCGGCGTCGGCCTGATCCAGCACCGTGACGAGCTGGTCGACCGACTTGGGTCCGGCCAATAAGGCTTCGCGGACACCGATACGATCCTGGCGACTCAGATCGAGATGGACATCGTCGGTCACGACGTGACCCGCAGGAACGCGCTTCCCATCGTGTATGGCTCGATGGTGACCGGGAGGTCAACGCCGATCGCCGACCACGCGCCGGCCACCGATGAAAGGAGCCGCTTCCGCGTTCGCTTCGACATTTGTCGTATGGAATCCGGATCGAGTTCTATGGCGATGTGGCCGGCACGGGCCCGACAACGCACCGTACCGGGTTCCAATTCGCCGGTGATGCCACGCTCGACGGTCTCGATCACGCCCAGCCAGTCGGCTCGGATGGGCAGGCCGGTTTCGACCCGACTGGACAGGCACGGAGCAGCGGGGAGTTCGGCCAGGTCGCCGAGACCGAGATGAGCGGCGAGATTCCTGATGCCGGGCTTGTCGATGCCGGCCTCGACGAAGGGATGCCGCACGCCCGCCTTCTCGGCGGCGGCGAGACCGGGCCGATAGTCGGCCAGATCATCGAGGTTGGTGCCCGAGACGATGAGCGACGACGTGTGATCGGCGATCGTTCTGTAGAGGTCATGTTTGCAGTAGAAGCAACGATCGACCGGATTCGACATGTAGTCGGCATCACTGAACTCGTCGGCATCGATGATCCGGAGTTTCCAGCCCTCGGTTCGTGCCACGGCACGAACACGGTCCGTCGCGACCTCGGGAACGGCCGGAGACACGGCGTGGAACATCTCGGTGGATCGTGAGGCGAGGCGGTGGGCGGCCACCGCCAGCGTCACACTGTCGACGCCCCCACTGACTGCGACCGCGGTCGGGCCGAGGCCGGTGAGCACGCCGGCCAGTTCGTCGAACAGGGCCTGCGGCTCAGCCATGTCGGTGGCGTGGTGGGTCGGCGGACTCGGCCCGACCGCGACGGCGGTCCCGGGCCTCACGGTCCCCCGCCTCGGCGATGTCGTCCATCTCGGCCTTGACGTCCGGCCCGCCGGGCCGGAGCACCGTCTTCACACCAACGGATACGCCGAGGGCATCTCGGCGATCGACCCGCCGTTCGAGAACGACCCGACTCTCATGGGCGAAGCGGACGCCGATGGTCGTGGTCTCGCCAAAACACGCCTCGATCACCGGATCGAGGGACCCTGGTTCGGCCAGCACCTGAACATGGCTGGCCATCCGGCCCTTCTTCCCAAGGACCGGTGCTTGGGTGACATCGAGAACATCATCCCGATCGCGAAGGTGCTCGAGTCCGACCGCGAGATCCTCGGGGTTCTGATCATCGACTTCGAATCGGATCACCGCGACCAGGTTGCGATCGCTCTGACCGGCCGGTTCGAAGACGAGTACGCGAAGCACGTTCGACATCCCGGGCAGGTTCATCGTGCCGAAGCCATGCCCGGAGTGGGTGATGGCCATCGGGGTCGACGGTGGCGCATGCGCCGGATCGAGGTGTCGCACGATCGCGGCGCCGGTTGGCGTGACCCGCTCTCCGCCGACTCCGTCATCGATCACGGGGAATCCTTCGAGAAGCAGCGTGGTGGCCGGCGCCGGAATCGGCAGGACTCCGTGGGCGGTGTCGATCCGGCCCGATCCCAGCGGGAGCGGAGAAACCGACCAGGTGGCGTCGCCGCACAGGTCGATGAGAACGGCCGCGCTCACGATGTCGACGATCGAGTCCCAGGCGCCGACCTCGTGGAAGGTCACATCCTCGGGGCGGCGACCGTGTACCGTTCCCTCCGCTTCGGCCAGCAAGGCGAAGATGGCGATGGCGTGATCACGCACCGGTTCCGCCAGCATCGAGGACGACAGCATCTGCCGGATGTCGCTGAACGTCGTGTGGTCGTGCGAAGCGTGGTCGTGGGAAGGGTGAGCGTCGGGATCGCCGGGGTCGTGCCGGTGGTCGCGTTCCACGACGAAGCGGCGGCCGGTCAGGATTCCGTCGTTGATCTCGGCGAGATCGGCGGTGACCCCCGCCAGACCCGGAAGTCGGCTCAGGGCGGCAGCGACGTCATGCTCGTGCTCGGGCCGGGCATCGATCATCGCGGCGACGAACATGTCGCCGGCAATCCCGCCGATCGCGTCGAGATGAATGTGCACGATCAACGATCGTAACCGCTTGCCCGCCGCCCGAACCCTACGGCCGGCGCGGCGGCCGCACCGACCTTCCGTGACGCAGCCGCTCAGCAGGCATCGGGGTGGATGATCGGCACGAGTTCGAGGCCGGACATACCGGCGAAGACTCCGGGGTTGGTCGTGTGGAGGGGCTGGGGCCGCTACGGGAAATCGGTCGGAGTTCCGCTACGGGGTACCCGATCGGGTGACCCCGAGATGCTCGCCGGCCTGCACGCGGTTGATCACCTCGCCGCCGTGGTTGGGTAGATCACGGATGCTGACTTCGACCATGTCAGGAGGCGTATCACCGGTGATACGCCAAGTCGACCCGATGAGAACGAAGGCCGCTCAGCCGGTCGCCGAGTCGATACCGGATCGTCGTGTCACCTGACGACGCGGAGGTGGCAGCTCTCGTTCCAGTAGCGGATCACGCGGGTTTCGCGCTCGAACCCGAGGGTCGACACGGTGGCCGTGTCGAGAGCCAACAAGCGTCCCGCATCGGCTGACAGTCCGATCCAGCGGGCGGCAAGGATGCGAAGGAACTGGCCGTGCGCGAACAGGCTGACATTGCCGTCGACCTCGAGCGCCCGCGATATCACCGAATCGGCTCGTTCGCCGACCTGCCCGATCGACTCACCCCCCGTGATCGGGTGGGTCCAGACCGTCCAACCGACGATGTTGCGGCGAACCTCGGCCGTGGTGATGCCCTCGTAGTCGCCGTAGTCCCACTCGACGAGGTCATCGTTGACGGTGGGCTCGCGGCCCGGCAGCGCCCGTCGGCAGGTTTCGAGTGCCCGCTGCAGTGGACTCGACCACACGGCCGCGATCTTCCGACCGCGGAGCTTGGCTGCGATCTGGTCGGCCTGATGTCGCCCCACCGCGGTGAGGGGGACATCGGTACGTCCGGTGTGGCGGCCGCTGCTGCTCCACTCGGTTTCGCCGTGGCGAACCAGCAACAGGTCGGTCATCGTGGAAGCACCGTTCGGCCTACTCCGACCTGGCGGCCGGCCTTGTTCACGAGCGGTTGATCGACCGGCGGTTCCGAGAGGGCACCGAGGCGGTCGAGCACCCCCCAGATGGCCTGCTTGGCGGCCCTCGACGCGCCGTCGCGTGCCTTGAGTGCCACGCCCAGGCCTCGTTCGGGGAGGGCGGCCATCAACACGCCCTCGGCCCCACTCTTGGCTATCAACGGCGTGTCGACCGCCGCGGCCAGCCGTTCCTCGGCGCGTCCGGAACCCGACACCAGGTGGCTGCGTGACGGCAACACGTCGACCAGTCGGCGACAGGCTGCCGCCGTATCGTCGGGAAGGTCGACCGGATCGACGAGGCGGGCCATGGCCAGGGCGAGCAGCCGGAGGGGGATGGCGAAAACCGGGATACCGCATCCGTCGATCCCGCTGGTGTGGTCGTGCAGGTCGATGCCGGTCATCGTCGACAGGGCGTGTTCGACGAGTTGCTGCACAGGGTGACGGCGTTCGATGTAGCCGGTACTGCGATGGCCGAGGTGCTGTGCCACGGTGAGAAAGCCCGTGTGCTTTCCCGAGCAGCAGTTGAAGATCGGGGCGGTGGGTCCGCCGGAGAGAAGGGCGTCGGCCGCGGCCGACGCGTCGATCGGGCGATCGCTTCCGCATTCGAGATCGGACTCGGAACGTCCGATTCTCTCCAGCCAGGCTGCCACCATGGACACGTGGTCGGCCTCGGCGCTGTGGCTGGCGCAGGCCAACGCCAGTTCGTTGTCGCTCACGTCGAAGGCGTCGGCCGCGCCGGTGCTGATCAGGGGCAGCGCCTGCAAGGACTTGATGGCTGATCGGGGGATCACGAGCCGGTCGGGATCACCCCACGATTCGAACGAACCTCCGCGATCGGTGACGACGATGTCGACGATGTGAGCGCTCTCGATTCTCTCGGCCCGTGTGAACTCGACTACGGCGGGAGAGTGCAGGGGCGGGGTCACCACCCGACGCTATTCGTCCCGGCGCACTTTTGTCGGTCGAGGAGTGTCAGACTCACCGCCGGATCGGAACGGAGTCAGCGATGAGCAAGAACGACAGGATCGAACGAGCGGCGACGGCCACCATCAAAGCGTCACCCGGCGAGGTGTTCGCGGCTGTCACCGACATCACCAGGATCGGTGACAGGAGCCCCGAGTGTGTGGCGTGTCGATGGGTCGACGGGTCCGACGGCCCCGAGGTCGGTGCCAGGTTCAGCGGCGACAATGTCGTCAGGTTCGGACCGATCACCGCCAAGCGCTGGACCACGACATCGGTGGTCACGGCGTCCGAGCCGGGTCGGGTGTTCGAGTTCATCGCCGAGGAGTTCACGACCTGGCGATACGAGATGGAGCCGGTGGGTGACGGAGCCACCAGGGTGACCGAGTCCGTGAGCTACCCCCCGGGAAAGGGATTCCAAGGGTTTCTCTACGAAAGGGTGCTCAATCGCCCCGACACGATTCAGGTGGGAATGGAACGGACGCTCGAAGCGATCAAGACCGAACTCGAGGGCTGAAAACGTTCATGGCGTCGACCCGGCGACGATCAACGGAATTGCGGGGCCGGCTCGGGGGTTGCGGTGACGATGGGCAAACACAAGCACGACTCGGTCTCGCTCACGACCGCCACCTTCGATGAAGCGATCGCGTCGCACCGCATAGCGCTGGTCGATTTCTGGGCGACGTGGTGCGGACCGTGCCGGTCGATGGCTCCCGACCTCGAGCGGGTGGCCAGGGAATCGCCCGACGATGTGCTGATCGCCAAGGTCGACGTCGATCGTGAGACGGAGCTGGTCCAACGCTTCGGTATCAAGTCGATGCCCACGATCATCACGTTCCACCAGGGTGAGTTCCGCTCGCGTTTCAGCGGCGCGGTGCCGGCGGCGGGTCTCTACCAAGCCCTGGCTGATGCCGAGAAACCGCCTCGCAAGAGCCTTCTGAGGTCGCTCTTCGGCCGGTGATCCCGAGCCTCGTCTGATGGCCGTCGCGTGAGAATGTCAGACCCCGTCGTCATCATCTCGACCGTGACCCGAACGGTGTCACGGGCTTCCCCGACAGTGAGGACGAGATGGATACCGACGATGATGAACTCTGCAGATGCATGGAGGGCATGGCGGGCGGCGATGCGGCGTTCCTGTTCACCTTCCACGAACGATTCGGACCGAAGATCACTTGGATCGTACGCGATATGGTGCGCGGGATGGGCCGGCTCGACATCCTGCGCGATGACGACGAGATCGACGGCCTGGTGATCGACGCGTGTGAGGTGATCTACAGTCGGGCCTCCGGCTGGCGGGCTGATGGTGCGAGGCCCTGGAAGTGGGCCCGGGCGGCGATCCGGAGTCGAGTGGCCGCCGGGATCGGGCACCGTCCGGTCTCCTTCGAGGAGGCATACGACCATGGCTTGCCGGTCGGCGATGCCGCGGGTGCCGACGGTGAGGTGAGCGGCCTCCTGGCGCGGGACGCCGACCTGACCGGCGACGACATCGTCGATCTGATACAGGTCGACCCACGGGCTCGGCTGCTCGATCGGGCCATTCGCTCGGTGGGGTGTGAGCGCAGCCAGCAGATCTGCTGGCAATACGGCGTCCAGAAGGCGCTCGGGGACCCTTCCCCGGCAGTCACCGTGGCACGGATGTTCGGTGTGGAGCCCGGCAACGTCAGGCAGATTTTCGTCAGACAGAAGGCCAAGGTGGTCGCACTGATCGAATCCGACGACCGATTCGAGCCGCTTCGACAGTTCGGATGGTTCGCGGCATGAGCTCCGGCCGGCGTGGCGATGCCACGGCCATGTGTGAGCGCCTGGCCCTGCGGCTCGAACGGGCCGGCGCCGCCCATCCGGTGGCCGGGGCTGTCGCTCTGGTCGCTCGGGGTCATCTGGGCATGGCCAGGCACGAGTTCGCCGACCTGGTCGGGATCGAGGTCGCCGACGTCGGGGCCTCCGAGGACGGTCGCGTGCCGTTCGGGCGGTTGCCGCGTGAGATCGGATGGGTGCTCGACGACATCGAAGGTCTCGATTTGCTGGTCCTGGCCGATGCGGCGCGGGCCTCCCGATGCGGCGCGTCGGCCGCGGCGTGCCAACATGACCCCCCATGTTCCGACGCGTAATCGCCGGTCTCTTCCTGGGGCCCGCCCTCCTCATCGGTTCGTTCGCATGGTCGGGTTTCATCGCCTTGAGGACGGTCTTCGACAGCAGTCGTTCCGCCACGATTGCCCAAGAACTGCTCGACAACGAGGAGGTTCGCTCCCAACTCGCCGACAACATCGGCACCGCGCTGACGGCCGCATTGCCTGACGGGGTGTCGATCAGCCGGCCCGAAGTGGCGGCGGTGGCGCAGCGGATACTCGCCGACCCCAGGGTCGAGAATCTGGTCATCCAGGCGTTCAGCGCGACTCACCGGGCGTTCCTCGGCGAGGGCGACGCCCCCCGCACCCTCGATCTCAGCCCGGTGGCAGCAATGGTGAGAGAGCAACTCGTATCGGCGGTTCCCGGCCTCGATGAGAGGCTTCCTGCGGCCGAGCCCCTCGTGGTCACGTTACCCACCGATCAGATCCCCAATGCCCGGCCGGTTCGCGACTTCCTCACCAAGGTGGTGCCGATTCTGGCGGCAATCTCCCTGGTGGGCGTACTCATCGCTCTGTTGGCCACCAGTGATCGACCGTCGGTGTTGAAGCGGGCGGCCGGTTGGGCGATCGGCACCACCGCGGTATATCTGACCATCGGACTGGCGATTCCGGGACTCCTTCGCCGTTTCGCCCCGGCTCAGGCCAAGGTAATCGCGGCACTTCTCACCGCCCTGTTGAGGTCGACCCTGACCCCATCGATCATCCTGGCCATGGTGGGCGGAGGCCTGCTTGTTGCCGCCTTCGCCTGGCCCGATCGCTCCGAGCGCGCCCCGGCGGTGGCGGCACCGCTTCCTCCTCCACGACCGGTTCTCCCCACTCGCGCCAGTGCCCCGGATTCTGTCGACCTCCCGGCATGGACGGGGGAGCCGGCTCCGGTGAAGCGGCCGGCCCCCAATTGGGTGGACGGGCACGGATGGGTGCTCGATCCCGACGATTCGCGGCCGCCCCCGCCCAACTCGAGGTGGGTGGAGGGTATCGGCCACGTGATTCCCGGGCCACCACCCCAGAGTTGACCGGCCGGACCGGAGATCTCCCGTCGGGTCAGGCGAGCGACATTCCGGTGAGATCCTCGAGTGCCTCACCCGACCTCGACTGGTCCGGGCCGGCGCCACCCTGGATGATGGCGCGGCGCAGAGCCGACGAGAGCAGGTCAATGGTGATCACGGCGACGATCGTGACGAAGAGAACCGCACCAACCTCGGGGAAGTTCCGGAAGTTGAGCTGAGAGACCAGTTCCGAGCCGATGCCCCCGGCCCCGATCAGCCCGAGTACCGCCGATGCTCTCACGTTGATCTCAAAGCGGAACAACCAGTAGGACACCACCACCGGCAGCACTTGGGGGAGTACCGCCCATCGCATGGCGGAAATCCATCTGCCGCCCGCGGCATCCACCGCCTCGATCGGCCCGGCGTCGATGTTCTCGATCGCTTCGCTCGACAACTTCCCGAGGGTGCCGATCGAATGCAGTCCGATGGCGAGGGCACCGGCCCACGGTCCGAGGCCGGTGACCGCGATGAGGATCACGGCCACGATCAACTCGGGCACGGAACGAATGGCGTTGAACACCTGCCGGATCGGAAGTCGAATCAGGCGAGGTGAGACGTTGCCGGCGGCGAGGAACGACAGGGGCAGGGACAGGATCGCTCCGATCACCGTGCCGACCCAGGCGATGTAGATCGACTGGAGGACTTTGCCGATCACACCTCGCTTGATCTCGATCGAGAAAGCCGGTGGCCACATGCGTTTGATGACGTTCCAGGCGTCGCCCGAGGCGTTCAGCAGGCGATCGACGCTGACATTGAGGCCGGTGACCGACCAAGCAGCCGCCACCAGGATCACGACCGCGATCACCCATCTCCAGATCCGTGGGCCGAGAGGTCGCCCGGGCCTGGTCTCGACGGGTGTCGGTTGGGACACTGCCATGTCAGACCAACCTCTTGCGGACGGCCACGCTGACCTGTTCAAGCACGACCACGACCACGAAGATGATGACGAGGATGCCGAGGATGCGTCCGAAACGGAAGAACTGGCGTTGGGCTTCGATCACCCGTCCGACGCCGCCCGCGCCGACCAGACCCAAGACCAGCGATGCCCTGATGTTGAGTTCGAAAACGTAGAGCGAGTAGGAAACGTAGGCCGGAAATACCGTGGGGAATACGCCGGTGGCCACCGAAGGAATGTGGCGACCGCCGGCGGCCTTGGCCGCCTCGAGCGGACGGGGGTCGGCGCCGTCGATGTCCTCGCTGAACAGCTTGACCATCACGGCGAGTGAGAAGATCGAGAGCGCCCACGAGCCGGCGAAGGCGCCGACGCCGACCGCGGTGACGAGGAGCTTGGCCCAGAAGAGGTCGGGAATCGCCCGCACGATGTTCATGACCACGCGGCTCGAGTAGTAGGTCACCGAGTTGGGGGTGGTGAGACGCGACATCGCGAACGACACCGGTAGAGCGATGCTGCAGCCGATGACGGTGGAGATGATGGCGATCTGGAAGGTTTCGATCAGCGGATTGATGACGTTGCGGCGGTCGAACACCCATTCCCAGGGAATCGGCCAGAACTTCTCCCACAGCGGGTTGGTCCACACGTCGGCGAACGTCGAGAACCTCATGTCGACCTGGCGAGCGGAGTAGACGGTGAACGCGATGGCGAGGATCGCGCCGATGAGAATCGAGACCCGTGGGCGGGGCTTGGTCGGCCAGGTCGTGGGGGGGGAGGACGGCGCGGTCACGACTGGTCGTGGTCGACCAGCACGTCGGTCGAGGAGATCTCACGGCCGTATATCGAGGAGAAGGTCTCGGGGGTGGCGTCTTCGATCTGGCCGTCGTACACGAGTTCACCACCGTTGAGACCGACCAGCCGACGACCGTATTCCTGGGCCAGATCGAGATAGTGGAGATTGATCAGGGTGGTGATTCCCAGCTCTTGGTTGATGCGCTGGAGGTCACCCATCACCTGGCGGCTGGTGACGGGATCGAGCGCCGCAACCGGCTCATCGGCCAGCATCAACGTCGGATTCTGGGCCAGCGCTCTGGCGATACCCACCCGCTGCTGCTGACCGCCTGAGAGATTTGAGGCTCTGACGTAGGCCTTGTCGACGATCCCGACGCGCTCGAGGGCCTCCATGGCCGCGGCACGGGCCGATGCCGGCCACAAGCCGAACGTCGATCGCCACGCCGTCACGGTCGACAGGCGCCCCATCAGGACGTTGTTGACGACGGTGGTGCGTTCGACCAGGTTGAAGGTCTGGAAGATCATCCCTATGTGGGATCGCACCTCCCGCAGGGTGCGGGCCGATGCCCCGACCACCTCGGTTCCATCGACGAGGATCGAACCTTCGGTGGCCGGGACCAGCCCGTTGAGGACTCTCAGCAGGGTCGACTTGCCTGCTCCCGACAAACCGACCACCACCACGAACTCCCCGTCCTCAATCGTGAGATCGAGGTTTCGCAGTGCCTTGACGCCGCCACGGTAGGTGACGGAGACGTTCTCGAATCGGATCATTGCGAAACCTGTGGGGGATCGTGAGGTGGTCGGTCGGTCGGGATCGGCTCAGATGATCACCCGGGGGGCTGGCTGATTCCGAGGGCCTGGGCGGCCTTGCGGACGATGTCGAAGTCGGACTCGTTGGCCCGACGAACCGAGGTCCACCCGTAGATGCTGTCGAAGATCTTCTTGCCCTGGTCGGTCTTGAGGTAGTCGGCCACCGTGTTGTAGATGGCGTCCTTGAGATCCTGCGGAAGGTCGGTGCGGACGGCAACGACGTCATTGGGGATCTCGGGTGTGATGGAGAACACGATGTCCTTGGCTCCGACATCGGGCTTTTCCTTGCGGATGGTTCGGCGCGCGTCGTCGAACGAGAGACCGATTTCGGCGTCACCGTTGTAGACGGCGGTGACCGAAGCGTCGTGGCTACCGGTGAATATCGGGGTGATGTCGGTGGCGGGGTCGATGCCCAGCTGAGTGAGCTCGAGCGCCGGGAACAGGTAGCCGGAGGTCGAGCTCTCGCTGGTGAACGCCACGGTCATGCCCTTCACCTTGCTGACATCGCCGATGCAACTGGAGCCGGGGGAGACCGGACCGGCGTCGACGGTTTCGCCCAGGGCCTTGCCGTTGTCGCCGAAGTAGACGCCGACCTCGAGGGCCACGGCTTTGAGGGCCGGGACCTGAACGATGCCGTCAGGGGTGTTCTCCAGGGCGGTGGCAGGCACCGGCGTCCCGTTGCAGACGGCGCTCGGGTTGTTGGTCATCCATTGGCCGTGGTAGGTGGCAGAACCGAAACGGATCGACTGGATCAGCGCCTGCATGTTGCCGAACTGGTCGACGCCGAGGGTGTAGCCGAACGGACCGAATGCGCCGAGGTCGGCCTTGCCGGTGCCCATAGCGGTGACCAAGCCGGTGTAGTCGGTGGTGACGATGCCTTTGACGTCGATACCGAGGCCGGCGGACAACACTTTGATGAACGGCTGAATGTCGTCCTGCAGCGTGTCCTGCTCCTGGCTTGGGACGAAGCCGAACACGAGCTTCTTGGGCCAGTCGGGATGCTCCGACTTGGCGGCCGTGGTGGTCGGTGCGGCCGTGGTCGGTGCAGCCGTGGTCGGTGCGGCCGTGGTCGGTGAGGCCGTGTTGCTGCCGCTGTTGCTGCCGCAAGCCGCGGCCACGAACGACAGCGCCAGTAGCACTGCAAGAAGTTTCGTTGTCCTCATGGAACCCTCCAGTTCAACGTAGGTAGACCGGACAACCTAGTGCGGGTGGACCCGTTCAAGTCCAACCGCGCTCCAAATATGTGATCCACGACCGGTTCACGCGACCTACCGGGTCGAGCCGACCAACTCCACGAAATCGGGCCAGCCGGTGATGTCGACCAGTCGGTCGGCCGGTGAATTCCAGGGTCGGATGAAGCGACAGACCGTCGCGCTGCTTCTCACCCGGCTGAGGGCCTCGAGGTTGTGGTCGGCATCGTCGAGGTAGACATCGCACTCGACAGTGGTCTTGTCGTCGAGGATGTGGACCTCCTCGGTGGGAATCTCGTGCTGTGACAACCAGGCGTAGGTGTCGTGAACCGCGAAATCAGGCTTGGTGGTGAGGATCACGATTCGATGCCCGCCTTGTCTCAGGGCATTCAGTGAATCCACCGCTCCGGGGTAGGTGTCGAGCGGGCGAAACAGACTTCGACCTTCGCCGCAGGTACGGGCCCAGGCCCAGAACTCGCTCATTGCGGAGAAGTGGGTGAGATGAGTCGGGGCATCCCATTCGATGATCTGGTCGACGCTCAGATCGGCTCCGAAGTCGCGGTTGTAGCGGGTGATCCAGCCGCCGTTGAAGTCGGCTACCACACCGTCGAGATCTATCCCGAGTCTCAAGCGTCCTCGTTTCATCCGTGCAGTGTGGCAGGCTCACGGCGTGTCCAGACCATTCGTTTTCGGCGTCGACCTGGATGGTGTGGTGGCCGACTACACACTCGGGTTCCGTGATGTGGTTGCCGACGTGTTGAGCCGTGACCCCGAGACTCTGCCGATCGAGAGATCGTGGGACTTCGCCGAATGGGGAATCGACCAGCGCGACTTCGACAAACTCCACGAGATTGCGGTCAACCAACGACGCATGCTTCGGGACCTACCGATGATCGAGGGCGCGGCTGAGGCGCTGTGGCGCCTGTCCGACGCGGGCATCTGGATACGCGTGGTCACCCACCGTCTCTACGTCAACTGGGGCCACGCCGCGGCGATCTCCGACACGGTCAGTTGGCTCGACCGTCACCGGATTCCCTACCGCGACATCTGCTTCCTGGGAGCCAAGCCCGAGGTCGAGGCCGACTGCTACATCGACGACGCTCCCCACAACATCGACTCACTGCGGGCCGCCGGCAATCAGGTGATCGTTTTCGAACAGCCCTACAACCGTGACTTCGACGGTCTGCGGGCTCGGAACTGGCCGGAAGTCGAGGAGATCGTGATTGATCTGGCGGCCCGACTTCGTGGCGCGGTCGAGGTCCAGATGCCGGGGATGGACGCCGGAAGCGACCGACTCGATCGCCGAATTCGGTCGGATGACGGGTGAAGCGGGGCGAGAGTGTGACCTATGGCCCTTGTCCACCCCCGGCGAATTGGCCGACTTTGTAGTCGAACCAGTGAGGTCAGCGAATGAGTGAAGAGGCCGCCGACACGGGGATTGGCCGCACAATTCAGGTGTTTCTTCTCGACGACCACGAGATCGTTCGGCGCGGAGTGGGCGATCTCGTCAACGCCGAGCCCGACATGGAGGTGATCGCCGAGGCCGGCACATCCAAGGAGGCTCTTGCCGCGATCGAGCGCCACAGCCCCGACGTGGCAGTGCTCGACGTTCGCTTGGGCGATGGCAACGGAAACGGCATCGAGGTCTGTCGCGAGATCCGGTCGCAGCATCCCGAGATTGCCTGCCTGATACTCACCTCGTTTGCCGATGATCACGCGCTCGTAGATGCCGCGATGGCGGGCGCGGCCGGTTACGTGCTCAAGCAGATCCGCAGCAACGAGCTGATCGAGTCGATCCGCAAGGTCGCCGACGGAGTTCAGCTTCTCGGCAAGACCGATGTGAGGCTGGGGCTGCAGAGGTTCCGTCAGACCGAGGAGGGCAGGGTTGCCACTCTCACCCCTCAGGAATACCGGATCTTTGAGCTGATCGGCGAGGGCTACTCCAACCGTCAGATCGCCGACGATATGTATCTGGCCGAGAAGACGGTGAAGAACTACGTGTCGAACCTGCTGTCGAAGCTCGGAATGTCTCGCCGCACCGAAGCGGCAGCCACCGCAGCCCGCATCGACGAACGGCGACGTCTTCGCGAGGAGCAGTAGACCCACAGAGGTCCACGGCCCCGGTCGGGCGCCCGAGCTGTGCACACCATCGACGTGTGCATCGGTCGCCGGGCGTGCAACACTGCTCCGATGAAGCTCGAGGAGCACACGTTCGATCTGCTCGACGCGGCCCCTGATGCCATTCTTCTCGTCGGACTCGATGGTGAGATCGGCTACGCCAACGAATTGGCTCACCGCCTGTTCGGGTTCGCTCCGATGGGACTGATCGGCACGTCGGTCGACGCCCTGATTCCCGAAGCGCCGCGCCGCGGCCACGCCGACCGTCGCGGAGGCTATGGGTCGAATCCGAGCCGTAGATCGATGTCATCGCGCCAAGCCCAGGTGATGGGCCGACGTCTCGACGGCTCGTTGTTCCCGGCCGAGGTGAGCCTGAGCCCGGTCGGTTCAGGCGACGAGATGACGGTGATGGCGGCGGTGCGCGACGTCACCGATCGGATCCAATCTGATCTCGAGACGATGATGGCCCGCTTGGCGCTCGATTCGGTCGAGGACGGCGTGTTCGTCTTCGACGAGGCAGGGTCGAGGATCACCTACGTCAACAACGGCGCACGCAACCAGACCGGCTTCACCGCCGCAGAGCTGCTCGACATGACCCCGTTCGACCTGGTGGAGGGGCTCGATCCGGAACGGTTCAACGGGGTCGTGGCCAGACTCAGGAGCGGTGGGCTCGACAGCTACACCGACACCTTCGAGTTGTGCTGCATCAACGACGGCAGGCGGCCGGTCGAGATCCTGATCCACTACGTCGAATCTCCGACCCGCCTCACCGGTGGCTTCTTCATTGCCATATCGCGTGACATTTCGGCCCGACTCGACTCCGAGAAGGCCCTCCGGTCGAGTGAGACCGCGTTCCGGGCCGCGTTCGACCGGGCACCGGTGGCAATGATGATCACCGACCTGTCGGATCCCGGCCTGCGCCGCGTGGCCGAGGTGAACAACGCCATGTGCGAGATGCTGGGACGGTCTGAGAGCGAACTGGTCGGCAGCACGGTCAACGAGATCACCTACCCCGACGACCGTGTCAGCTCGGCCGAGCACGCCAAGCAGGCACGGGAGGGTTTCTTTTCGGTCGAGAAGCGCTACCTCGACGGTGAGGGCAACCCGGTCTGGTGCGCGGTGCATGCCACCAATATCGAATCGGAGACCGGGCTCCCCTACCGCCTGGCCCATGCCATTGACATCCGTGAGCGGGTGGCGGCCGAGGCGGAACGCGACCGTCGAGTCAGGTTCTTGTCGGCTCTCGGCGATGTCCGCATGCACCTGTTGTCCGAACCGGCGGCCACCGAAGTCGACGACAAGGTCTGCCGAGCCGTCGAATCGCTGTTCCCGGACCTCACCGTCAAGATCGTCGGCGTCGGTGAACCAACGCCCGAATCGTCGGATGGAATCCGTCACCTCGAGGTCCCGCTGCTCGTCCGGGGTGAAGTCGAGCGGGTGATGGTGGTGGGTGGTCCGAACCTCGATGTGGATGCCGACCCCGACGGCTACGCCATGATCGAGGCCCTCGCCAACGAGGCGGCGCTCGGTCTGCAGTTGGCTCGTTCGCGTCAGGACCGTCGTGAACTCTTCGTGGTCGAGGACCGCGAGCGGATCGGCCGTGATCTGCATGATCTGGTCATCCAGCGCCTGCTGGCGATCGGAATGCGTCTGCAGGCGGCGCGAGGCTCCGAGGGGCTTGACGAGAGAGCAGCCGAGACCGTCATGAGCCTCGACGAGACCATCGATGTCATCCGAGAGACGATCTTTCGTCTCTCGTCGTCAGAGGCCGAACTCCAGACCGACGTTCAGACATTGGTCCACAGCTTCCGCAGCGATGACGGCCCATCGGTCAGTCTCAACCTCACGGGCGACCTGGTCTCGGTGCCCACCCACATGGCCGACGAGTTGTTGCCTGTCATCAACGAACTGATGTCGAACGCGGTGAGACATTCCGGCGCCGGCACGGTGGAGGTCGACATCGAGGCCGTAGCGGGTTCGGAGTTGTGCCTCCGGGTCACCGACGATGGCGCCGGCTTCCTCTCGCGCCGTCGATCGGGTCTCGGGCTCGACAACATCGAGGCTCGGGCCGAGGGTCTCGGCGGTCGCGTCGAGATTCGATCGGTCCGCGGTGAGGGGTCGACCATCATCTGGCGGGTCCCGCTGGCGTCGGATCACCAAGCCGACGCCCGCTGAGACGCAGATTTCAGTTGATCTGCTTGTCTCGACCCACCCAGTAGCGTTCGCGTAGTTTGAATTTCTGGAGCTTGCCGGTGGCGGTGCGGGCCAGTTCGTCGACGAGGTCAACCGACTTCGGACACTTGAAGTGGGCCATGCGCTCGCGGCAGTGATCGATGAGATCCCGCTCGGACGCCGCGCTTCCCGGAGCCAACACCACGAGGGCCTTCACCATCTCCCCCCACTTCTCGTCGGGTACACCGATCACCGCGACCTCGGCGACGGCGGGATGATCGAAGAGGCAGTTCTCCACCTCGATCGACGAGACGTTCTCGCCACCGGTGATGATCACATCCTTCTTGCGATCGGAGATGCTGAAGTAGTTCTCATCGTCGACCGTGCCGCCGTCGCCGGTGTGGAACCATCCGTTCTCGAGCGCCCTGGCGGTCTCGTCGGGTTGGTTCCAGTAGCTCTTGAGCACGACATTGCCCCGGGCGAGCAGTTCGCCGTCGGGCGTTATGTCCATGCTCACCCCCAGAACCGGCACGCCGGCCCGGCCCAGCTTCACCGCCCGGTCGGCCGGGGTGAGGTCATCCCACTCGGCCCGGCTGCGGTTCAGCGTGAGAATCGGTGCGGTCTCGGTGAGACCGTAGAGCTGGATGAACTCCCAGCCGAGTTCGGTCTCCATGCGTTCGATCGTGCGGGTCGGTGGCGGAGCGCCGGCCACGCACATCCGCACGCGGTCGCGTCCGGGTATCTCGCCGGGCCAGTCGGCGGCGGCGTCGAGCACGGCTGCGACCACCGCGGGCGCGCCACACAGCATGGTCACATCGTGTTCATCTATGCGCTTCAGGATCTCGTGCCCGTCGACCTTGCGGAGAACTATCTGCTTGGCCCCCACCGAACTCATGGCGTAGGGCATGCCCCAGCCGTTGCAGTGGAACATCGGCAGGGTGTGGAGGTAGACATCGCGGTCGTTGACCCCGGCCGGCCAAGCGAACGTGATGGCGTTGATCCAGAGGTTGCGGTGGGTCAGCTCGACACCTTTGGGTCGGGCGGTGGTACCGCTCGTGTAGTTGATGGTGGCCGTGGCGTTCTCGTCGGCCTGCCAAGGTTGCGGCTCGACGCCGAACCTGAACAACGAGTCGGATTCATCGCCGGCGATGAAGCGATGTGCGACCTTGGTGTCGCCGAGGGTGGCTTCGAGCTCGGGGTCGATGATCAGCACATCGGCTCCGCTGTGATCGACGATGAACTGCACCTCATCGAGACCGAGTCGGAAGTTGATCGGCACTCCGATCCGGCCGAATGCACTGGTGCCGAACAGATGAACCAGCAGGCGGGCCGAGTTGTGGGACACCATCGCGACGCGTGCGCCGATCGGCAGCCCGAGATCGTCGAGGCCGGCGGCCAGGGCCGTCGAGAGTTCCTCGAAGCGCCGGTAGGTGATTCCTTCGGCACCACCGAGGGGCGGCGCGCCCTGGTCGGGTTCGTCGATGATCCCGACCCGATCGCCGTAGACCTGTGAGGCTCGGCGAAGGTGATCGGCAATTGTGAGCTCGACCTGCATTCGTTCCCCTTCCCGGTGCCGCCGAGTGTGTTGACGCGGCAGCGGCTGTTGCAAGATGACGCTGCCGAGAACCTAGTGTCGATCCGGCAACCAAGTCTGTCGAGAGGAACGATCATGGAAACCGACCCGACTCTCACCGCCGCCACCACTGAGCTTCTCCAGGCGATGATCCGCAACGAGTGTGTGAACTACGGCACCATCGAGTCGGGCGAGGAGGTCCGAAACTCCGACCTGCTCGAATCTTTCCTCGAGGGCGCCGGGCTCGACTCGGAACACTACGAATCGGCGCCGGGTCGGCGGTCGGTGGTGGCGCGTATCGAAGGGTCCGATCCGGATGCCCCTTCGCTGTGTCTCATGGGGCACACAGATGTCGTGCCGGTGTCGCGCGATGGCTGGGATCGTGATCCCTTCGGTGGTGAGTTGATCGACGGCGAGGTGTGGGGTCGAGGTGCCATCGACATGCTGTGCCAGACGGCCGAGATGGCGGTGGCGTTCCGTCATCTCGCTGATTCGGGCTTCAAGCCGAAGGGCAACCTGATTTTCTTCGGAGTGGCCGACGAGGAGGCCGGCGGCGTCTACGGCGCCGAATGGATGATCGCCAACCATCCCGACGTCGTGAAGTGCGACTACGTGCTCACCGAATTCGGTGGTATCCCCACCGCCACCGCGGACGGCACCGCGCTCACCCTCAACGTCGCCGAGAAGGGTGTGGCCTGGCAGCGGCTGCGGGTCAAGGGCACGCCCGGTCACGGCTCGATGCCATACGAGGTCGACAACGCTTTGATAAAGGCGGCCGAGGTGGTGCGGCGGCTGGCCGAATACCGCCCCACACCGCAGATCCACGACTTGTGGAAGGTCCAGGTCGGCAACCTGCCCTACGACGCCGATGTCAAGCAGATGCTGCTCGACCCCGGTCGCATCGACGACGCCCTCGCCCGGTTGCCCAACCGGGGCAAGGCCCGTCATCTCCACGCCTGCTCCCACACGACGTTCAGCCCCAACGTCGCCTCCGGCGGGGTGAAGACCAACGTGGTCCCCGATTCGGTGCTGCTCGAAGTCGACATCCGTACCCTGCCGGGCGAAACCAACGACGACGTCGACGTCCACCTTCGCAATGCCCTCGGCGATCTGTATGACGCGATCGAGGTCGAACCGATCCACGACAGTCCCTCCACCAGTTCGCCGATCGGGACACCGATGTGGGATGTGCTGGAGGCGATCATGACCAAGGCCCATCCCGGGGCGCGACTGCAGCCGTCGCTGATCGTCGGAGGCACCGATGCCAGGTTCTTCCGGTTGGCCGGCGCCGTCGCCTACGGTGCCGGGCTGTTCTCGCCGTCAGTCACCTTCGAGTTGTTCTCCGAGCGTTTCCACGGTCACAACGAACGGGTCGACATCGAGTCACTCGCCCTCGGCACCCAGCTGTGGATCGAGACCTCGCGGCAAATGCTCGACGGTTGAGCAACCGGCGGGTACTCGGCTGCTGATGGGGCAAACCAGGGGCTGGTGCGCAACACTCTTGCATGCCGGTGCGTGTCGACAAGTGGCTGTGGGCCGTGAGGGCCTTCAAGACTCGTACCAAGGCCAACGAGGCATGCGGCAATGGCCGGGTGCTGGTCAACGACCTGGTCGCCAAGCCGGCCACCAGGATCGAACCTGGCGATGTGGTGATTGCCAACCGTCGCGACCGCCAACTCGTCTATGTGGTGGTACTGACGATCGAGCGCCGGGTCTCGGCGGCGAGAGCCGCCGATTGTATCGAGGATCGGTCTCCGCCGCCGGTTGCCAGGACGCTCGCCGACACGGTCGTGTTCGCTCGACGGGACCGCGGGGCGGGTCGGCCCACCAAACGGGAACGACGCGAAATCGATCGGCTGAGAGGCCGCGACCAAGACTGAACAGCCGGTTCAGTTCTCTACGTTGAGTTTGGGGATGATGCGGTCGAGCCATTTTGGGATCCACCAGTTTCGTGCCCCGAGCAGTTCCATGGTGGCGGGCACCAACAGCATCCTCACCAGCGTGGCGTCGACGGCGATGGCCGTGGCCAGCCCGACCCCGAACAGCTCGACGATACGATTGTCCTCGAACATGAAGCTCCCGAACACGACGACCATGATGGCGGCCGCGGCGGTGATGACACGGGCCGTTGCCGCCAGGCCATCGGCCACCGAAGTGACCGGGTCGCCCGACCTGTCGAATTCCTCGCGGACCCTCGACAGGAGGAAGACCTCGTAGTCCATCGACAATCCGAACACGATGGCGAACATCATCATTGGGATGAACGGTTCGATCGGGGCCGGTTGCACCTTGGTGAGGTTCGACAACCAGCCCCATTGGAAGACCGCGACTATCACCCCGTAGGCAGCACCGATCGACAGCAGGTTCATGATGACCGCCTTCAGCGGCACGAGCAGCGAGCGGAACACCGCCATCAGCAGGATGAACGACAAGAGCAGTACGGCCCCGAAGAAGACCGACATGCGGCCTCCGAGAAAGTTCGAGAAGTCGATGCTCGCGGCGGTCTGACCCGACACCGAGACCACCAGGCCGGTGCCGACGGTTGCCGCCGGAACGACATCGTCACGCAGACGGTTGATGAGGTCCCGGGTCGCCTGGGACTGCGGCGACGACTTGGGCACCACCCGGATGATGAACGCTCTGGGAGCGGTCGGGTCGTTGGGCATCGGTGGTGAGACCACCGCAACATCGGGGCCGGCGGCGATAGCCCGGGCGAGACCGGGAACCGCGGCGACGTCGGATGGTGACCCGATCTCGACCGTGAGCAGAAGCGGGCCGTTGAAACCGGGGCCGAATCCTTGGGCGGTGAGGTCGTAGGCCTTGCGGGTGGTGGTATTGGGGGCGAAGTTGCCCTCGTCGGAGAACCCGAGACGGATGCCGAGAACCGGAATCGCGAAAATCAGCAGCACCGCGGCGCCGCCGAGGGCAGCAGTCCACGGCCTCGACTGGATCAGGCGACTCCATCTGTAGGACACGGTCTCGCGAAGCGGCTTCACCTTGCGGGCCGGAACCACGCGGCGGAGTGGAGCGACGAAGAATCCAGCCAGCAGGACTACCAACGCGATCGGCACGCCGATCATCAGAACCTTCGCTCCGAGCCCGACACCGACCAGGGTGATCGCAACCAAGGCGGCGGCGATCAGGCCGCGGTAGCGGGTCACCTCGATCCGGCCCTGAGCCAGGCCGAGGAGCGCAGGCAGAAGCGTCATCGACGCGATGACCGTGAGCAGCACGGTCGTGGCCGCGGCGATCCCGAGACCGGCAATGAACGGGAGCCCCATCAGTAGGAGACCCAACAACGAGATCACGACGGTTCCGCCGGCGAACAGAACGGCCCGGCCGGCGGTGTTGACGGAGGCCGCGGTCGCCTCGATGGGTGACATGCCCAAGTGGAGGTTCTCGCGGTAGCGGGTGACCATGAAGAGCGCGTAGTCGATGCCAACGCCGAGCCCGATCATGGCGGCAAGCGTGGTGGCGAAGTCAGGGATCGACGTCACGTTGGACAGGAGCAGGATCATGCCGGTTCCGGTTCCCACACCGGCCAACGCCAGCGCGATCGGCAAGCCCATCGCCAGCACCGAACCGGTGGAGACGATGAGGACAATCACCGCGAACGACAAACCGATCAGCTCGGAATTCGGTGGGGAGACCGAAGCGAATGCATCGCCACCGATCTCGACCTGCAACCCCTGGAGATGGGGGCGCAGCGTCGCGATCTCGGCGCCGATCGGTTCGGACTCACTTCGGTCGAGTGAGGATCCGAGGTCGACGGTGGCATAGGCGATCGTTCCATCGGCCGAGATTCCGCCGCCCCGCCCCCTGTAGGGGCCCGAGACCGTGACCCCGTGGATCTGGGACACCTTGTCGAACATCGTCGTCATGGCGACCACGACCGCGGGGTCGTCGACGCCCTGATCGGCCTTGAAAACGATCGTTCCGGTGGGTCCGGCGCCGAGACCACCGAAATACCGGTCGAGCACTTCGAAGCCTCGTGACGATTCCGACCCGGGCGGCACGTGGCCGCCGCTGAACGCCGATCCGACGGCCTTTCCCGAACCGATCATCACGACGAGGGCTATGACCCATGCGCCGATGGTCAGCCAGCGGTTCTTGAAACACCAACGAGACAACCTGACGAGCATCGCATCAGTGAAACGCCCGTTCGTCCCGATTGCTCTCATTGGTGGCGTATTGCACTCCGAGAACCGCGACCCCACGATGGCTCAGTCGCCGATACTGTCGTGGGGTAGCGAGCCTCGGGCGGCCCGCAGGTACGCGTAGGGGGTCTCCGCGGCGAAATTGGAGACCCGGCTCGTGTAGACGTCGGCGTACTTCTCGACTTGGCGGGCGAACAGGCTCTTGTCGACGCCGGCTCGCATGAGCGGACCCCACGTGGGGTTTCCCTGTTCGGTGGCGGCCTTGGCGATCGGCGCGATACGCGCATCGATGGCCTCGATCGCCCGGGCGGTCGCGTCGATGTCGGCGTCGATACGATCGTGTGGTGTCCCCTCGACCACCCGGACCCTGCGGCCGAGGCGGAGCCGGGAGTGACGATGCTCGAGCCGGATCTTCTCGGCCATCATCGACTCGAGGCGACGCTCGGAGTCGGCGAACTCGGTGGCGGCCTCGATCTCGGCCTCGAGCTCCCGGGTGATCAGGCAGGTCCGCCATCGAAGGAGGTCCTTGGTGACGTGGACGTCGCCGAAGAGGTGGTCACCGACGTAGAGATGCTGGGCCGGATCATGGCCGAGCGAGTCCTCGACCATCGAGGCGTTGCCACCGTGGTAGATCTCGCCCGGTACCAGCCGACCCCAGTGTGGCTCGAGCAATCCGCGGTCGGTGTCGACGATCCGATAGATCGGGCCCTTCTCCGAGAAGAATCGTGGTTTCGCCGCGGCCACGATCACGATGTCGAACAGGTCACGCCAGGTCTCACCACTCGGCATGAAACGGTCGAAACTCCACGACATCATCTGCTGGGTGTACGACCATTCCGAGTTGGTGATGAGCAGCAATTCCTTGCCGGCCAGGCGCTGGTCGCGCAGGGTCTCGGCGACAGCCGGGTCGAGAGCCACGAAGCGCTCGGGGTCGGCGATGATGGCGGTCTTCAGGGCACCCTCGATGTGGGCCGCCGAAAGTGCTTCGTCGATCGCACGGTAGAGCCGTGCGTAGGAGCTGATACCCGGTAAGGAGGCTTGGTCGTGGAGGTCGACGAGCTGGGTCCACAAAGCGGCGCGGCTCAGTTCGAACAGCGTGTTCATGAACTCGAACCGGTCTTCGGACAGGTCGATGACGGTGCCGAAGTAGGTTCGCCGTTGCTGGTCGAAGTCGAGCATCCGGGCGCCGTGGCGGGCCCTCATCACGTAGCCGAACCGGGTGGCCTTGACGAGATTGCCCAGATCGAGATCGAAGGTGAGTCCGAGAGTGAAGGCATGAGGGTCGAATACGAGTTCGTCGACCGGCCAGTCCAGGTCGCTGAGGTACGACCTGGCGTGTTCGAACGCCGCCCGCTCCCACTCGTCGACGTAGTAGTGGATGAGTGTGTAGTCCATGTCGTAGCCGATGGCCTTCACGCCCCGCAGATTGAGCGTGCGGTTACAGAAGATCCTGCGGGCCGGTGGAGTCGGACCGGCGTCGGTTTTGCCCATGCCTCAGTGTCGCACGGGAACCAGTCAGCCGGTGAGACTGGCGGCCGCCATCTTGACGAGATCGGCGAATCCGGTGGCACCGATCTCGCCCGACTGCCGATCGAGGACTTTGTTGTCAGGACTCAGCACCACCCAGTAGGGGACGCTTGACAGACCGAAGGCTTCGGCGATCTGGTTGGAGGCGGAGTCCTTGAGTACCGGCCCGGGCCAGTCGACCGACCGGAACCAACTCGACGGTGGGTAGTTGCCCCGGCTCGAATCCACCAGGCTCGAGACCGGTACCACCTCGACCCGATCCGGGAGTTGATTCTCCTTGAGCCACTTCGACACGATCGGAACCTCTTTTTGGCAGTGCGGGCACCAGTGGGCAAAGATGCCGACGATCTTGGCCGTGTCGGTCGGTCCACCGTGACCGGCGATCTCATGGCTGACACCATCGAAGTCGGTGGTCGTGAACCCGGGTGCGGTCATGCCGATGGCCGGATCGGTACCGGTGCCGGGGCCGGTGAAGGTGGGGAGCGGCTCACCGTGTATTTGGACCGAGTTGCTGGTCTGGGTGATGGCCTGCTGACCCGAATCCTTGCCGGCGAGGGCCACCACGATGCCGATGACCACGATCACCGCGGCCATCGCGCCGATCCCGATCAGAGCCCGCCGATCCACGGATGGGCGGCCGGACTTGCGGTGCTCAGGGTGGCGTGCGTTCTGGCGGGAGATCTTCCTACCCGGTCGGTTGCTCATCGGTGGGCTACCTCGGCTGCGATCGGTGCGGTGGTGCCGAGTCGGTGATCCAGGTGATTCGTGGTCACGACAGGGCGACGAAGGCATTGTTCACGACTTCGACGAAGCGCGACCACACGGGCACCAGCCACGCCGGGTTGTCGTCGGCGAACGCTGCCCTGACCTGGGCCCGGATGGCCGTGGCCTCCTCGCCGGTGAGGTCGCCGTGAGTGTGGAGCCAGGCGTCGGCTCGAAGCGACTGCAACACGCTCACCATGTCGACCGTGCCGTACTCGAGGGCCGCGGCGGTGACCTCGACGTCACCCAGCCACTGTTCGGCCCGCACCAACCAGTCGCCGTCCAGGCTGGCCGACACGCTGGCCCCGTCGACCATCGACATGACGTCACCCCACCACTCAACCGCCCGCTGGTGGGCCGGATGGTTCGATGGATGGTGGCCGATCAGTTCTCCGTGTCCCCACTCCCCGAGTCCGGTGTGGAGGTCGATGATCCCGACCCTCGAGGCTGATCCGACCCGGGCCGCGCAGATCTCACGGAGCCGGTCGTGGGACCATGTCGGCCCGCTCCCGCCGTAGAAGACGCCGGTGGGGTGGTTGTACTGGCCGCCGCTCACGTCGGCCTGCAGCCTGTCCATGCCGTCGGTGGCGGCACGCTCCAGAAGGGCATTGGTGGTGCGTTCCTGTTCCTCGGTCGACCAGGACTCGGGTACCAAGAGGTCGGCGATCTCGTCGTACCCGGGATTGACCGGGGCCGGCTGCGACCAGTCGATGAAATTGCGGTTGAGGTCGACGTTGTCCTCGTTGACCCGGCGTACCCACGCGAAACCGTGAGGGTTCAGCGCGTGGACGAACACCATTCTGACACCGGGCGGTCGTGTGGCGAGTTGGCCGTCGAGCCAATGGGTCTGGAGGGCGGATCCGCAGTAACCCTCCACTCCGTGGGTTCCCGACACGATCATCAGCATCGAGTCGGCGTCGGCCGGGCCGAACTCGGCGATGTCGATGCCGAGGGTCTCGCCGACGGGCCCGGTGAGCGGATGGCGGATGTGTTCGATCGCCCCACCCGACGCGATCGCCGTACCCATGAACGCAACCCGCGCCGAGGTGAAATCGGGCGACAGCAACGAGGGCGGAAGGGATGGATGTGCTCGTGTGTCAGTCATCCCAGGCATCATGGCCCGTGCGCCGGTCGGGCGCTACACAACGACCGTCAAACAGCTCGCCGATGCCCCCGATATCGGTGCTCAGGCCGGCGGCGGGATCTCGAAGGTGGTGACCCGCTGCAGGGTGTTGGCATCGGTGTGGTGATAGGGCTCGTCGTACTCGTTCATCGACAGGACCGAATCCTGGTCGTAGGTGAGCGTGTCGCCGTCGACCGAGACGTTGTACACGTAGGATGTGCAACGGGCGTTCTCGATCAGATAGGTGTTGGAACAGATGCCGTACTCGTCGCTGTCGGCCTCGGCCCTCAGCGTGAACGACGTGGCATCAGGGGCCACTTCGCCGCCGGCGAGTATGACCGACCCGCGGGGGATCACGAATCCACGTATGACGTGCTCGAGTTCGCTGTCCCAGAGCCAGTAGCCGATCTCGGTGTGGAACGGGTCGTCCTCGCCCAGGCGCCATGCCGCCATCTTGTAGTCGAGGCCGTAGAGGCGCTGTGATCCGTTGTCGACCGGTCCGAACGGTTTGAACGTGATGTGCTCGCGGTAGCTGGTGTCGCCGGCCTTGTCGTCGGCATGGTGATGGGAGACGTCGGTGCCGCTGCTGCCTTCCCATTCTCCCGCCAGTTGGGCCAGTGGTCCGAAATGTGATGTGTCGCTCATGGCCGGACAATACAACCCAGCAGCGCCGGCGGTGCCCTCGGCCGTCGAGCGTCACCGCGATCAGATCCGGCTGATGTCGTGACGGCTGGGCTGAGGTCGGCGGCGGGCCGGACCGACGCCGGCCGGCTTCACCATCCTGATCACGCGCATGCGGTGCCCCCGGTACGGCTCCAACAATTCGAGCATTCGGTTGTCGTCTCCTTCCCGGCCCGACAGTGCGTAGGTGACCATCCGCGGTAGGTGCAGATCTCCGAGCGGTACCGCGTCGGGGTCACCGCCGGGGATCACGGTGCCGAAACGACGGGCCAGTTGGGTCCGGGACCGCTGGGCATCGGCGCGGACCACCCGCTGGCCGATGGCCAGAGTGGCCAACGCTTCGTACCAACGGCCGGTGGCCCCGACCCTGGGGTTCGGGAAACGCGCCGCGATGGCCTCGACCTCGGGGGACAGTGGCCGGAAGTCGGATGGGTCGTCGTCCTGCCCGAGGAGCGACGGGAGACGGGTCAGTGCCCAGTCGGTGCCGGGTCCCCACGAGTCGGCCCTGACCGAACCGCCGGCGGCGCGAAACGCGGTGATCGCCGGACCGGTCGGGGTGTTGGTGCCCCACCAGTGGATGCCCTTTCGGCGGGTGATCGTTTTCACCCACATTGGACACATGGCGAAATCGACCGGATGGTCGGGCTCGTAGGCGAGGGACCCGTCGGGCTCGGGGAGTTTCTCGACCGACGCCACGTCAATCCGTGCTCGGGGTACGCGACCCCACCAGTCGGATGTGGCCGGCCGGTTCGGCAAGTGAAGCGTCACGGCGAATGGTGCGTGCTTCGAGGAATCGCTGCAGCGGACGGTCGGCCAGCGACGCAGTGACCACGAGAAGGAGAGCAACCGCGACATCGAGCCACCAATGGTTGGCGGTGACGATAACCGCGAGGATCATCATGATCGGGTGGGCCACCGCCACCCACCGCCACCTGCTGTGGAGGGCGGTGACGATCGCCCATGCCGCGATGATCGCCCACGCGACATGAAGGGACGGCATGGCGGCGATCTGGTTGGCGGCCGAAGTGAAGGTCTCGCTGTCGTAGATCTTCGGCCCGTACGTCTGGAGGGTGTCAACGAACCCGAACTCGGGGAACCATCTGGGGGGAGCGAGCGGGAACACGACGTGGAGGGCCGGCGCGCCGGTCGTGACCGCGAACAGCACTCGGCGAATCCGTCCGTAGATGTCGCGATGGCGGATGAAGAGCCACGTCAGCAGCAGAGCCGCCCCCAGGAAGTGGGCGATGAAGTAGTAGCGATTGAGGGCCATGATGATCGTGCGGTTGCCGAGCACCGTCGATTGAAGGTCGACCTCGGTGAAGATGCCTATGGCTCTCTCCCAGCCCATCACCCGGTGGGCGTTGCTGAACGCCTCCGAGACCTGATCCTTGACCCAGAATCGAACCGTTCGGTAGGCGATGAGGCCGAAAGCAATCAGGGCCATTTCGCGGCCCGCGAGCAGGCCGGATCGGCCACGACTCGTGGCACGCGCCGAGTTCGGCTGCTCGAGTGTCGCTTGCGTCATCATCCCTCCGGATGACTGAAACGGCGTCTGACACCTCGGAATTCCCAATGCCCCGACAGTGTCGCGCATCCGCCGGTCATCGACCGGATGCCACCGGCGGCCGACATGTCGTCACGCAGCGACCTCGGCCGCTCAGTTGGTGGTGAGCACGATCAGGCGTTCCAGCAACTTTCTGTTGGAGGTGCCTGCCGGCATTCTCAGATCGAGCTCGACCTGCTTGATCTCGGCTCTGGTGTTGGGTCCGATTATGCCGTCGATGTCGCCGACGTCGTAGTTGATCGACTCGAGGATCGTTTGAAGTTGGACCACCTCGTCGGGGGTGAGAGGCAGATCGGCGATGGCGTCGGGCGATCCGATCGGGGGGTCGGGCGAACTGGTGGACTGGATGGCACCCTCGGGGCCGAGCGCTTCCTGGAGCACCGGGGCGGCCCATCGTGCCACACCGAGCAGCAGCAGCATCACGGTTGCCAACAGTGCGATTCCTTGCAGGTGGACTCTCACGGTGGACCTCAGCCTGCTACGCCGGCACCCTCGGTGGCGCGTGCGGCGTTGCCGGTGCGAGTTTTGTAGATGACCGCGACCTTCACGAATGCTCCTTGTGGGTGTGGTGCCGGCTCCGAGGATCCCGCGCTCCACAGGATAATGGATAGTCAGCTCTCGTCGTTGACGTCGGCGAGGAGGGCGCGGGTGCGGGCGTAGTCGTCGGGATTGGCGCCGATCTCCGCGGCGGAGAATTCTGTGGCGCCGGCCGTGGCGATTGCCGCCAGTTGCTCTCGGACCGAGTCTTCGTTGCCGCAGACCATGGCGTCGCCGGGGCCGGCGACCCCCTCGCGGTCGAGCATGGCGCGGTAGCTGGGCAGTTCGCCGTAGCGGGAGAACACCGAGTCGACGAACCGACGCATGCCCGCCTCGTCGTCGGTGACGGAAATCGGCAGCGAACAGATGACCCGAGGCTCGGGACGGCCCGCCTCGTCGGCGGCCCGGCGGATGACGGGGGAGATGTGGCCGGCGATGGTCTTGGGGCCGGTCATCCACAGGAGGGTGCCATCGGTGCGCTTGCCGGCGACGCGAAGCATCTGGGTGCCCATCGCCGCGAGCAGGACACGCGGCGGATTGTCAGTGGGCCGCGTGCCCTCGAAGCGGGTGGTGAAGGCTTCACCCGAATAGTTGACCTTGCCCTCGTCGAGCAAGCCCTGGAGGCCGGTGAGGTAGTCAATGACGTGGCGGATCGGCTTGTCGAAACTCTGTCCCCAGACTTCCTCGACGATCGGAGCGTGGTTGACACCGATTCCGAGGGTGAGCCGGCCGCCGGTGATGGCCTGGGTGGTGAGGGCTTTGGCGGCGAGGGCGGTCGGGTGGATCGGGAAGGTCGCGACGACGGCGGTGCCGAGCTCCAGGTCGGGAGCAACGGGCGCCGCCACGGCCAGCACGGTAAGGGCATCGACCAGGCCGGTTTGCGCGAGCCACCAGCCGCTGAGGCCGTCGGCCGCGGCCTGGGCAGCGTGGGCGATGGCCTCGTCGACGTCGGCGTTGAGAAGGCTGGTGCTGCCGTTGATGCTTATCCGCATGGTGACTCCTTGGTGGATGCTTTCGTCGATCAGTTGTTGGTGCGGTTGATGAGTTGCTTTCGGATCTCGGCGCAGGTCTTGCAAACGGGGTACTTCGACGGGTCGCGGGTGGGGACCCACACCTTGCCGCACAATGCGATGACGGGGGTGCCTTCGATGGCGGCACGGGTTGCGTCGGCCTTGCGGACGTAGTGGGAGAAACGGTCATGGTCGCCGTCGTCGGTGACCGGGTTGGTGACCTGCTCGGTGACCGGTGCGGTTGTGATCTCAGCCATGGGGATCAGTGTGCCGGGTTCGGGACTCGCTGGTCGAATATCCGTGCGCCGATTCGATGGGGCATGGCTAGGGTCGCGCGATGTCGAAGGGGATGGTCACCGCGCTGACCGCGTATCTGATCTGGGGACTCGGACCCCTCTATTGGAAGCAACTCGACGACGTGGCGGCATTCGACGTGATCACCTTCCGGATTGCCGCGACATTCACGGTGCTGCTGCTGGTTCATCTGGTGATGCGATCGGGGCATCGAACCGTGGCGGTTGCCGGCGACCACAGAGCCATGAGCCTGGCCGTCCTCACGGGACTGCTTCTCGGCGTCAATTGGCTGGTCTACGTGTGGGCCGTGTACAACCAGCGGATCCTCGAGGCCAGCCTCGGCTATTTCATCAACCCACTCGTGAATGTCGTCTTGGGGGTGATGGTCCTCGGTGAGAGGCTACGACCGGTCCAGTGGGTGGCGGTCGGCATGGCGACGGTGGGTGTCGGCGTGCTCACCGTCGACGTGGGCACCCTGCCATGGGTGTCGCTCGTGCTCGCCGGCACCTTCGGCGTCTACGGGCTCATACGCAAGACCTCCCCGGCCGGTCCCCTCGACGGGCTCACCCTCGAGATGGCGGTCCTGTTGCCACTGGCCCTGGTGGCGATCGCCGTCAGGGCCGGTGGAGGCCACGGCGCGATCGGCGTCACCGTGCCCACACGTGACATCCTGATGCTCGGAGCAGGTGTCTTCACGGCGGTGCCACTGTTGCTGTTCGTGTCGGCTGCTCGCCAGATCGATCTCTCGGTCATCGGGATACTCCAGTACATCGCCCCCACCCTGCAGTTTCTGCTCGGGGTGTTTCTCTACGACGAGAGCTGGTCGGGCGGGCAGATTGTCGGCTATGTGATCATCTGGGCCGGGTTGGTCGTTTTTGCGGTCGACGGTGTGGCGGCGGGTCGGCGAACTGTCACCTCGATCGCCGTCGAGCGTCGTTCAGCCGCTTATCAGGTCGAGGGCGTCGTGGTCGATGATCTGAGCGGCTGAGCGCTCGGCCATTGCCATGAACATGTCGTCGCCGCGATCGGTCCGGCCGACGGCGATCGAACCGAGCATGGTGATCAGCGGCCCCTGGAACATGCCGTGGCGGTATTGCCGCATCGCCTCATTGGTCGAAAGGTCGACTCCGAGTTGCCGCATCGCCGTGAGATAGGCACCGATCGCCTCTGATTCGTGGCGACGGCGGTGGCGGGGTTCGGTCGAGTTGCCGAGTAGGTAGGCGAGGTCCCGTCCTCCGGCCCCGTGGCCCAGGGTCTGCCAGTCGACCACGGTCACCGGCGCTCCTCCCTCGGACGTGGCGAACATGAGGTTGTCGAGCCGGTAGTCGCCGTGAACGAGGGTGTGCACCGGCGATTCGGCCTCCACCCAGCGGGTGACATTGGCCCCGAAGGTCTCGAAGACCATACGAGCCTGCTCGGAGAGCCGGTGGCGGTATCGCTCGATGAACACCGGAGTGAACAGCCCGACGAAGCTGATGGCACCGGCTCCGCTCGACTCGAGCCAGTCGATGTCGTCGAGGCCCGGGTCGTCCCAGCGGGGGGCGTGGAGCCCTGCGAGGTTGGCGGCGGCAAGGATCACCTGATCGTCGTCAACCCCGGCGAGCTGGTCACCTTGGTGGGCCGGCGCCAGATCCTCGAGGACCAGTGTGAAGACGGTGGAATCCTCCGACACCGATCCGTAGAGACACTCGGGGGTCGAGATCGACAGGCCCGACCGGAGTTCAGTGTAGAACCTGACCTCGCTGCGGTAGCCGCCCTGGGCGCCGGCGGCCCTGCTCTGGTCATTGGGTGAGGGAAACTTCATCACCACCGAATCGGGAGCCCCGAGAGCGTCGCCCGTGTAGGTGATCCGGTAGCGCTCGTTGTGAGCCATCTGTCCGGTGCCCACCGGTTCGCCGGCCAGGGCGCAGACCGTGACCTCATGGCCGGCGCAGCGGAGCACCGAGGTCATCCACTCGGGAGTGATGGCGGCGGGCTCGGTGACGATGGCCGGGTGGACGCTCAAGGGATCCGCCGTCGATGCGGCGCTCAGCCGACCGTGGCCCGGGCTCGGGCGAAGTTGGACACGATCGCGTCGACCATCTCGTCGGTGCGGGTCGAGGGGAGGTCGTGACCCATGTCGGGGAACATCAGTAGCCTCGAACCCGGTACGGCGCGGCTGGTGGCCATGGCACCGGTCGGGAGAACAAGCGGGTCCTGGAGGCCGTGCATGACGAGGGTCGGGACCTTGACGTGTCGCAGGCCCGATGTGCGGTCTGGACTACCGGCGATCGCCGCGGTCTGCCGGGCGGTACCCTCGGGCCGGTGGCTGCGTTCGAGCCCCTTGGTCAGGATCCTGCGGGTCTCGACGGCATCGAAGGTCGACCCGGAGATGAGTCGGAACATCTCGATGCCCTGTTCGACGGTGATCTCGTCCGTCGGCTTCACGAACTTGCGGGCCTTCCACATGAGCGACTTCTTCATCAGGCCGTTCTTGCGATCACCGGTGTTGGACATGATCGAACAGAGCGACTTCACCGAGATGGAATGGTTGATGGCGAGCGCCTGCGCGATCATGGCGCCCATTGAGACACCGGCGACATGGGCCGAGTCGATGTCGAGTGCCCGCAGCAGCCCGGCGGCATCAGCCGCCATGTCGTCGATGGTGTACCGGACGTCTCTGAGTGGCTTGTGACGCAGGTAGGCGCGCATGAGCGCGGCCTGGCCCGGGGGCTCCCACGCCGTTTCGGAGCTCAGCCCGATGTCGCGATTGTCGAACACGATCGTCTTGAACCCGCGATCGACGAAGGCGTCGACGAACTGCTCGGGCCAGTCGGTGAGTTGCCCGCCGAGTCCCATGACCAAGAGGACCGGCGGCCCATCACCACGGATCTCGTACTCGATGGTGATTCCGTTGGCTTTGACTGACGACATGGCCAGAAGCTAGCCCGATGCCCGGCTCGATGTGGAGCGTCGGGGGTGGTCGAGCCGATCCAATTGCGGTGAAGGAGGAGCGGGTTCGGCGTCTCAGCCCGCGGAGAGGGCCGGATGGTCGATGTAGTGGCCGAGGGCCTCGGGGTTGGCGAGCGCCTCGGTGTTGTCGATCGTGCGGTGGTGGACCATGTCGCGCACAGCCAACTCGACGATCTTGCCACTGCGGGTGCGGGGAATCTCGGGTACTGCGGCGACGACCGCGGGGACGTGGCGCGGCGTCGCCCCCTCTCGTACGGTGCGCTTGATGCGGGTCACCAGTTCGTCGGTGAGTTCCTCGCCGTCACGCAGCACCACGAACAACACGACTCTGGTGTCGTCGCCCCACTCCTGGCCGATCACGACCGCTTCGAGAACCTCGGGGACCTTGTCGACCTGGCGGTAGATCTCGGCCGTTCCGATCCTCACGCCACCGGGGTTGAGGGTGGCGTCGGAGCGGCCGTGGATGACGATGCCACCGTGTTCGGTCCACTCGGCGAAGTCGCCTTGGTGCCACATGCCGGCGAACCGCTCGAAGTAGGAGCGGTGGAATCGTTCGTCGCCCGGATCGTCGACGAAGCGGAGCGGCATCGACGGAAACGGAGACCGGCAGACGAGTTCGCCTCGTTCGCCGGGGGGCAGCGACCGGCCGTCGGGGCCGACGACGTCGATGGCCATGCCCAGGGCAGGCCGCTGGATCTCGCCGGCCCAGACCGGTGACGTGGGGTCACCGGCGACAAGGCACCCGCAGAGGTCGGTGCCACCGGAGATCGAGGCGAGGTGCACGTCGGCCTTGATCGATTCGTGGACGGTGTGAAAGCCCTCGGCAACGAGGGTGGAGCCGGTGGAGGTGATGGTGCGGATGGTGGCGAGATCGTGGGTGTCGACAGGACGGAGCCCGGCCTTGGCGATCGACTCGATGAACTTGGCCGAAGTGCCGAACAGGGTGATACCGGTTTCGTCGGCCAGGTCGAAGAGTCGGTTGCCATCGGGATGGAACGGTGAGCCGTCGTAGAGAACGAGGGTGGCTCCGGAGGCGAGACCGGATGCCAGCCAGTTCCACATCATCCAGCCGGCGGTCGTGAAGTAGAAGACGTGGTCACCGGGTCTCACGTCGCAGTGGAGCTGGTGTTCGGTGAGGTGCTTGAGCAGCACGCCCCCGGCTCGATGGACGATGCACTTCGGCTTGCCGGTGGTGCCCGACGAGTAGAGGATGTACCAGGGGTGGTCGAAGGGAAGTTTCGTGAAATCGGGATGGCGGTCATCGGCACCGGCCGTGAAGTCGTCGATCGTGACGGCCCCATCGACGTCGCCCGCGGAGCCATCGCCCATGAAGGGCACCACCACCACCTGCTCCAGGGAAGGCAGCCTCGCTGCCACCTCGGCCAAGGGCCCCAGACGGTCGTGGGTGCGGCCCCCGTAGGTGTACCCGTCGCAGCCGAAGAGGATCTTCGGCGAGATCTGACCGAAGCGATCGACGACCCCGTCGGCGCCGAAGTCGGGCGAGGTGGACGAGAAGACGGCGCCGATGGAGGCGGCAGCAAGCATCACCATGTAGGTCTCGGGGACGTTGGGGAGCCACGCCGCGACCCGGTCGCCCCTTCCGACTCCGGCCCGCAGCATTGCCGCCTGCAGACGTGTGACCGTGCCGCGGAGTTCACCCCATGTGATGTCACGGGTCGAGATTCCGGGTCGGGTATCGGCGGCCTCGCCGCGAAAGATCATGGCGATGGCGCCATCGGACGCGCCGGCTCCGGCCAGCAGGTTCTCGGCGACGTTGAGCCGCGAGTCGGGCAGGAACCGGTTGGCGGGCAGATCATCGGCGGATTCGAGCAGGGTGTCGCCACGTTCGCCGATCACGCCGAGGTGGTCCCAGATCGCAGCCCAGAACTCGCCGGGATGGGCAAGCGCCCACGCTTGGACACCTTCGAAACCCTCGGCCCCGACCGCAGCCGCGAAGCGGGTCAGGTTGGCGTCGGCGACTTGTTGCGGGGAGGGCGTCCAGATCGGTGGCATGGGTCGGAGATTACGACCGATTCCGGCGTCGGGCGACGGCGGGCTCAGCCGCCGAGAGACTCGAGTTCCTCTGCGGTCTCGTGCCACTCGGTCAGCAGCGACTCGGCGAGCTTTACCGCCTGGTCATGGGCGGTGGCCAGCCGGTGGACCTCTTCGGGGCGCTCGTAAACCTCGGGGTCGGCCAACCGGGCGGCCAACTCGGCGGCTTTCGCCTCGGCGATGTCGCTGTCGCGTTCGAGTTTTTTCACCCGTCTGCGGAGGTCGTTGGTGGCCTGTCGCGACCGGGCGGAGTCCCGGCGGCGTTCGGCCCGGGGGTCGGCGGCCCGGTTGGACTCGCGTTGTCTCGATCCGATACGGCCGGGATCGGCCGGGGTGAGAACGGCGTCGGGTACACCGGGGTGCCAGGTGGCTCGACCGTCGCGGACGTCGATGATGGCGTCGGCAACATTGCGGATCAGGTGGCGGTCGTGGGTGACGAGCAGCACGGTGCCCGGGTAGGCGGTGAGAGCGTCCTCGAGCACGTCGCAGCTCGGCAGATCGAGGTGGTTGGTGGGTTCGTCGAGCACGAGAAGGTTGACCGGTTCGATCATGGTGTGGGCGAGCGCGAGCCGGGTTCGTTCGCCCCCGGAGAGGTCGCGGACGTGGCGATCGGCGGCGTCGCCCGGGAAACCGAACGACCCGAGAACCGTGCGCAGGTTGCGTTTGCCGGGGACGATCCCGCCGGAGAATGCCTCGATCACCGTCTTGTCGCCGTCGAGTTCGTCGGCCTGGTGCTGATGGAACGTGGCGATGCTCACATTGGCACCGAGCCCGGCCCGGCCCGCGGTGGGTTGGAGATGACCGAGAATGAGCTTCAGGAGCGTGGTCTTGCCCGCACCGTTGGGCCCGACAAGGGCGACGGTCTGGCCGCGTTCGACCGCCAACGACACGTGCGACACGACCGCCATGTCGCCGTATCCGACCGTGGCGTCGTGGAACTCTGCGACGACGCGCGACGAACGCGGTGGTTCGGGAAACGCGAACTTCGCCACGAGCTGTCGACGATCGGGGGCCTTGATCATCTCCAGCTTCTGGAGGGTCTTGACACGGCTCTGGACCTGGCGGGCCTTGGTGGCCTTGTAACGGAACCGGTCGATGAACTGCTCGACCCTGGCCACCTCGCGGGCCTGGCGGGTGGCCGCGGCCTCGATGCGATGGAGTCGATCTTCGCGGGCCACCACGAATTCGGCGAACCCGCCCACGTACTCCAGGGCCGTCCCCTCGGCCAGTTCGACGACGCGGTCGGCGACGGCGTCGATGAAGTCGCGGTCGTGGCTCACGAACAGCAGCGCAGCCGGCCAGTTGGCGAGTTGCTGTTCGAGCCAGGCGACCGAATCGATATCGAGATGGTTGGTCGGTTCGTCGAGAATCAGCACGTCGGGCTTGGCGAGCAGCAGTCGGGCCAGCGCCACTCGCATGCGCCAACCGCCCGACATCTCCCTGACCGGGCGGTCGGCGTCGGTTTCGACGAATCCGAGTCCGGCGAGAACCTTGCGGGCGTCGGCCTCGAGCGCATAGCCGCCCATGGCCGTGAAATGTCCCTGCACCTCGCCGTATTCGACCAGGACATCCTCCTGATCGGCGGCGGGGTCCTGCATTCTCGCTTCGAGATGATGGAGGCGTTTCTCGAGTTCGGCCAGTTCGCCTGCGCCGGCGATCACTTCCTCGAGCACGGTTCCGTCGGCAGTGTCGACCAGGTTCTGGGGCAGGTAACCGAGCAGCATGTCGCGGGGCTTGGTGACGCGACCCTCGTCGGGTTCCCCGATACCAACGAGAATCTCGATGAGTGTGGTCTTGCCGGTTCCGTTGCTGCCCACCAGAGCGATGCGGCGACCGGCCGAGAGCTCGAGTGTCACATCACGGAAGAGCCGACGCGGTCCATATGACTTGGACAGACCCGAGGCGGTGAGCATCAGGTCAGCCGAGCAGGGAATCGAGAGCTGCTTCGGCGGCCGCCGACTGAGTGGTCTCGATCGACGTGTCGTCGATGCGACCGAGCCAGCTGACCGAGACGTAGCCGGCCATCACCGCGCCGGCATCGGACTCGGCCGGAACCTCGACGGCATCGCCCCACGACATCTTGACGACAAAGGTTCCTTCGTGGCCCGGCTTGGCTTCGAGCTCGGCCTTGGTCACGGTGCGGGGCGGGAGCACCCCGACGCCCGTCCGGCGCCAACCCGACATCTCGGAGATCGGACTGTTGGGGACATTGATGTTGAGCAGCACCGGGTCGTCGGGAAGGTCGGCGGCCAGACGGGCGGTCATGACCGCGGCTACGTCGGCCGCGCTCTGCCAATCCTGGGCTTCGAGCATGGCATCCCAGCCCTGGCCCTCGACGCCCCAATCCTCGACCGACTGGCTCACGGCAATCGCGTTGATACCGCCATTGCGGGCGGTGAGAGCGGCGCCGACCGTGCCGGAGTGGTAGATGCTACGGCCGACGTTGGCCCCCGGATTGATCCCCGAAATCAGCAGATCGACATCGCCGAACAGCCCGAGCCGGGCGAACATGGCACACAGCGCCGGTGGGCCGTTGACGGCCCACGCCTCGTCGATCCCGGGGACGGTGACTCTTCGCATCTCGGGCTTCATCTCGGAGAATGATCCCACCGCCGCGCCGAACCCCGAATACTCCCGGTCGGGGGCACCGATGACCACATCACCGATCGGCTTCAGGGCCCGGGCAAGGACGTGGAGCCCCACCGAGTCGATTCCGTCGTCGTTCGTCACCAGGATGCGCACCCGATGACCATATCTGAGGCGGTTCCCCGGCCGACTCTCACCATTCCCTCACCCGGGCCTTCCATGATCGGGGGCTATCGTGCGTGCGTCCGCGTGGCGCGCCCCGACCCGGACGGAGGAGCCCCTTGTCAACGATCCTGATCGCCGAGGACGACCGCCGGGTGAGAGATTCCCTGGAGCGCGCCCTCGGACTCGAGGGCTATGAGGTGATCACGGCCAACGATGGGGCCCGGGCCCTTGAACTGCATGCGTCGCGTCGCGCCGACATGCTGATCCTCGACGTGTCGATGCCCAACGTCGACGGTTTGACCGTGTGCCGGAAGGTGCGGCAGTCGGGGGACGACACACCGGTTCTCATGCTCACCGCCCGCCATGAGGTACCCGATCGGGTGGCCGGACTCGACGCCGGGGCCGACGACTATCTGGTGAAGCCCTTCGCTCTTGAGGAGTTGTTGGCCCGAATCCGGGCTCGTCTGCGTCCCTCGGCCGACGACGATGCCGACAAGTTGGTGGTGGCCGATCTGGTTCTCGACCCGGCCGGTCGTCGTGTCACCCGTGGTTCGCGCCTGCTCGATCTTTCCCGCACCGAATTCGAGTTGCTCGAGGTACTGATGATCAACTCCGGTGTGGTGCTGAGCCGCGAGGTCATCTACGACCGGGTCTGGGACGGCGAGCTCCAATGCGACTCGAAGGCACTCGATGTCTACGTGGGTTATCTGCGCAGGAAGATCGAGATGGGAGGCCTCCCTCGGCTTCTCCACACGGTGCGTGGCGTCGGCTATGTGGTCAGGGACGACGGAACGTGAGCCTGCGCGCCAGGGTCACGCTCGCGGTGGCCGTGGTGGTGGCGGTCGTGGTGGCCATCGTTGGGCTCTCGGTCTATCGGTCGACCCGGGATGAACTGTTCGGCCAGATCGACCGCAACCTGATGACGCGTGCCGAACAGGTGTCGCGCCAGCCGCGGGGGTTCGCCCGACCCGGGCCCGGCCGATTCCAGCCGGGGAACCACATCCGACGCAACGACCCGTTCGGGTCGATCGTGGGGTTCGACGTGCTGGCCCGGATCATCGATGCCGAAGGCAACGTGGTCCTGGCTCTGGGGCCGGGTTTCGGCACCGAGCCCGATCCAGCCGTCCTGCTCGAGGCAGTCGCCGGACCGGTACTCGGCACCGACCGAGGATCGGCAGGATCCATCCGTACCGTCATCGTGTCGGCACCGGGAGGTAACTTCGTCGAGCTGGGCAGGCCACTGGGGGAGACCGAGTCGGTTCTATCGGCCATGCGGGCCCGCATCCTCCTCATCGGCCTGCTGGCGACGGCGGCGGCCGCACTCGCCGCGTGGTTCATAGCCCGCCGCACGGTCAGGCCGATCACTCAGCTCACCGAAGCGGCCGAACGGGTCGCCGCCACCGGCGATCTCGCCCACCCCGTCGATCAGGCGGGTGGTGACGAAGTGGGTCGGCTGGCCGCCAGTTTCAACGGGATGCTGGAGGCGTTGTCCGAGTCGCGGCTGCAGCAACGCCGACTGGTCATGGATGCCAGCCATGAACTCCGTACCCCTCTCACCAGCCTTCGGACCAACGTCGACGTACTGGGTGGTGGCCGTGACCTCACCCCCGAGCAACATCGGGCCGTCGTGTCGGATCTCGACGCCGAATTGGGTGAACTCACCGACCTCGTCACCGAGTTGGTCGATCTGGCCTCCGATCTGCGCGACGACGAGGCCGGTCAGCCGGTCCGGCTGGACGAACTGGCGGCGCCCGTCGTCGAACGGACCCGGCGACGCACCGGCCGTCCCATCGAACTCCAGGTCGTGCGTTCGGCGGTCGTCGAGGGCCGCCCCGAGGCGTTGTCGCGGGCCATTCGCAATCTGATCGACAACGCCGCGAAGTTCAGTCCGGCCGGATCGGAGGTGGTGGTCGAGGTTGACGGTGGCTCGGTCACCGTCCACGACTCGGGGCCCGGGATTCCGGCCGCCCAGAGTTCGAGGGTGTTCGACCGGTTTCACCGCGTCGAGTCGACCCGCATGCTGCCCGGCTCGGGCCTCGGCCTGTCGATCGTCCGCCAGGTTGCCGAGAGCCACGGCGGCCAGGTCGCGGCCGGTGAGTCGCCGATGGGCGGTGCCGCGGTCGGGTTCACGATCCCGACCGTTGACGACTGACGAATCTGATTCGTGCCACGTCCGGACGAACCGGCGGTGGGCGCTAGCCGGTGAGGGGCGACAGCGCCTGCCAGGCCGCCGCCAGGGGCTGGGCGGCGACGCCGATGGCGACCACGGCGACGACGGCCACACCCACGGCCCAGGAGGCGAGGCTCCCCATGAGTGGTCGTGGCTCATCGGCCGAATCAAAGTACGCCGGTCCCATCACCCTGGCGTAGTAGAACAACGAGATGGCCGAATTGATCACGGTCAGAACGGCGAGCCAGGCGTAACCCGAATCGATGACGGCGCCCATCAACAGCAGCTTGGCGGCGAAGCCACCGAGCGGGGGAATCCCGATGAACGACAAGAAGCTCACCACCAACGCCCCCATGAGCCAGGGATGAGTCGACCCCAATCCACGAAAGGACTCCCGGTCGGTGAGCCCACGCAACTTGACGACGACGCCGAACGCCGCCATGTTGCCCATTGCGTAGGCGGCCAGGAAAAACAGCAGCGACGGAACGGCAAGATCGCTTCGACCAAAGGCGACGATCGCCAGTAGGCCATATCCGGTCTGTGACACCGACGACCATCCCAGCATGCGCCGAACGTCGTCCTGCCACAGCGCCGCCAGGTTGCCAAGTGTCATCGTCAGCGCCGCGATCACGGCTATCAGCGGTCGCCATCCCACCGCCGACTCGGGGAGTACGGCCACGAGTCGCATCAAGACGATCAGCGCCCCTACCTTGCCGGCGACGAGCAGGAAAGCGGATGCCGGTGCGGGTGCGCCCTGGGCGACATCGGGCATCCACTGATGAGCAGGGACCGCTCCGAGCTTGAACGCCACCCCGATGGCCACCATGGCGAAACCGACGATCAGTGCGGTCGAGTCGGCGTCGACCAACCCCGAACGGAGGTCGGCGAACGAAGTGCCACCGGCCAGCCCGAACAGCAGCGCAACGCCGTACACCATTGCCCCATTGGCGAGAGCACCGAGCAGGTAGTACTTCATGCCCGCCTCGGTTGCCGCCCGTGACCTGCGGTGAAACGCGGTCAGCGTGTATCCGGTCACCGACGACAACAGCATCGCCACGATGAGCTCCATCAGGTCGACCGCCCCGGCCAGCAACACGGCCCCCAGTGCCGACAGGAGGAGCAACACGTAGTACTCGCCCTGGCGCGGGTCCGACCGGAACCAGTCCACCGACAGAGCAACCGTGAGCAGGGTCACTACCACGATGATGAGCGTTCCCCAGAGCCACGTTCGATCGGCGGCAAAAGTCCCGAAGAAGGTGATGTTGGGGGCCCGGCCCAGATACCAGCCGCTGGCGAATCCGGCGACCGCGAGCACCACGGTGGCACCCAGCGCCGACCACACCTGCAATGCCCGGGGCACGAACATGACGTAGAAGATCAACAGAATGGCCCCGCCGGCAAAAACGAGGGCCGGGAGTATGTCGAGCGCGGCTTGGCCCATCTCCCTGGTCATGGAAGCAATTCACGGATCATGGACGCAGACATGTCACCCCCGCGCCACGACCTGGGACAAGGTGTTGATGACCCGGACCAGCCACGAGGGCGTCACGCCGATCACCACCACGAGTGCCATCAGGGGCACCAGGGCGTACATCTCGGCTTTCCTCAGATCCGGCCATCCGTCCCAACGGGCGGGGAGATCCCCGAGGAAGACCTGCTGGATCATGCGGAGGAAAAGCGCCGCCGTGATCACGATGCCGAGCAAACCGATGGCAGCCAGCCACGGGAACACCCCCAACGTTCCGGCGAATATCTGGAACTCGGCCACGAACCCCGCCAAGCCCGGTAACCCGAGGCTGGCGAACGCGGCCAGCATGGTGATCCCCGCCAGTCGCGGCGCCCGGCTGGCCAGACCCCCGTATTGGTCGAGCTCGTAGGTCTCGCCTCGGGCGAGGATCGATCCCGAGACCAGGAACAAGGCCCCGGTGATCAGCCCGTGTGCGACCATCTCCACCACCGCTCCGGTCATGGCGATCGATCGGGAGGCCTCGCTGCCGACACCGAGTGCCCCGGCCGCGGCTATCCCGAGGATCACGTACCCCATGTGATTGACACTGGTATAGGCGACGAGGCGCTTGAGATTGGTCTGGGCCATGGCCACGAGCGCGCCGTAGAGGATGCTCACAACGGCTATCACCCCGAGGGGAAGGGCGAAACGCTGGAACGTTTCGGGAAGCATCTGCAACGAGATCCGGATGAAGCCGTAGGTTCCCATCTTCAGCAGGACCCCGGCGAGGATCGTCGACGCGGGCGCCGGCGCGTCGACGTGGGCCGGCGGGAGCCAGGTGTGGAACGGCACAAGCGGCGTCTTGACCGCGAACCCGATGCCAAGGGCGACGAAGATCAGCGTGGCGGCCAACCCGCCCGCCGGCACAGGATTGGTGCGGATGATCTCGACCATGTCGAAGGTCCGGGGATTCGTGTAGAGGTAGATCCCGAGGATGCCGAGCAACAGGGCCAACGAACCGAGGAGGGTGTAGAGGAAGAACTTGAGGGCCGAACGTTGGGCGTTGCCGTGCCCCCAGACACCGATCAGGAAATACATCCCGACCAGGCTGAGGTCCCAGAACACGAAGAATAGAATGAGATCGAGTGACAGGAAGACTCCCAGCGAGATCGCTTCCAGGAACAGGAATGTGGCGTAGTACGGGCGAGGCTTGCCGCGATCGTCGAAGGGGAACACCATCGACGCGGTGAACAGCACCGCGGTGAGGGCGACCAGTGGGAGCGACAACCCGTCGACGCCGACCTTGTAGGAGATCCCGAGCGACGGAATCCATGTCAGTGACTCCACGAGCTGGAACCCGGTTCCGAACTCGAAGCGTTTCCAGGAGATCGCCACCACGACGAGTGGAATGAAGCTGGTCCAGATGGCCAACGGGCGCGCCAGATGTTCATGTCGTCTCGGGATCGCCAGCGTGATCATCGCCACCAGAAGCGGCACGAAAATGGCCAACGTCAACATCTGCGTTACCTCCAAAGAGCCGCGACGGCAATAGCCGCCACGAGCCCGATCATCATCATCGTGTAGTAGTGATAGGACATTCCGGTCTGCGTGCGACGACTCTGTGTCCCCGCCATGCCGATTCCCGAGGCCAGACTTTCCACGCTCGCGTCCACACCTCGGTCATCCGCCAGGCGGGATATTGCGGCTCCACGGATCGTGCCCGTCCCCACGCGCCACACGACGGCGTCGATCGACCGATCCACCGCCTGCGTGAGGACGCGCGACATGAGTTGGCCGAAGCCGGCCACGGCATCGGCGAGCCGCGCCAACACCTTGCGGTCGGCGATGGAGAGCCATTGCCCGAGGCGGGACACCGGTTCGACGATCAGCACACGGGCCCCGGTCGGAATGCCCCACCACCCGGCGATGAACTCACGAGTACGGGGCGGCAGTCCGAGTGTCACGAGTCGGCCCCGTCGCCACGCAACACCCACCACGGCGAGCCCGAGGGCGACGAGTGTCCACGACAGCACCGTTTCAACTCGGGTCGGTGAGACGATCGCCCCACCGGCCATCCGCTCCAGGGCGGCGTCTCCGCCGGGGAGCCACAGTATTCCGAGCAGCAGGGTCAGTGCCGCGAGCAGTCCGAGCGCCGCCACCTCGCCTCGTCGCGGTCGGGAGTGAAGCTCCTCGGTCGGGCCGGGTCCGTAGGCCAGCAGGTGGAGCCTCCCCGCGTACAGGGTGCTGAGCAGGCCGGCGGCTGCGGTCCCCAGACCCACCCAGATACCGGAATGGAACGCACCCGCCAGCACGGCCTCCTTGGTGAACGCCGCTCCGAGCGGCGGAACCGCGCCCAGGGCCAACGCGCCGATGCCGAAGAGCACCGCCACTCGCGGGAGGGCAGATCCGAGCCGCAACCTGCTCAGATCAAGTGTGCCCCTGGCATGAAGGGCGACCCCGGCGGCCAGGAACAGCAGTGACTTGAACAGGGCATGAGCCGTGAGATGCCCGGCGGCTGCCGCCGTGAATCCGGCACCCACCGCCACCAACATCAAACCGTACTGGGCCGATGTCGACCCGGCGAGGGCCTTCTTGAGATCCTGCTGGGCCAGGGCGACCATGCCGCCGGCGAGGGCTGTGACGAGGCCGATCCCCACCACCACCGGAGCGAACCAGCTCACCATGGAAAGGGTCGGCTGAAGCCGGATCAGTATGTAGGCGCCGGCGGCAACCATTGTTGCCGAGTGCAGGAGGGCCGACACCGGGGTCGGCCCGGCCATGGCCGAGAACAACCACGGCGAGAACGGAACCTGGGCCGACTTGGCCGCGGCCGCCAGGACCAACCCTGCGGCCACGATCGCCAGCCATCCGGGTGACGCATCCGGCAGATCGGCGTAGCGAAGGCTCCCGGTGGAGGCGAAGACGGCCCCGGCCGCCACGTAGAGGCCGAGGTCGCCGAACCGGGTGGTGACGAAGGCCTCTCGGGCCGATCGGGGACGCTCGGGATCGCGCCACTCGTGCCCGATCAGGACCCACGATGCCGCACCGACCAGCTCCCATCCGATTAGCAGCGTGAGGAAGTCAGCCGCGATGACCAGGAGCTCCATGGCGGCAACGAACCATGTGAGAACCACCAACAGCTTGATGATCGCCCGGTCATCCTCGGAGTTCGCGGCGGCGAAACCGATCACCGCGGTGGCGATCACCGGAACGAGAATCACCATGACCCGTCCGAATCCTGTCACCGCAACGGCCAGGTCAAGACCCCCGCCCCACGTCCAGGTACCTGTTGCCTGTACCCCGGACACCGTCGCTGCCGCCGCCACCGTGGCCGCCATCACCGCGACCGACGCCATCTTGGCCGCGGTCTGTCGGCGCCTGAGAGCCAGGATGACGACGCCGCCGATCAGCGGTGTGAACACGGGTAGCCACACCATCAGAAGCGCAGCCTCCTCAGCTTTTCGGTGATGTCGGCCTTCCTGGACCGGTAGACAGCCGTCACCAGAGCGAACCCGATGGCCGCCTCGACCGCCATCACCGCGAGGATCACGATCACCAGCAGTTGCCCCGAGGGGTTCCCGCCCGTCGTCCCCCACCAGAAAGTGACCACGACGAGCACTGCGCTGTTGAGCATCAGCTCGAGGCCCATCATGATCATCACGAACGACTGCTGGCTGAGGGCCCCGTACACCCCTATTCCGAATACGGCAGCAGCGATGACGAGGAGAAGATCGATCATGTCCGGCTCCCGGTATCGACATCGATCTCCGGTTCAACGGACCCGGCATCGGCGTCTCCGAAACGCCCCCGCTTGGCGGCCAGGGCGATGGCGCCGATCATGACCGCGAGAAGGGCGACACCTGCGGACTCGAAGATGAGCATCGAGCGTCCCAACAGTTCTTCCCCGAGGGCGGCTGTCGGATCGACGGCAGGAGCGGGGCGATCGGGAAATTCTGCCACCACCCCCACCCACGCGAGAACGAGGAACGACCCGACACCCGCAACCATCGATGTCCGGTGCTGGTGAACCATCGTCATCGGGTTCAACCCGGCAGGGTTCATCATGAACATGATCATGAAGATCGCCATGATCGTCATCTCGCCGGACATCATCAGGATGAGGATCAATCCGAGGAACTGGGCATCGAGCACGACCAACATGGCGCCGACCGCCACGAACGAGACCATGAGCCAGTACGCGGCTCTCAACATGGAGTCGGTACGGAACACCAACCATCCCGACACGACCGCTCCGATGCCGAAGGCCGATACGAGGAAGTACGACAGCAGACCGGGGTTCACAACGCCACCCACCCCGAGACGAACACGTCGACCAATGCGAGAGGGAGCAGCACGACCCACCCGAACCACACGAAACGTTGGACGCGTATCCGCGCCATCGTCCGCCCGGTCAATGCCAACAGGATCAACAGCACCGCGGTCTTGATCACGGTCCAGAGCCAGCCGGGAAGCACCGGGCCGAGATAACCGCCGAGAAACACCGCCGCACCCATCAGCGACAATGTCACCATCAATGCCGCCCGGGCGAACCGCCACATCGCCAACCTCGCGCCCGACGCCTCGGCGACGATCCCTCCGGCGAGATCGGTGCCCTCCGGGAGGTCGAATGGACCCCAGAAAGCTATTGCCGCGGCCGTGATCAGGTAGATGGGGAGCCCGAGGGGTTGGACCAGGAGGTACCACAGGCTCGACTGCGATTCCACGATCGTTCCCACGGACAGCGACTCGGCCGGGATGGCTGTCGTGAGCACAACCAGCGAGAAGGGGATACCGATCGACAGGACCATGGCGGCGAAGCGATACCCGCCGATCATGGGGAGCACCGAATTCGGTGCCCACCCGAAGATGAACACGGCAACCAGCACGATGAGCATGGCGGCACCGAACAGCACCAGCCCGGCCGGAATGTCGCCCCCGGGCGATGGACCACCGATGGGGATCGACACCGCGCCCACCGCCGCCAGCCCCAGTAGCAGCGAGGGGGCGAGTATCCACGCGGCAAGATCCGGTCGCTCGGTGGTGGTGACCGGTTGCAACATCAGAAAGGACAGTCGCTTGACGGGGTACGAGAAAGCCGAGCGCACATTCGAGCCCGAACCGCCGATGAGGCGGTCGGCGACGGCCAGCACGTATGCGCCGCCGACCAGCATCGCGGCCACCTGGATGCCGATACCGAGGGTCGTCATGTCGGTGGTCTCCCGAAGAAGACGGACTCCATGTCGATGTCGAGTGATTGGACGGTGGTGACCAGGTCACCCCACTCCATACCGGGGAGCACCGCGTCGAGCATCGATGTCAGGCGGTCGGCCGGTCCGGTTTCGCCCGCTTGATGATGACCGTCCGGAGCCTCGACCTCGCCGCTCCCGAAGGCGCGATGGCTGCCGGCCCGAGCGGCCAGATCGACGGCCTGGGCCGCCTCCGCTGCTCGCTGCGCGAACCGGGCCCACGCATCACCGACATCATGTGTCACCGGTTGAAAGCCGATGTCGCGATACGCCGGCTCCGGTGTGCGTCGATCGTCGGAGAACCCGGCGGCACGGGCCACCGGGCCGAGGCCGACCATGTCGATATCGGCCGAAAGCACTCCGACCCCCCGAAGTGTCATCAGACGCAGCAACGACCTCCGTGCCGCCGCCGTGAGCCGAGTCACGTGCTCGACGTCACCTGGTTGGATCGTCTCGGCCAGTCGGTCGGCTCTGAGCGACAGTCGGTCGGCTCCGGCGATCAGGAGGGTGTCGGCCATCCATTCAAGATGGTGCCTGGCGCGAGCCATCTCGAGATCACGGATCGGTGTCGGCTCGTGGAGCGCCCGGGTGAACACCCCGGGCGGGCCCGACGACACAACGCTGGTGGTGACCACCTCGACTGCTTGGGCCACATCTCCCTGGAGCGAGACCCGCAGAGCGAGGCCCGGCGGGAATCCGGCGAACCATGGTCCGATGGTGACCGGTACCTGATCCAACTCGAGACCGTCGCGGTCGGGTGCCCGGAGCGCCAGCGGCCTGCCGTACGGCGTGCCGCCCGTCATCCCGGTACCTCCATGTCCGTACGGTCCGACGCCTCGCCACTCCACGGGATCAACGTCGGGTAGCAGGGGAGGCTCGGGTTGGATCGCTCCCGTCACCACATCGTGGAACTGTCGTCGGATCACCGCGGCGATCTCGGAAGTGTCACCGGCCGGGTTCGCCCTTGTCGGGGCCAGCATCGGCTCGCGGTGACCCCAGCCCACGGTCACCCGTGGCCCCGCCATCTGGTCGTGAACCCGGTTGACGGTCTCTGTCGCGGCTTCGGTGAACGTTCCGGCGATCAACAGCACCGACGCGTGTCGCGGTGAGGTGACGATACGGATGCCATCGGCGTGCCGCAGCTGATGCATCGCCGATCGGTAGCCGCCGCCGACGACCGCGAAGACCGGTACCTCACCGGTCCTCGCCAGATGGACGAGCCGGGCTTTCAATCCCACTCGAAGCTTTTCTCGCGCCAGGCGTACACCATCCCCACCACGAGGATGAGAATGAACATCAGCATCTCGATCAGTGCGAGGAGGCCTTGACGGACGAAGACGACGGCCCACGGATACATGAACACCATCTCCATGTCGAAGGCAAGGAACAGAAGGGCCATGGCGTAGTAACGGATGTGAAATCTGTTCCAGGCATGGAACTCCGGCTCCGCGCCGCCCGCGAACGGAACCCGCTCGGGGACGGTCGAATCATTCTCGCCGGTAGCGGCCCATACCCACTGCGCCGCGCCGACCGTCAACAACAAGGCCACGAACACGATCAGTGCCGCGCCGATCCCTACCACTGTCGATGCCCTTCGCGTCAGTCGGCGTAGTCTCCCGGGTTCTCGTCGAACTCACTCTTGCAGTCCATCGAACAGAAGTAGTAGGTCTTGCCGTCGTACTCACTGGTGCCGACGGCATCACTCTCCTCGATGACCATTGCACAAACCGGGTCTTTTGCGGTCACAACGTCTCCTTCGCATCGATGGGCTGTTCACACCACGCTGTTTGCGTCGTGCCCCACGAGCATAGCAATTCTAAGCCCCTGGACGCGGAAATAAACCATAGGGGGGTTGGGTACTCAGGGTGGTCGGCTCCGATCCCACCGGGGCGGGGGCAGCGATGGCTCGCTCAGCCCCGGAAGATTCCCGTGTGGGCTTGCACGACCGCTTCGATCAGTCCATCGATGTGAGGAGACGGGTCGACGGGATCGAACCGGATCTCGTCGTGGGCATCGAACGGGAGCTCGGCGTGGCGCCCGTTGGTCCACCTACGCACGCGGGTTCCATACGTCCGGAGAACGGCAGAGGCCCGGAAACGCTGGGTCTCCGGGCCTCTTCATTGATGGTGGCGGCAGGATCCGAACCCGCGACCTCCGGGTCGATTCAGCTCGGCTGATCAGGCGCCGCCGGAATTTCCGGCCGGACCGCCGGGTCCGCCGAAGCCGGGTCCACCGTTGCCCGGGCCCCGATGGCCCCGAGGGCCGCCGGGCCTGACGTTGCCCTCGACGATGTCGGTGGCGCGGGCTTCGGCGTTGGCGAGCATCTCGTCGGCCTTGGCCTGGTCGAGTCGACCGTTGTCGACGCCTTCCTGGATGCGGGTCTCCATGTTGGCGACGATGGCGTCGACCACGTCCTGGGTGTCGACACCATTGGCGGAGGCGATATCGGCCAGCGACTGGCCGCTGCGGAGCTCCTGGCCGAGGGTCTGGGCGTCGGTGCCGAGCACCTCAGCCAGATTGTCGAGGTTTGGCCGACGGGGGCCACGGTCCGCGAATCGGCCCTTGTCGGGGCGGGCGGCCCGGAGGGCGTCGACAACCGCTTGGACCTGCGAGTCGGTGAGGGTGCCGTTGTCGACCAGCGGCTGAAGCGCCTCGGTGATGTGGGCGGCCGGGTCGCGGCGCTGGGCGTCGGGGCCGGGCGCGGTGGACGGGGCCGGGGAGTTCGAGTCCTGGGCGCCGGCGAGGCCGGGGCCGAACACGGTGGCGCCGGCCGCGACACTGCCGAGGGTGGTGGCCGCAATCAGTGTGGCTGCCAGTGGTTTCTTCATCCGAGTTTCTCCTCGAGAGGGTCTGGGGGGGGAGTTGTTCGTCTCTCTGGGGAACACGATTGTGGTCGAAGGTAAGAGGATTCCGAGACGAGCGTGGAGATCAGGTGAGGGATTCGTGAGGGAAGTGTGAACGGGTGTCGTTGATCGACGAGTCGTAGGATCGGCGGCCATGGCATCCGAGGGGTCTCCCAACCGGTTTCTCAACCCCAATCTGGCCGAGTTCGGCACCACGATCTTCGCCGAGATGAGCGCCTTGGCGGCCCGGACGGGAGCGGTCAACCTGGGCCAGGGATTCCCCGACACCGACGGACCGGCCGAGGTGTCGGAGGCGGCGATCGCCGCGATTCGTTCCGGTCACAATCAGTACCCACCCGGGCCGGGGATCCAGCCGCTGCGGGAGGCCATCGCGCGGCACCGCGCCAGGTTCCGGGGGCAGGCGTTCGATCCCGATTCCGAGGTGCTGGTCACCGCCGGTGCCACCGAGGCGATCGCGGCCTCGCTGCTGGCGCTGTGCCGGGTGGGCGACGAGGTCATCACCTTCGAGCCCTACTACGACTCCTACGCCGCGGTCATAGCGATGGCCGGTGCCACCCGCCGGGTGGTCACCTTGAGGGCGCCCGGCTACTCGTTCGACCCGGCCGAACTGGCCGCGGCGTTCACACCGGCCACCCGGATGTTGTTGCTCAACAGTCCCCACAACCCCACGGGCAAGGTGTTCAGCCGGACCGAGCTGTCGCAGATCGCCGAGCTGTGCGTCGAGCACGACGTGCTGGTGGTCGCCGACGAGGTCTACGAGCATCTCGTCTACGACGTCGAGCACGTCCCGATCGCCACGCTCGCCGGAATGGTCGAACGCACCGTCACCATCTCGTCGGCCGGCAAGATCTTCTCGTTCACCGGGTGGAAAATCGGTTGGGCGTGTGGCCCGGCCGAGCTGATCGCCGCGGTCCGGACGTCCAAACAGTTCCTCACCTATGTGAACGGTGGGCCGTTCCAATACGGCGTGGCGGTCGGGCTCGACCTTGGCGATGAATTCTTCGAGGGCTACACGGCAGCGATGAAAGCCAAGAGGGACCGTCTCTGCCGTTGGTTGGCCGCGGCAGGTTTCGATGTGATGGTTCCACAGGGCACCTATTTCGTGACCGTCGACATCAGGCCGGTCGGTGCCGTCGACGGTGTCGACTTCTGCCTGTCGCTGCCGGAGCGCTGCGGAGTCGTGGCCGTTCCCACCCAGGTCTTCTACGACGACACCGACGCCGGCCGCCATCTCGTGCGTTTCGCCTTCTGCAAACGCGACGATGTGCTCGACGAGGCCGGGCGACGGCTGGCCGGTGTTTCCGAAGGGAATCGATGATGATCAAAGCGGCGGCGATACAGCACGACATCGTCTGGGAGGACCCGCCGGCCAACTTCGGGCGAATGGCTCCTCGCATTGCCGATGCCGCCCATCGAGGAGCGCGGCTGACGGTGGTCAGCGAGATGTGGTCGACCGGGTTCTCGATGAAGTCGGACCGTATCGCCGAGCAGTCCGACGGCCCCACCACCACGTTCATGCTCGAGCAGGCCGCCGAACACGACCTGTGGGTGGCCGGCTCGGTGCCGGTGGTGATGCCCGACGGCGGGTTGCCGGTCAACCGGTTCGTGCTGGCCGGTCCCGATGGCACCACTCACACCTACGACAAGATCCACCCGTTCTCGATGTCGGGTGAGCACGAGCACTACTCGGCGGGTTCGGGCGTGACCACGGTCGAGATCGACGGGGTCAACGTAACCCCACTCATCTGCTACGACCTTCGCTTCGCCGACCTGTTCTGGGACGCCGCCGCCGAGACCGACTGCTACATCGTTCCCGCCAATTGGCCCGAGAGCCGTAGCCGGCACTGGATAGCGCTGCTTCGAGCGAGGGCGATCGAGAATCAGGCTTATGTGATCGGCGTCAACCGGGTGGGACGGGCCGGCCGCTTGGTTTACTCGGGCGACACCCGCATCATCGACCCGATGGGTGACGAGATCACGGCCGAACCGGGGGTGGAGGAGACGATCATCGCCGACATCGACCCGGATTTCGTGACAGCCACCCGTCGTGACTTCCCGTTCATGGTCGACCGCTAGTCGCTCAGAGCGTCCGGTCCTCGGTCGAACCCGTACCGCGCTGCCAGGCCCGGTGCAGTCCGGCGTAACGGCCGCCGAGGGCGACGAGGTCGGGATGCGAGCCCGATTCCACGATCCGCCCGTGATCGAACACGACGATCATGTCGGCTCGCTCGGCTGTGGAGAGTCGGTGGGCGACGCTGATGGTCGTGCGCTCCCGGCTGATGCGATCGAGGGCATCGGACATGGCTTTCTCGGTGACCGGGTCAAGTGACGAGGTCGCCTCGTCGAGAACCAGAAGCCCGGGGTCGGCGAGTTGGGCCCGGATGAGCGCCACCAGTTGTCTCTCACCGACGGACAGGCCCTCGCCGCCGGGCCCGAGGACTGTGGTGAGGCCATCCGGGAGATGGTCGATCCAGTCACGCAGTCCGAGGCGGTCGATGGCGGCGTCGACGTCGGAGTCGGTGGCACCGTCACGTCCTCGCAGAATGTTGTCGTGGACGGTGGTGGCGAAGAGGAAGCCGTCCTGGGGAACCATGCGCACCCGCTCGCGGCGCTCCGGTGACGGCACCCGACGAAGGTCGGCGCCACCGAGCCTGACCGTCCCTTCGTCGGGGTCGGCCAGTCGGCACAGGAGCCGGACAAATGTGGTCTTGCCCGATCCGGTGGCCCCCACGACCGCGACAGAGGTGCCGGCCGGGATGTGCAGGTCGACCCGGTCGAGCACGAGGTGGTCGGTGTAGGCGAACGTCAACCGGTCGACATCGATGGTGAGCGCGCCGTCGGGCATGACCTCGATCAGGTCGGGGTCGGGTTCGGGGAGCGAGTCGGGGCGGTCGAGAAGCTCCAACGATCTGCGCCATCCGGCGAGAGCGAGCGAGGTCTGGTCGATCACTTCGGTAAGTTCGGAGACCGGACCGATGACCAACTGCACGAGGAACAGGAAGGCGATGACCTTGCCGGGGTCGAGCCCCCAGCCCGGCCCCCAGAACGACACGACGACTATCACCGCCGAAAGGGCGAGCGTGCCAAAGATGTCGGACACGGTGAACAGAACGGCCGAGTAACGGTTGACGTCGACCTGGGCGCGGTACTGCTCATCAATGGTGCCATCGAGGGCCTGTAGTGAGGCCTCGCTGTGGCCGAGCCCACGTATCACCGCGGCACCACCGATGGTCTCCGACACCTCACCGAGCAACCTGGCCGTGCGGTCGCGGACCACCGAGTAGCCGCGTCGTTGCCGCCCCTGGATCAACCTCAGGATCGGCAGCATCGCCGCGAAGCTCAGCGTGACCACCACCGCCAGTTGCCAGGAGTAGACGTACATCACCGCGACCGCGCCGACGGCCACCGACGAGTCGACGATCCACGAATAGGCACCCCAGTCGAGGAACCTCGCCACGGTGTCGACATCGCCGGTCACACGCGAGACGAGGTCGCCGCGCCGCTCGTCGGCATGTTGAGCCGGCGACAGGTCGATAGCCCGCCTGAGGGTCTTGACCCTGAGACGCGACAATGCCTTCTCGGCCACCCGCAACACAGCGAGTTCGGCGGCGAGCGCGGCGATGGTGACCACGAGAATCACCGCCACGGCGGTGGCCAGCAGGCGGGTGAGAGTCCGGGTCTCGATTCCTCCCGGGGCCAGGAGACCCCGGTCGATGATGAGCTGAAAGAGGACCGGTACGGCCACGCGGCCGGCGGCTTCGAACACCCCGACGATGGCGAAGAGAATCGTCGCCCGTTTGAATCCCGGGCTGATCTCGAAACCGCGGTGGATGATACCGAGTGCGGTCGGCCCGTCGGCGGTCATGACAGCACCTCAGAGGCCAGATACGCCTCGACGAGGCCTCTGTAGATCGGGTTCCGCAGCAGCGAGTCGTGGCCGGCGACATCGACCACGCGCCCCTCGGCGACGAGGGCGACCCGGTCGGCGGCGGTCATCGCCGCGACCCGATGGGTAACCATCACCACGGTCATCGAGAGTTCGGAGAGCCGTCCCACAATCTGCTCCTCGAGCAACGGGTCGACGGCTGATGTGGCGTCATCGAGCAGCACCATGCCCGGATGCCCCGCCAGGGCACGGGCGAGGGCCACTCGCTGGCGTTGACCGCCCGAAAGGGTGACGCCGCGCTCCCCGATGACCGTGCGGTAGCCGTCGACGAGCGCGTGCTCGAGGTCGTCGGTGCCGGCGACCCGGAGCGCCTCGAGAACCTCGTCTTCGCTCATCGAACGCGAGAATCTGACGTTGTCGAGCACCGTTCCGTGGAACAGCGATGCGTCCTGGGTGGCGAGGGTGAGCCGCGAGCGAAGTGAGCGGTCATCGATCTCGGTGAGCGGGGTTCCGGCGATCGACACGCTTCCTTCGTCGCATGGCCTCAGGCGGGAGAGGACTTCCAGCACCGTCGACTTTCCACCGGCAGTGGGCCCCACCACGGCGAGCATCTCGCCCGGATGTATCTCCAGTTCGGCGCGTCTCAGTCTCGCCCGGCTGGTGTCGCCGACCGTGACGGTGTGCAACCGTGCGCCCAGCGGCCCGACGGGCAGATGGCGGCCGCCCGAGGTGAGCAGCAGCGGGTCGTCGGGCTCCGACAGCACGAGGTTGACCCGATCGTGCCCCACGACCGACGGAGGCAGATCGAAAAGAAAAAAGCCGATCACCTGTAGCGGGAACGCCAGGACGGCGAAGAGGGAGACGGCCTGAACGAGCCCGCCGACATCAAGTCGACCGTCGCCGACGCGGACGGCGCCGACGGCGAGAATCAGGATGGTCGTGAGCTGCGGTACGGCCGAGAACGACGCCGCGAACGCGGTTTTTCTGGTACCCAGACTCACCCGGGCGGCTCGAAGCTCATCGACCTTCTCCGCGAACAGAGCGGTCTCGGCCTCTTCGCGGCCGAGTGTCTTGATCACCTGCACCCCCTCGATGATCTCGGCCGCCGACGCGGTGACGGTGTTGTTGGCCCGGCGTTCGATGGTGGCCGGATTCTGGATGACCGTGGCGTTGAGCCAACTCATGAACCCGATCAACGGCAGGAGCGCGAGAGTCACCAACAAGAGGGGCACATCGAGCAGGGCAAGACTGATCGTGCCGAAGATCAGCATGCTGATCACACCGATCGAGAACGGAAGAGGATGGATCGCGTCGATGGCGGACTCGGAGTCGGCATCGACGTGGCTGAGCAGCTGGCCGTGGGGTCGCGATTTCACCCGGTCGAGCGGCATCATGAGGATCCGCCGGGCCATGCCCCGCTGCAGATCAGCCCGTGCGGCGGCGGCGGTGAGACCTGCGTAGTAGCGGCGGACGACGACCCCGCCGGTGCGAAGGACCGCCACCGCGATCAGCCCGGCGACCGCCCACCACGGGCTGGGACTGCCCCCCTCGAACGCCGGAATGATCGCTTTGTTGGTGGCGTATCCGAGCGCCAAAGTGGACAGCACGGTGCCGGCGGCGTAGACGACCGAACCGCTCACCGCCAACGCAAAGCTGCCCGGGTGGGCCCGGACGTAGCCGGCAACTAGCCGGAAGCCCCGGCGGATGATCGAAGGTTCTGACATGGCGCGCGCCGACAGGGGCACGCACGAGCCACTGCCGGTCCGGGACGCCAGTGGGCAGACGCCGCGTCGTTCAGGTGGTTTTCGTCACGCTGGTGGTCACTCCGAAGGCGCGAGGCGTTCGCGCAGCTCTCGCTTGACGAACTTGCCGTTGGCGTTGCGGGGCAGTGCCTCCTCGAGGAACCACACCTTCTTGGGATGCTTGAATCTCGCCAGGAGCGGCTCGAGGTGGGTGGCCAGCTCGGTTTCGTCGAGGTTGCTGCCATCGACCCGCACGATGGCCACCGCGACCTCCTCGCCGAGGCGTTCGTCGGGGACCCCGAACACCGCGGCCTCGGCGACATCGGGGTGCTGGTAGATCGCGGCCTCGACCTCGGAGCAGAAGATGTTCTCGCCCCCTCGGAGCACCATGTCCTTGGCCCGGTCGACGATGTGGACGAATCCGTCCTCGTCGATGTGCACGATGTCGCCGGTGTCGAACCAGCCGTCCTTGATCGCCTCGGCTGTGGCGTCGGGCCGGTTGAGATAGCCCTTGATCACGGCCGGACCTTTCACACAGAGCCGGCCGATCGACCCCGGGGGAAGCTCGTTGCCCTCATCGTCGATCAGCTTGGACTCGAAGGTGGGCAGGATCGGTCCGGCCGAAGTCGGTTTGGCCGAGAAGAAGACACTGCCGACCGCGGTGGTGATGCCGTGGGTCTCGGTCAGGCCGTATCCAGTGCTCGGTTTCACGGCGCCCTTGGCCTGATCGATTTTCTCGACCAGGTCGGGCTGGAGGGCGGCACCGCCACCTCCCAGGGTAGCAAGGGTCGAGGTGTCGGTGGTCTCCCAATCGGGATGCGTGAGTATCTCGCGGGCCATGGTGGGCACGCCGGTGAAACCCGTCACGTGCTCGCGCTCGATCAACTGCAGGGCCCGCTGTGGGTTCCACTTGCGCATCAGGACGATCTTGGCGCCGGATGCGGTCACCGGGTGGAGCACGCAGTTGCAGGCGGTGACGTGGAACAGTGGCGTGGGCACCATGACCGCAGGCGGAGTGTCGACGGCCTGCTCGGTCACCACCCCGTTGGCGGCATCGATCTTGGCGGCGGCCGCGGTGGCCAGACTGTTGGCGAACGCGACGTGCAGAATGTTGTGGACCGAGCCGCGGTGGGTGAGCTGTGCGCCCTTGGGGAAGCCGGTGGTGCCCGACGTGTAGAAGATGCAGACGTCGTCGTCTGGTTCGATCCTGGCCTCGGGCAGTTCGGCGGCCGCCTCGTCGGGCTTCACGATGTCGGCCCACAGCACGGCGTCACCGGGCAGTTCTCGGTCGGATCGAACGGACACGACCCGCAGTGAACCCTTTTCGCGGATGGCGTCGAGTTCGGGAATGACCCTCTCGAGTCGTTCGTCATCGGCGATCAGGGCCTTGGGCCGGGAGTCTTCGAGACCGAATCGCATCTCGGGGCCGGTCCACCAGGCATTCATGCCGACGATGGCGGCACCGAGCGAGGTGATCGCCCAGTAACTGGTGATCCACTCGGGATAGTTGCGCATGGCAACGGCCACCCTGTCGCCCTCCGCCACACCCAGCTCGTCGCGGAGGTAATGGGCGAGAGACCGAACCCGGGCATGCATCTCGTTGTAGGTGTAGGTCTCGTCCTCGAAGACGACATAGGGCTTGTCGCCGTAGCCGGCCGACATCTCCCACAGGACTCTCATGTGAGGCGGGGCGGTGTCGAAGACGCGCATCTGCATGCCGCGAACTTCCTGCATGGACCATGCGAATGGCGCGCCCGGCGCGGTGAGTTCTTCCCAAGTGGACTTGAATGCATCGATCACGGGCGAATTGATACACCCTTCCGGGCGGCCGGGGCCATCCGTCATCGCGGTATTTCCGGCGATCCTTCCGTCGGTCGGTCGCTGAGTCGTAGCCTCCGGGCATGACATCACGAAGTCTCCACATGGCCGACGAGGTCGTCGACGCGCTGTCCGACGGTCGCCCGGTGGTGGCACTCGAATCGACCATCTTCAGCAGCTTGGGTCTTCCCGCCCCGGCCAACCACGAGTGTCTGCATCGTTGTGTCGCCGCGATACGCCGCAACGGTTCCGTGCCGGCGCTCACCGCGGTGATCGACGGGCGGGGTGTGGTCGGGGTCGAGGACGATTCGATCGACAGGGTTCTGTCGGCCACGGCGAAGATCGCCGCCCGTGACCTACCGATCGCCCTGGGCACCAGGCTCGATGTGGGAGTCACGACGGTGTCGGCTTCTCTGACCCTCGCGGCGCGTGCCGGGATCGAGGTGTTCACCACGGGCGGTATAGGCGGAGTCCACCGGGGATCCGAGTCGAGTGGGGACATCAGCCACGATCTCGTGGCGTTGGCTCGTCACCCGGTGATCACAGTGTCGGCGGGAGCGAAATCGTTCCTCGACCTGGCCCGCACCCTCGAGATGCTGGAGAGCCTGGGTGTGCCGGTGGTCGGTTGGCGCACCGATCGTTTTCCCGCCTTCTACGTGCGTGACAGTGGCCTGCCGGTCACCTGCTGTGTGGACGACGCGCCTACGGTCGCTCGGATGCTGCGCGGGGCGGTGGCGCTCGGCCATCGCGGTGGCCTGCTGGTCGCCAACCCCATACCGGAGGACGACGAACTCGACCCCGCGATGATCGACCGGGCGCTCGAAGCGGGCCTCGACGAGGTGGAGCAGCTCCGGCTGTCGGGGCCGGCGGTCACGCCGGTGGTGCTCGGCGCGATCGCCGCCGCCACCGACGGCTTGAGTGTGCCGGCCAACCTGGCGTTGGCCGAGAGCAACGCCGCGGTGGCGGCCGAGATAGCGGTGGCGCTGGCGGGGACGCCACGCGAGGATTTCTGAGCAGGGCCGCGACCGTGACCGACAACGACCACTCCGACGACCAGCCGGCCCTCGACCCGCTCGACGTGGAGTTCGGTCAGTTGACCGGTTCGCTCTGAAGGGTGATTTCGGGTCGCACGGGGGGGCGGCCCATCTCAAGCCAGGCCATCGCGGTCGAGTAGCCGGCCTCGATGAGTCGTGGTGCCTGGGAGAAGTCGATCGGGGATATGTCGAGCGGACACGGCGGCGGCACGATCCGCAGGTCGCTGGTGCCGCGGTACCGCTCGATCTCGATCACCAGCCGCTGCGAGGCCATCATGCCGATGGCGTGGAGGATCATCGCCAATGCGCTCTTCGGTGCCTTGCTCGCAGAACAGGAGAAGCCGGTGGGCAGGGCCCAGATCACGTCGGCGCCGGCCTTGATGGCGTGACTGACCGGGGTGTCGTTGACGACCCCGCCGTCGATCTGGGGTCGACCGTCGATGTCGATGGCGGGGAACACACCGGGAATGGCGGCGCTGGCCAGGATTGCCCGGGTGGCGTTGCCCGTGGTGATGGCGTTTTCGCGGCCGGTGAGCAGATCGGTGGAAATCACGGTCAACGGAATCGGGGCGTCCTCGAGGTTCTCGAACTGGAGCTGGCGCTTGAGCAGGCGGCGGAGGTTGCCATTGGAGACGAGATGGTCGCGCTGTCCGATGAAGCCGAGAAACCCGCCGACCGGCGAAAGCGGGAAGATGTCACTGCGCGACATCGACTCCCAGGTGGCGGCGAGCCGGTCGATGGCGGCGACATCACAACCGGCGGCCAGCCAGCCACCGTTGACCGCCCCGACCGATGCCCCGATGATCAGATCGGGATGCTCGCCGTGCTCGGCCAACGCACGAAGCATTCCGACCTGAACCGCACCGAGATTGTTTCCCCCCGAGAGAACGAATGCAGTGGTCATGAACGGAATCTACTCCGGTACGGTTCTGCGCCGAAGGAGATCGGCGTGCTCAAGTCAGAAAACACCATCCCGTCCGATGTGATTCCCGCTCGTCCGGGCCGGATCACCGCCCCGGAGTCGACCATGGCCGAGGCCGCCCCCCATGACTACCTGGTGGAGGTCGACGGCGACATGATCCTGCCGACCGGGCTGTGCGGCGGCCCATGGGATGTGGGCGCGCAGCACGGAAGTGCGGTCGCCGCGGTTCTCGCACGCGCCGTCGAGTCCGTCGACACCCTCGTGGCCATGCGTCCGGCGAGATTCACCGTCGACCTGCTCAGCCGGGTTCCGCTCACCCCGATGCGCCAGGAAGTCGAGGTGGTGAAGATGGGCAAGCAGATCGCGGTCGTCGATGCCCGCCTGCTCACCGATGATCGAGTACTGGCGAGGGCCAGTTCCCTTCTGATCCGCGACGGCACCGAGCTTGTTTTTCCCGACGATGCGAAGGTCCCTCCTGAGCCCCCGATGCCACCCACCGAGGAGCTTCCCCAGTCGTTCGGCGACGGGTTCTCGTTTCCGGGTTTCTGGCGAGCGATGGACTACGTGCGGACCCGTGGCGAGATGGCGGGCGGCGCACCCGCGTCGGCTTGGCTCAAGTTGCGCTGCCGGGTCGCCGCCGGCGAGGACCCGACCCCGTTCCAGCGCCTTGCCGTGGCGGCCGACATGGGCAGCGGCATCGCCGGTTTCCTTCCGTTCGAGCGCTTCCGGACCATCAACGCCGACATCTCCCTGCATGTTCTGCGTCTGCCGGAATCCGAATGGATAGGTCTCGACGGTGTCACCAGGGTCGAGACCGATGGCATCGGTCAGTCGTCGGCGACGATGTTCGACGAACGGGGCATGGTTGCCCGGATGCAGTCGTCGATTCACGCCTCCGAGGGCCGCCCCGCAGTGGGTCGATAGTCGGGGCTGACGCCCGCCCGGATCGGCCCGATTCCTCATCGGAAGGGATACCGTGATCGAATTACGGGTACGGGCCCCATACCGGACCCCGATCCGACCGAATCTGATACGACCGTAGGCACTGGTTCCCCTGGAACACCCTTCCGCCCGGAGGCGTTGTGACTGACATGCGAGACCTCGAAGCCACCATTCGTGAGAAGCGCGACGCCGTCGACGGTGATGTGTGCACTCGTTCACGCGTGCTGGATGCCCTGCTCGATCTGCGTCTCGAAGCCGGTGGCCGCACCGATGTGGTCGACCTCGTGGATGCCGCCCTTGCCGCCCTGCCCGGAAAGACGATGGTTCCGGCATCTTGGTGGATTGAGCAGCTCGAC
>QIIW01000026.1 GCA_003231645.1 Acidimicrobiia bacterium | reverse complement strand
GGCTCCGTCGATCTCCGACAAGGCCGGGGTCGCCCGACTCGTCGTACACCCATCCGGACCGAAGATGTCGGGAAACTGTTCGGCTAGACTCGGGCTCAACAGTTGCTGGTCGCCGATGGCGAGGCCGGCCGCATTGCCGGTACCACCGGTCGTCGGGCTCGGCGCCACTGCCGACGCTGGTGGCGCTGCCGTCAGGTTCGGCGGCACTGTCGACGCTGGTGGTGCTGCCGCCTCCCTGCTGGGACCCGGGTTGGTTTCGCGCCCACCAACAGCGACAAGCGCGAGCACCACCAAACCGATGCTGGTCGCAACCCACCAGACCTTCGGACCCAAGATCATGGACGCCACAGCCTCCCGCCACGCGAACGCCCAAGGTGTACTTCCAGCCGCCGACGCCCGTCAAACTTCTTGAGGCGGATTTCTTCGTGATTCACTGTGTCGTGATGTCGTCCTTCTTGTGTCGCTCGTTGATCCAGGCGACCTGAGGCAGCTTTGGTGGTGTGGGTGGCTTGGTGACGAAGCGATCGGCCCTCGGAGGATCGAGGTCCCATCATTTGCTGATGTCGCTGCCGGCAGGCGCAGTGCGCTGGTGCGTCACACCCGTTAGTTTGTGCGGTGCCGCAGAGCCCCCTCAGGAGAAACAATGGCCATCGAACTTCCCGCACTCCCCTATGCCGATGACGCTCTCGCTCCTCACATCAGCGAACGCACCATCAGCTTCCACTACGGCAAACATCACGCCGCCTACGTCAAGAACCTCAACGGTCTCATCGAGGGCACCGACCAGGCCGGCTCCTCCCTTGAGGACATCATCGCCGCGGCCGGACCCGGTGGCCTGTTCAACAACGCCGCCCAGGTCTGGAATCACAGCTTCTACTGGAAGTGCATGACTCCCGGGGGCGGCGGCGACCCCAGCGGCGATCTCGCGGCAGCAATCGATTCGAGTTTCGGTTCGGCCGACGAGTTCAGGAGCCAGTTCAAGGCCGGCGCCGTCGGGAACTTCGGCTCGGGCTGGACTTGGCTGGTGAAGGAGGGCAGCGGTCTCACCATCGTCAAGACCGACGACGCCGACACTCCCATCAAGCACGGCCAGACCCCGCTGCTCACCATCGACGTATGGGAACACGCCTACTACCTCGACTACCAGAACGCTCGCCCGGCCTACGTCGACACGTTCATCGAGAACCTCATCAACTGGGAGTTCGTCGCCGCCAACTTCACCGGCTGAACACCGTCTCCGATGGCCAAGAAGTTGAGGACCCGGCCACCCGATTGGATGGACAACGCCCCGGTGAAGGTGAGCGCGGCCCGCGAATTCGCGACCACACCCGACGAGGTGTTCGAGGCATTGTGCGATCACGAATCGTGGCCCGAATGGTTCGAAGCGATCGAGAGGGTCGAACGCCTGGGCGACCAACGCGAAGGCGTCGGCTCTCGGCGCCGGGTCCACATCAACAAGCGCTTCAGTGTCGATGAGGAGTTCAACGTCTGGGAACCCGGCAAGGCATGGGGCTTCACGGTCTACGAGGCCTCGATAGGGGGGTTGCGCACCCTCAACGAACTGGTGCAGATCCAAGCCATCGCCGATGACCGCACCCGAATCACCTACACGATGGGATTCGATCCCAGTCCGGTGCTCGGCGTGCTGATGAAGGTCGGGGCCAAGGCAGTCATGAGGAAGAAGCTCGGAACGGCCCTCGACAATCTCGGCATCCACATAGCCGAGAAGCGCCGGGGCTGAACCCCGGCCCGACCACTCCGACTCCGCCGGCCGGGCCCTCAGCTGATCCAGCCCTTCACCTTCTCGATCACGGCGAGCCGATCCTCCCCCACCGGCTGTACCGACAGGACGGTGACGCCCGACGCGACGTAGGCCTCAACCCGCTCACGCACCCGACCCTCGTCACCCACCATGGCGGTGGCATCGAGGAACTCCTGCGGCACCGCAGCCATGGCTTCGTCCTTTCTGCCCGCGAGGTACAGATCCTGGATGGTCTTGGCCTCATCCTCGTAGCCGTACTTGCGGAAGATGTTGTTGTAGAAGTTCTTGCCCCTGGCGCCCATGCCACCCACATAGAGAGCGGTCATGAAACGACCGCCGTCACGAATCCGACGGGCTTCCTCTTCATCATCGGTGATGGCGATGGTGCCGCCGGCCACGATCTCGAGGGACGGAAGCGAGCTGTCACGCTTGGCATTACCGGCGGCGATGGCGTCGCCCCACACGCCGGCGGCCTTCTCGGGGTGATAGAAGACCGGCAGCCATCCGTCGGCGAGTTCGGCAGTCATCTCGACGTTCTTGGGGCCAAGCGACGCGATGTAGATCGGGATCGATTCACGCACCGGATGGTTGACCAGCTTCAGCGGCTTGCCGAGGCCGGTGCCCTGATCCTCAGGGAGCGGAAGGTCGTAGCTCGGGCCGTGGTGCACCACCCGCTCACGACGCCACACCTTGCGACAGATGTCGATTATCTCGCGCTGGCGACCCAGTGGCCGATCGTAGGGGACACCGTGCCAGCCCTCGATCACCTGTGGTCCCGACGCACCGAGGCCCAGGATGAAACGCCCGCCCGACACGGCATCGAGACCGGCCGCGGTCATGGCGGTGAGGGTCGGTGTGCGGGAGTAGATCGGGAAGATTCCGGACCCGAGTTCCATGGTGTCGGTCTTGGCGGCGAGATAGCCGAGGATCGACACGGCATCGAAGCTGTAGAGCTCTGCCACCCAGCCGACATCGACGCCGGCTCGTTCGAGATCCCGTGCCTCCATCGCGGCGGCGCGCGGATCACCCAGGTAGTTGAGCGCCATCGAGAGCTTCATCGGTTTCACCTCTGTGTCGGGGGTGCGTAGATTCAGCATGCCCGGCCGCAGCGCAAACGGCCAGTCGGCATCAGGAGGAAACGTGAACATCCACGAGCGATTCGAAGGCAGGATCGGGCGTACGCTCGCCGATTCCGAGCCGTGGTTCGAGGAGCCACCACATCCCGGGGCCGACCAGCCCAACGTGGTGGTGGTGGTGCTCGACGACCTGGGATTCTCCCAACTCGGCTGCTACGGCTCCACGATCGACACGCCCAACATCGACGCCCTCGCCGCCGGTGGTCTGCGCTACACCAACTTCCATGTCACCCCGCTGTGTTCGCCCACCCGGGCGGCGTTGCTCACCGGGCGCAACCATCACTGCGTGGGTATGCGGGCCCTGTCGAACTTCAACACCGGCTTCCCCCACATGACCGGCCACATCTCCAATCACGCCGCCACCATCGCCGAGGTCCTCCACGCCGAGGGCTATGCCACCCTGGCGGTCGGGAAATGGCATCTCGCCCCGATGGAACAGTGCTCGGCCGCCGGGCCCATGGACCAATGGCCGCTCCAACGCGGCTTCGACCGTTACTACGGCTTTCTCGACGGCGAGACCGACCAGTTCAGCCCGTCACTCACCTACGACAATCACACGATCGACCCGCCGGCCGGCCCCGACGACGGCTACCACCTCAGCGAGGACCTGGTCGACAAGGCCATCGAGTTCATCCACGACTCCAAGGGGGTCAGACCGGACCGGCCGTTCTTTCTCTACTGCGCGTTCGGCGCCACCCACGCCCCCCACCAGGCACCCGCCGACTACCTCGCCAAGTACCGGGGTGCGTTCGACGAGGGCTGGGATGTGATCCGCGAACGCTGGTTCGCAGGCCAACATGACATGGGTCTCATGGCTCCCGACACCGCACTCGCTCCCCGTAACCCCGGCGTTGAGGCCTGGGACGACCTGCCCCACAACCAGAAGCGTCTCGCCGCCCGGCTGCAGGAGGCGTTCGCCGCGTTCCTCGACCACACCGACACCCAGATGGGCCGACTAGTCGATTCGCTGCGCGACATGGGCCGAATCGACAACACGATCATCATCGTGCTCGGTGACAACGGGGCCAGCCAGGAGGGCGGTCCTTTCGGGGTTCTCCACGAGATGAAGTTCTTCAACGGCATCCTCGAGACTCCCGACCAGGCAGTGGCTCACCTCGACGAGATCGGCGGACCCCACAGCCACTCGAACTACCCGTGGGGCTGGGCGCAGGCCGGCAACACCCCGTTCAAGTGGTACAAGCAGAACACCCACGAGGGTGGTGTCCACGTACCACTCATCGTCCACTGGCCGGCGGGAATTGCCGACGCCGGTGGCATCCGCACCCAGTTCCACCATGTCGACGACGTGGCGGCCACCATCTACGAAACACTCGACGTGGATCCCCCCACGGTGTTTCGTGGGCTCGAACAGATTCCGCTGACCGGAACGTCGTTCGCCTACTCCTTCGACGACGCGGACCAACCCACCCGCAAGAAGGTCCAGTACTTCGAAATGGTCGGCCACCGCGGGATCTGGCACGACGGCTGGAAGGCGGTGACCCGTCACGAGGCCGGCACCGACTTCGAGGCCGACGTGTGGGAGCTCTACCACGTCGCCGTCGATCCCTCGGAGTGCAACGACCTCGCCGGTAAATTGCCGGACAAGCTTCGGGAGCTGATCGAGTTGTGGTGGCACGAAGCCGACCGTCACGGCGTGCTGCCACTCGACGACCGCCTCATCGAGCTGTTCGGTGCCAGGTTCCGGCCCAACTCGCCCCACCCGGAGAGCCGCCTCTATGTCTACAGACCCCCGATGTCACCGATGCCAATGCAGGCTGGTGCACCGATCGGCGGGCGCAGCTTCGACATGACGGCCCACATCGAATGTGACCCCGGCCACGAGGGTGTGCTCTACGCCACCGGCACCCAGAACTCGGGAGTGTCGTTCTTTGTGAGAAACGATCATCTCGTGTTCGACTACAACGCGTTCGACGACCACACCATCGTGCGTTCCGACGGCCCGATACCCGTGGGCACAGCCACAGTCGGGGTACAGGTGCGCCGTCAGGCCGACCGCAGTGCTTCGGTGACCCTGACAGTCGACGGGGCGGTCGTCGGCGAGGGCACCATCCCGTGGATCATGGGCACGATCTCCTCTGTTGGGGCCAGCATCGGTTACGACTCAGGCTCTCCGGTGAGCCTCGAATACGAGGGGCCGTTCCCCTTCGACGGCACACTCAGACGACTGGAGATCCAGCTCGTCTCACGCCGTGACCAGGTAACCAGAGAAGCCGAGATGCGCGCCGAAATCTCTCGCCAGTAGCCGGTCGGCCTACATGGTGTAGCGGAGCTTCGTTGCCGCCTTCTCGCCCCACTCGGTATCACCCGACCAGGTGATACGGCCGGCCTCAATGCGTTGGCGAGGATCGACTCGACCGGCGGCCAGCAGAATGAACGTTCCCACATCGGCGGCGATCTCAACGTCGGGATCATCCAACGATTCGACCCGGGCGGCCCGGCCGTCGACCCTCACGTGAAGGTCGGTTTCAACCCCTCCGGTTATGTGGAACGTGATGCCCATGCCGTCGGGCAGGCCGATCTTCTTCCCGACGATGTAGCCGAGGGCGCCGCCTACCTCGGCCAACGCCATCTCGGTCGCCGGGCCGGAATCGTCGGTGGTGATGCCGAGGGGACCGGCCATGTCGCGTCGGTGGACCCAGAGGTCGAAGATCCTCACCTGGAGGAATCCGCCGTAGGTGCCGATGCCGGTCGGAGTGATCGAAGCGGCTTCGACAACCGACGGGTCCATAGCCTCAAGGTCGACAAGTCGGGCGGCCATCACCTCGGCGCAGCGGACCAGCAGTTCAGGTCCGGTGAGACCGGCAACCTCGACCTCGAACTCGCCCATGCGTCCGAATGGCGGCGGTTGCTCGGTCGACGGCGCCCAACCGGTGAGAACCTTCTCGACCGCTGCCACATGGGTGAGAACGCCGGCGATGTCCCAGTCGGGGCAGTACGACCGCACGGCCCACTGCTCCGGCGTGAGATCGGCGCAGAGTCGCTGGAGTCCGGCCCACTCCATGCGTTGAAGCTCAATGTATTCGGCGAGGGTGGTCATCGGGCCGGCCTTTCCCTGGTCTCCCAGTCGCGCCCACGGAGATAGGGCTCGAACACTGCGCCGATGTGGTCCATGTCAGCGTCGGTCTTGGGGGTCTTCATTTCGTAGAGGTACGGCACCTTGGCGTAGGCCACGGTGAGATCCCAGAGGGCGAGGGCGTCGTCACCCGTGGGGGCCGGAGCCACCGCCGGTCCGTAGACATGAGCACCGTCGGGAAACACGATGATGGGCACGCCGAATCCTCCGGCCGCCACGACTGCATCATGGTCGGCCTTCACGTCGTCGTGGGTGGTCGGATCCTCGATCGAGGCCCGCACCACTCCCGGGTCGAACCCCAACTCGGTGAGGATCTCCTCGGCCACCTCGGGACGATGCGGCTTGCGACCCTCTTCGTGGAGCGCACGGCCGGCCGCCTCGTAGAACCGGTCGCAGTCCTCCATCGACGTGCGACGCAGCAGTGCCGCCACTCGCAGCATTCCCCAGCCGTACGACCACTCGCGTTCCCACGGGTGCTTCTTACCTTCTTCGTGGTTGATCTCCTCGAGCGAGAAGAAGCGCCAGTCGATCGAGAAGCCCCGTTGAGCACGCACCTCTCGAATCCACTTCGAACTCTGATAGGCCCACGGGCACATCACATCGAAGTAGAACCCGATGGTCATTTCAGCTTCTGGGTCGGCCATGGCCGGAAACTACTACCGGTCACGACCGACCCCACAAAGCCGACGAATGGTTTCCTTACGCTGCGAACTCTCGAATGGAGCGAGCCAGGAACGCTGCCACCGGCGCTCGGGTTGCCACCGCGTGGGGGCTGCAGGTGGTATCGCTGGTACCGGTCGTGATCCGTGATCCCCAAGTCCTTGATGCTGGCAATGTCGGCCTTCGCAAACGAATCCCCGATATCGGTGAACGGGGTCGATCCGCTGGGGCAACCGGCAGAACCAGGGGCCGGTGGTGCCGGAATGGTCGTCGTGGGCGGAGGTGCGGTCGTCGTTGTCGTCGATGTGCCATCCGCGAACGTCGACCACGTGGACCCACTGTCGGAGGAAAACTCGACCTTGTAGTCACTGACCGCCACGCCGCCATTGCTCGAAGGCGCGGTCCACGACAACCCGACCTGAGAGTTGCCGGCCGTGGCCGCCAAACCCGTCGCAGCACCCGCAACCACCGCCCCCTGGGTCACGGTGAACGATATGTCGGGTGCGGGCGATCCGAGGCTGCCGGTCGTACCGTTCGGGTACTGGGAGGTGCCGGTGTAACCGCCGAAGCAGTTGGATCCGTACATGTCGTAGGCGCCCGGGTACCGGGTGCCCACTCCGAGTTTCCCGACGTTGACCGTCACCTCGGCGATTCCGGGGTTCGCTCCCTGATTCGGGTCTGATCCCGTACGCCACTGGACCACTGTCGAATTGTAGAGGGACTGGGTGAACCCACCTGAGGGGCTGCCGTTGTAGCTGTACACTCTCACCCAGATGCGGAGGACGGCTCCGCCCGTACAGTTGATGGCGGAGACCGTGACATGGACGTCGTCATTGGTAGTGGGGTTCGAGGGCGAATACGACAGGCTCACGTATGACGACGACGCCGCGGTGTCGGCCGCAGCCGGCGAGGCCATGATCACGCTCGACACCAGGGCGACCACCAGCGTCGACATGAGAAGTCTGAACCCCCTTCCGGGAGTCAAGTTCAGACGGTTGATCACGTTGTGAACCGCTTGGTGTCCTCGAATGGGGCGAAGATGTCGGGCAGCGTGCCCTCTGTCGAGCCATCGGCGGTAGGCGACATCACTTGAGCGGCGGCGGGACCCCGACAGGTAATGAGGTCGACATACCCGCCGGGTTCATGACCAATGTCATCGGATTCCCCACCGAATGTGACCGACGGCTCAGCGAACCGACCCGGCCGTCTGGACCCCGAGATATTCTGTCAGGCAGACTGACAACATGACCTCGACATCCTCCCCCACCAACGCCGAGCAGGCCACCGTCGAAGCGGCCCTCGATGCTCTTCTCGAGCGGCACGACCCCACTGAGGAGTCATACGAGGAGTTTCGTGGCCACCAGTTCGACCAAGGTCTCGCCTGGGTCATGTCCCCCGAGGGGCACGGCGGTCTCGGCGTACGACCGCAACTCCAAGGACTCGTCGACAAACGCCTGCGCGAGGCGGGCGCGCCACCCATGGACCCGTCGACCTTCTTCGTGGCTCTCGCCGGCCCCACCATCCTGACCCACGGTAACGAGGAACAAAAGAAGCGGTTCCTCCGCCCGATGTTCACCGGCGAGGAGAAGTGGTGCCAGCTCTTCTCCGAGCCCGGTGCAGGCTCCGACTTCGCGGGTCTCGGCACCAAGGCCGTGCAGGACGGAGACGAGTGGGTCGTCAACGGTCAGAAGGTCTGGAACACGCTCGCCCACATCGCCGACTGGGGAATGCTCGTCACCCGCACCGACCCGAACATGCCCAAGCACAAGGGCATGACCTACTTCGCTCTCGACATGCACGCGCCCGGCGTCGAGGTGCGACCGCTGCGCCAGATCACCGGTGAGGCCGAATTCAACGAGGTCTACATGACCGACACGCGAGTGCCCGACAGTATGCGCATCGGCGACCGGGGTGAAGGCTGGCGGGCGGCCCTGACCACGTTCATGAACGAACGCGCCGCCATTGGCGGCGGTGGCGGTGGCATCCCCAAGCGCGGATCGGGCCCCATCGCCATGCTGGTCGACGTGTGGAACAAGCTCCCCGAATCCGAGAAGACCGCCGTCCGACGTGATCAGGTCATGAAGCTGTGGGTCGATTCCGAGACGCTGCGCCTGACCAACATTCGCGCCGGCCAGAATGCCGGCAAGGGTCAGCCCGGACCGGAGGGTTCAGCCGGCAAGATGATCGGTTCCGAACTCAACAAGAAGATCTTCTCGCTCTGCATCGAACTCCAGGGCATGGCCGGCCAGATCGGCTTCGACTACACCTACCGGCGGCCGGGGGGTCTCGACATCACCGGAGCAAGTGGTTCCATCGGATACGCGTTCCTCCGGGCCCGCGCCAATTCCATTGAGGGTGGTACCTCGGAGATCATGCGCAACATCCTCGGCGAACAGGTTCTCGGCCTTCCCGGCGAGCCTCGTGTCGACAAAGCCATCCCCTGGAAGGACGTTGCCCGCAACTGATCCGATGACCGAGACCTCATCCTTCGGGTCAATCTTTCCGGTCGGGTTGCACAGGCCCACACGCGGGGCCACTATCACCGTGGGAAGCGGGCCCGTCCGGAGGCGCTCTCGAGTAGGTGATCTGGGCAACGTCAACAACAACCGTCTCCACCAGTCAACGTGCGCGGGCTGAACGGCAACTTCTTGGCCGCGCTTCAACTGCGCACCGCGGACCGACGGCACTCGGTCAGCCTTGCCGTGCCCGGCGGCCCGACTCTCACCTACGGCGACCTCTACGATCTGGCCGAACACATGGCTGCCGCCCTCGCGGCCGCCGGAGCGAAGCCTGGCGACCGCGTTCTTGTGCTGGTCGACAAGTCGGCTTCAGCCGTCGCCCTCTACCTCGCCTGCCTCGGTGCGGGCGCCGTGCATGTGCCTCTCAACCCGGCCTTCACGCTTGCCGAAGTCGGGTACTTCACCGGCGACTGCGAACCGGCCGTGATAGTCACTACCTCCGATCGCGCCGACGCCGTCGGCGGGTTCGCCGCGTCGACCACCGTGTTGACACTCGACGCCGACGGATCCGGCACTCTTACCGAAGCAGCCGAATCACTTGCTCCGCTTGCGGTCGTCGACCGCGACGGCCATGACCTGGCGGCCCTCGTGTACACATCCGGTACCACCGGACGGCCCAAGGGGTCGATGGTCTCCCACGCCGGCCTCCGCCACAACGCCGAAGCCCTGTGTCGTACCTGGGGATTTTCATCCGATGATGTGTTGCTGCATTCCCTTCCGATATTCCACGTCCATGGCCTGTTCGTCGCCCTCCATTGCGCCATGCTCGGCGGGATGCCGATACATCTACTGCCGCGATTCGATGTCGGCTCGGTGATCGATCTGATTCCCCGATCCACGGTGATGATGGGAGTTCCGACCCACTACTTCCGCCTCATGGCCGATCCCAGGTTCAACGCGGAACTGTGCGAGGGGATGCGGTTGTTCACCTCGGGTTCCGCACCGCTGCCGGCCGCCACCTTCGAAGCCTTCGAGGAACGCACCGGGCACCGGCTCTGCGAACGCTACGGGATGAGCGAGGCCGGCATCATCACGTCCAACCCCTACGACGGAGCTCGGGTCGCCGGCACTGTCGGTTTCCCGCTCACCGACTATGAACTGCGAATCACAGATCAGTCCGGATGTCCCACGAGCCCCGATGTCAACGGCATGGTCGAGATACGCGGTCCAGACCTGTGCTCCGGCTACTGGAAGAACCCTGCTGCCACCAGTGAGTCACGCCGCGACGACGGATGGTTCATCACCGGAGATGTCGGCCGCCTTGACACGGACGGTCGGCTCACTCTGGAGGGCCGGGCCGGCGACATGATCATCAGCGGTGGCGAGAACCTGCATCCGATCGAGATCGAGGCCGTTCTCGATCGGATCGACTGCATTGTCGAATCGGCGGTGGTCGGCGTCCCTCACCCCGACTTCGGAGAGGTGGCGGTCGCTGTGGTCGTGACACTCGACGGAACCGAACTCGACCACCGAAAGGTCCGCAGCTCACTCGACCGACATCTCGCGCCGTTCAAGCATCCCAAGGTCATCGAGGTGGTGGCAGAACTTCCCCGCAACGCCATGGGAAAGGTGCGCAAGAACGAGCTACGCGACCGGTTCGGAGGTCTCTTCGCTCCCCCCACCGCCTGACTTGCGCCCGCGCCGACGCACCAGTTCACCGGCCGCGGAACCGACGGCCAGCACGATCACAGCGGGAATGACGACTCGCAGGATTCCCACCGCGTTGGAACCGTCGATAGTCCCGATCAACGCATCGGATGATTCACGGGCTCTCTCGAAGTCGCCGGCCTCGAACGCCGCGCTGATCTCGGCCCGTTCGGCCGCCACATCTGTACCAATCAGACCGATCCGGGAAATCAGGCCCGAGTTGGAGTCGACAACTCGGTCGGCCTCGATGACCGCCGACAAGGCGGATTTCTGGTCCTCGATCACCGCGTCGGTGGTGGTCATGCCATCGGTCTCGCTCTCGAATGCGGTACGCACGAAGTTGCCCACATCGAGACCGGCTGCGGTGGCCGACTCGGTGAGAGTGTTGCGCTCGGCCAGCGTGTTGTCGACCACCACACGGCGGACCTCGAATGTGGCGAAATCCCATCGTGCCATCGGCAGTCGGATCCAAATCGGCAACTCCCAGCCGGCTGCCAGCTTTCGAAGATTGGCGAGATCGAATCGGGCCGAAGCCCTCTCATCGAGCGCCGACACGTCAGCCGGGTCGGTCATCACCCGGCGAAACAGATCGGATGCCTTCTTGCTCCCGCCGATTTCCTCGAGGCTGTCGAGCAACGTCCGCCAATCGGCCGGTAGCCGGCCAACCGTCGAATCGCCAGGGCCGGGGTAGGTGAAGGACCCACTCGACACGAGTGGGATCACCTTGGCGACGCCATCGGCCCCGATCTCGTCGACCAGCGAATCAACGACCGAATAGGCGACCGGGTCGAACCCGGCCGCGGTCTCATCCGGACCGGTGGCAAGAGGATCGAACATCTGTGCCGCCCTCGTGCCGAACACCGCGGTGGCGGCCGGACCGAACCAGTCGATCTCAGGCAGGGCGGAGGCCAGCCACATTCCGGCCAACTGCCTACCCAGCACGCCCATGTCGGCCGACGAATCGACCACCAGGGTCGCACTTCGTTCGACCACCGCACCGGGCTTCACCTCGGGGTAGGCCCCGGCTGGTCCCTCACGAATCTCGATCGAGTCGACCGGCGGTGTGCCCAACCACTCGGTCAACTGGGGAACCATCACCTTCACGGCGTTGACGACCTCCGTCGACCATCGCCCGTCGCCCGGCCAGCCGAGAACATCGACCGCCATCTCGAGGCCGGCTACCCGTCTCGGCACCAGTGCCGCCAGACGTGTCGCCACCACGGTCGTGGTGACGTAGGAGTCGAGAGCGCCAGAATCACCGATCCTGACCGCACCGGTGTCGGAGATGGATGTCAGCCCCGGAGCGTCGATCACCCGGAACCCGAGTGGAAGCGTGACATCGACGGCGTGGAGGCTCCCCGCACTACCGACGGACGCTACGGGGAGCGACACGAAGGCCGGGTTGATCAGCACCGACGCCCCCGACTCCGCGGGATCCTCGCTCACCATCGACCAGGAGAGTGTGAGCCTGACGGTGCGGCCGGGTCGCAGGACCGACGGTAACTGGACCCGCCAGGTGGAGACACCGTCGACCGTTCCCACGCGCGACACGTCGAGCGTGCGGCCCCGGAAAGACGCCGCCACATCGGAGGCAACCTCCGGCAGGACTTCGTCGAACTCGGTCACCTGCTGATCGGTGGTGGTGTTGGCCAAGAGGAAGTCGATATTCACCGACACCGACCCGGCTTCCGGGTCGACGATGTAGTGGGTCGATGCGTCGACCAGAAGACCGGGGTTTTCAGGTCGGGCTGTCGACTGGGCCAGGGCCGGTGAGGCCAGGACGGCGACCAAAGTAAACAGCACGGCCGTAGCCGCCACGATTCGCCGCAGATCACGACCAACACCACTCAACATCGTCGGGCACCCTAACGTCACAGCCGGCCCGGGCTGCGGGCAGAGACCACCAATTCACACCGAGAATCAGATGGAACTCCACGTCACCAAACTTGATTCACGAGACGCTGTCGCCGTCATCACCCTCTCGCGACCCGAACATCGCAACTCCTGGACCGGAAGGATGCACACCGAACTCCGACACTGCCTCCGAACGGTGGAGAACGACCCGACGCTACGTGTCGTTGTCATCACCGGTGATCCGGCTGGCCTGGCGTTTTGCCCGGGGGCCGACATCAAGGCGCTCGAAGGTCATGCCCGCCGTGGCAGTTACGACCCCGGTACCCCTCCCGATCTGGCCAACCCCGGCTACGGCGTCAGGTCCGAGTTCGACGCCGATTTCAGCTACTTCCTCGGCTTGGAGACAGTGTCGATCGCGGCAATCAACGGTGCGGTGGCCGGGGTCGGTCTGGCGCTCGCCTGCTGGTGCGATCTTCGCTTCGCGGCCCAAGGTGCCAAGTTCACCACCGCCCACGGGAAGCTCAACCTTCCGGCTGAGTTCGGCCTTTCGTGGCTGCTCCCACGCATCATCGGCCTGGGCAACGCCAACGACATTCTTCTGTCCAGTCGAACCTTCGCCGCCGACGAGGCGCAGCGGATGGGTCTCGTCAATGGCGTGCACCCCACTGATCGGGTCCTCACCGTGGCCCTCGACTACGCCCGCGACTTGGTCCGTGAGGTGAGCCCCCACTCTCTCCGGGCCACCAAACGCCAGATATCGCTCGACACGATCAACCTCGACCCGGCCGCCTCGGTCCGTGATGCCAACGATCGCCTCGGTGAGATGATGACCGAGGACGACTATCGCGAGGCAGCCCGGGCCTTCGGCCGCAAGCGTCGACCACGGTGGGGGGCCTGAGCCGCCTCAGCCACTGATCAAGCTGGCAATGGCCCATATCGACGCCACTATGCCGACCACGATGAACACGATGCTACGCACCAGAGGGGCCTTGGCCAGATCGGATTCTTCGATCTTCTCGACCGGCGGCCGGATGATCGCCATCAGATTCCCGACGGCCATGGCACCACCAATCGCCAACACCAACCAGACCAGCAGATCCTCACCTAAGAACACCACAGACCTCCGATGACAACGGGCCTACACAGTCTCACCCGTGACCATCCTCGCTACACAACCGGGACCCCGACGGGTGCCGGGGCTGTGGGAATCGCCTCCGAAGATCGTCAGGAATCTTCTCAACGACAGCTTTCTGCACGCCGATAGAGGTACCGGCCGACGGAATCGCCCCCGTCGGTCGCAGAGAGGAAGGGTGGGGGTTGAATACTCCCTCCAACGCATCGCCACCAGCACTTTTCCAGGGTGCCGGCGCATTCATTCGGCCTCCACCCCCCTCTCGTTCCGTCTCGTGCTCCCAGATAATCACGGGGAGGAGAATAGTCACGGGGAGGAGAAGTCGGCCCCGGTGACCACGGTGCTGGTCACCGCGTCGACTTCCACGTCGACCGCCGACTGTCGACGAACCCGGCTCGAGACCAGCGCACCCGAGCCAGGGTCGAAGCAGAACTCGGCCCACCGGCCCCACGGCGAGCCCAGTGCCGGCACCCTCAGTTCGGCCCGGTAGCAGCCAGGCAGAAGGCCTCGGCCCACGTCGTAGATCCGCGTGTCACCTCCGACATAGCCGACCACCACAGCCAGTTCAGCCTCCACCCTCTGTTGATAGCTCATGCCGGTGTCGCCGGCAACACAGGGCGCAGCCGATGCGTCGTCCGGGGTCGTCGGCTCACACGCCGCCACCGAATCATCGAACCACTCGACCGTGGCGCCCAGTCGCTGCGTCATCCGTCTGGGAGGATCCTGGACGATGTGGACCGGACCGCTCAGCAGTGGACCTCCCGAATCGAGCGTGCGAGTCCAGGTGCCGTCGATGATGAAAGTACCCATCCGCCAGGCCTTCCAGGACCGAACCAGATCAGCCGCCGCGGCTGGATCGTGATCGACAGCAGGGAAAGACGTGTCGACGCCAACCCCCTCCGAAATCGGTGATGTCGGATCGGAGATCACCAGCCGGCCGATCACCAACGCAGCCGCGAAGCCCACGATCAGCCCGACGGCCACCCTCGCAACCCGATTCATCCGGCCGACGCTAGTCACCGTGGGGCTCACACGCCCTCACCCCGCCGCCCGGATCGGGAGCCCTGACTTCGGCCGGCGCGACACTCGCGCTCAGGGAGACTCGTTCTCGCCGCCGCGACCACCGGTTCGGGCCGCCCTGGACCTGCCGTGAGATCTACGCTCGGCGGGCCAGGTTGCGAAATGACGTGAACCTCGGAACGAAGCCGAGCTGAATGGTGCCGGTGGGGCCGTTGCGATGCTTGGCCACGATCACCTCGGCGATTCCTTCGCTGTCGGTGCCGGGGTTGTAGACCTCGTCACGGTAGAGAAACATCACCACGTCGGCGTCCTGCTCGATGGAACCCGACTCGCGCAGATCGGCGAGCATCGGCCGTTTGTCGGCTCTCGTCTCGAGATTTCGTGAGAGCTGGGAGAGCCCGACCACCGGACACTCGAGTTCACGGGCGAGGATCTTGAGTCCACGTGAGATCTCGGCCACCTCGACCTGACGGTTCTCGGCCCCCGAGCGGCCGGTCATGAGTTGAAGGTAGTCGACCACGACCATCCCAAGTTCACCGACCCTGCTCTTGAGGCGGCGAGCCTTGGAACGGATCTCCATGATGGTGAGATTCGGGTTGTCGTCGATCCAGATCTTCGATTCGGCCAAGCGCCCGATGCCGTTGGAGATCCTTGTCCAGTCATCCTCACTCAGCTTGCCGTCGCGCATGTTCTTGGCATCGACGCTCGCCTCCGAACACAGCAGGCGCTGGCTCAGCTCCAGGTGCCCCATCTCGAGGCTGAACACCAGAACCGCCTTCGACTCCCGAACCGCGGCGTGAGCCGCCATGTTGAGAGCGAACGCGGTCTTTCCCATCGCGGGACGGGATCCGACAATGATCAGCGCGTTGGGTTGCAGGCCCGACAGCAACTCGTCGAGATCAAGGAAACCGGTGGGAGTCCCGGTGATGCCTCGGCCATTTTCGTAGAGATGTTCGAGCCGATCGAGAGTGGCATCGAGCAGGTCCCTGATCTCGCCCATAGTGTCGGCCATCCGGCCCTGACCGACCTGGAACATCATGTTCTCGGCCTCGTCCACCGCCCGGGTGACATCGTCGGGAAGGCTGTAGCCGACCTCAGCGATCTCACCACCGACCGCTATCAGGCGGCGCAGGGTGTAACGCTCGGCAATGATCCTCGCATATTTCGAGGCACTGGAAATGGCCGGGGTGTTGACCTGCAACGCGAGCAACGCGTCGATTCCCCCGACCGATTCGAGCACACCGGCGTGGTCGAGTTCCTCGGCCACGGTGACGGGATCGGCGGGATCACCGGCCGCGTAGAGCGTGGAGATGGCATCGAAGACGTGGGCGTGAGCGGGCCGGTAGAAATGCTCACTACGAGCGGTCTCGACGGCATCGGCAATCGCGTCGCGCGACAGCAGCATGGCTCCCAGCAGGGACTCCTCGGCCTCGAGATTGTGCGGAGGTACGCGGGCCGCTCGTGCGTCGGTCAAGTCGAATGCAACCATGTGTTCCTCACTGAGCCGCGCATCGGTTCGAGCCTGCCCCGGCCGACCTGTGGGACACCAGTGGATAGACCCGATTTGGACGGGGATTTCCACCCGGAATCCTGTGGACAACGATGACACAAACCCGGACGCGGCTGTTGACAATGCTGTGGATCTCTGGGGACAAGAGTCCCCCTGGAACCAGGACCGGCACGCATCGGCGCCGGCCCGAGCATCACGCGGCCGTGATGTCGATCGTGATCGGGAACTCAACCTCGGGGTGCAGCTTGCACATCACCGTGACCTGTCCGAGGTCCTTGATCGGCGTGTCGAGCCTGAGACTACGACGGTCGAGCACCGCTCCGGTCTGCTCCTCCACCGCCGTGGCAATGTCGGAAGCACCGACCGAACCAAACAGCCGACCGCCCTCGCCCGCCTTGGCCGAGATCGAGATCACGGCCGGGACCAATGTGGTTGCCACTTCCTCGGCCTCGGCCCTGCTGGCAGCGTTGCGAATCGCCGAGGCACGTCGCATGGCTTCGGCCTGGTTGGCGTTGCCGGTCGTGGCCTTGAACGCCAGTTGATTGGGGTCGAGGAAGTTGCGGAAGTAGCCGTCGGCCACATCACAGACGTCGCCTTTGTGGCCGAGGCCACTCACGTCGCTTCGCAGAATCACCTTCACGACTCGCTGACCTCCGCGCTTTGTCCACTCAACGCGTCGGCACCATTCGGGGCGCCCTGATCGTCGTCACGACGAGGCGGCGGCGGCGCGCTGGGACGCGGGGCCGGGCCGTCGGCCCGCTGACCGCGATCACCACGCTCTCCGCGGTTGCTGCGCTGGGTGGTCACGCGGTTGGCGTAGGGCACCAACGCCATCTCGCGAGCGAGCTTGACCGCATCCGCACACATTTTCTGCTGTTGCACGGTGTTGCCGGTGACCCTGCGGGCGCGGATCTTGGCGCGCTCCGACATGAACCGACGAAGGAGATTCACATCCTTCCAGTCGACGTATTCGATCTTCTCGGTCTTGAGGATGCTTATCTTTTTCTTACCCCGACGGGCGCTGTCCTTGGAGGACTTTCCCCGCTTCTTCACCTTGGCCATGTTCTTCCCTTTCGGCCGGACGGGTCCGGCCTGTGAAACTTGTTCGTTTGTGTTGCCCGGACCGACCGGCGGGCTCTAGAACGGTTCTTCGTCGAGGTTGTAGGCGGGAGTCGGTGATGCCGCCTGTGGCTGGCTCGAATCCGAACGCGGCCGGCCACCTTGTTGACCACCCTGTTGGGCACCACCGCCCTTGTACTCGTTGCGTGAAACCTGGGCTGATGCCCACTTGAGGCTCGGTGCCACATCATCGGCCAGGATCTCGACCTTGGAGCGTCGCTGGCCCTCGTTGTTCTCCCAGCTGCGCTGCTGCAGAGTGCCGTAGATCACCACACGTGTTCCCTTGGTGATCGACTCAGCCACGTTCTCGGCCAGTTGACGGAAGCAGGTGACATCGAAAAACGAGACCTCGTCCTCGGCATCCTGACGCTTCTTGTTCCAGGCCACACCAAAGGTGGCGATGGCCATCTGGCCCTGCGTGAATCTCAGCTCGGGATCGCGGGTGACGTTTCCCACGACGGTAACGGTGTTGTCGAAGCCCATTCGGGTACCTCCGGGTCAGCCGGCCTCGGCCGGCGTTGTCTCCCCGATCAGACCACGACGGGTGGCCTCCTTCTCGGGAAGACGGAACAACTTGTGGCGGACGATGTCGTCCGCAAGACGTAGTTGGCGTTCGGTGACGGGGAGCCCTGCCGTCTCGGTGACGACCTCCCACACCACGTAGGTCCCCTCGAACTTGTGATTGATCTCGTAGGAGAACCGGCGCCGGCCCCAATTGTCGGTCGAGGCGACCGTGCCACCTTCCTCGGTGATCAGAGCTTCGGTTCGTGTCATCACCTCTTCGACGTCGGCATCGGCGACGTCGCGATCGATGATGATCATCAATTCGTATGCTCGCCTCACGAGCGCACCTCCTGTGGACCCGGGATCGCCGGGGCCCCTTTCCCGGGGCAGGGGTATCCGATTGTCAGCCGCCGGGAAACCCCGACGGACGTACCGCGGTCCCATCCGGGACTCGGCAAGGCTACCGGTGTGAACGACATGTCACCACTGTGCCGATCGGGTGTGACATTGGGCCCTTCCGATACCCGGCACCGGTTGCGATCATGGCCACCCAGTCGGGGGTGACCATGACGATCTCGTCGCGTGATCGAGTGTTGATGGCGATCGACCACGAGGCTCCGGACCGCGTGCCGATCCTGCTCGGGGTGAGCAACGCCACCGGCATCAAGATGACCCCCTACCGGGCGCTCAAGGAGCTGCTCGGCATCGATGCGCCCGACGACTACCTATATGACTGGCCCGAACTGGGCACCGCAGCCATCGACGAGAAGACCATGCGACGACTCCATTCCGACGTGCGAGGGGTCCTCGATCTCGAACCCGCCCGTGTTCTCGACCGCAACCGGGACCGCCCGCCACACGATGACTACATCGATTCATGGGGATCGGGCGCCTCGGAAATCAAGCCGGGTCAGTGGTTCCCGATGGTTCACCCCCTCGCCGGGGCCACCACCATCGACGAGATCGAGGCTCACGGCTGGCCCGACATGGAGGACCCCACCCGTGTGGCCCACGTCGCCGATCAGGCCCGGACGTTGGCCGGTGAGAATCGCTACGCGATCGTGGCCACCCCGTGGCTGCTGTTTCCCCTCGAACGGGCGTTCGCCATGCAGGGAATGGATACGTTCCTCATGAACATGGCGCTCTACCCGGAGTTTGCCGAGGCGCTCCTATGGAAGCTCCAGGATGTGTGCAAGCAACTCATGGGATACTTCCTCGACGCGTTGGGCCCCAACGTCGACATCATCAAGATCGGCGACGATCTCGGTACCCAGCAGAGCCTGCTCATGTCACCCGACATGTACCGTCGGGTGCTCAAGCCGATCCACGCCGACTGGATCGAATTCATCAAGGACCGCACCGACGCCAAGTTGATGTTCCACACCGACGGCGACGTGTTCCCCCTCATCGACGATTTCGTCGAGATGGGGATCGACATCCTCAACCCGATCCAGACCTCCGCCGGAAAGATGTCGGACCTCGAGGCTCTGCGCGACCGCTACGGATCCAAGATCGTGTTCTGTGGAGCCATCGACACCCAGCGGATACTTCCACTCGGAACGCCGGCCGAGATCAGGGCTGAGGTGGGACGGGTAATCGACATTCTCGGACCCGGCGGGGGCTACATGCTGTCATCGGTTCATACCGTGATGGACGACGTACCGGCCGAGAACATCCTCGCCATGGTCGACGCGGTGGAAGAACACGGCCGCGGTGCCTCCCGATAAGGAACACGACATGCCCGACGATCAGACCGGTGACGGCGTGAACGATTCGCTCCTCGACTCTCTCTACGAAGCGGTACTCGCCGGCAACGCCGACATTGCTGTCGACTCAACCCGAACCGGTCTCGGCGCCGGAGCGGAACCCCTCACCCTGCTGTTCGACGCCATGATCCCCGCCCTCGAAGAGGTCGGAAGGCTGTTCGAGTCGGGCGAGATATTCCTGCCGGAGATGCTGGTGTCGGCCCGGGCGATGCAGGCGAGCATGGCCCTGATCCGACCGTTTCTGGCCGATGCCGCATCGGCTCGGGTCGGCGTGTTCGTGATGGGAACCGTGGCCGGCGACATTCACGACATCGGCAAGAACCTGTGCAACGTCATGCTCGAGGGGGCAGGGTTCGAGGTCATCGATCTCGGCGTCAACGTACCCGCCGCCGACTTCGTCTCGGCCATCATCGAACATCATCCCGATGCCGTGGGGATCAGCGCATTTCTCACGACCACCATGCCCGAGGTTGCCGGCACCATCGCGGCCATCGACGACGCCGGCGTACGCGGCGAAACCAAGATTCTCGTGGGAGGAGCACCGGTCAACCAGGAATATGCCGACCGGATCGGAGCCGACGGCTACGCCCCCAACGCCGTTTCCGCGGTGCGCACGGTCAAGACGCTCCTCGGTATTTGAGCCACCGGGCCGACTATCGCGGCGAGGCTCCCCCACCGATCCGCCCGCAGGCACGCGACAGCAACTCCACGCTCAGATCGGCCTGCTCCTCGGTGATGATCAGCGGCGGGGCCATGCGCACGGTTCGTTCCCCACACGTGAGAACCAGCATTCCCTCACGAAATGCTGCCTGCTCGACCTCGTGAGCGGTCTCACCGTCGACGAACTCGATACCGATCATCAGTCCCCGACCTCTCACCCGGGTGATGAGCTGCTCGGTCCCGACCAGCCCTCTCAGCCGGTCGAGAAGATGAGACCCCACCTTGGCGGCATTCGCCATGAGCGACCCCTCCACCAGGTCAAGGGTGGCAACCGCTGCGGCGCACGCCACGGGGTTGCCGCCGAAAGTCGACCCGTGTTTGCCGGTACCCCACGTTGAGTGGCGGTTGCGGCTGACCAGCGCCGACAGCGGGAGCCCACTCGCCAGACCCTTTCCGACACACATCATGTCGGGCTCCACGCCGGAGGGATCGATGGCCCACATCGAACCCGTTCTTCCAACCCCCGACTGGACCTCATCGGCCACGAGAAGGATTCCGTGGCGATCGCAGAGGTTCCGAAGATCGGCCAGCCAACCGTCCGGGGGCACCAGGTAGCCACCCTCACCCTGGATCGGCTCGACGACGATCGCGGCCACGTCGCCGGGTTCGGTGACATGGCGAAACAGCACCGATTCGATGTAGGCCGCACCTGTGGATCCGTCGGATCCGGCGTAGGGAGCGTGGTACACGCCGGGCATCGCTACGCCGAATCCCGATCGGTACTTTCCCTTGCTGGCCGTCAGGGACAGACTCCCCGCGGTGCGACCGTGGAACGAGCCGTAGAAGGCGACGATGTTGGGCCGACCGGTTGCGTAACGGGCCAACTTGAGTGCCGCCTCCACCGCCTCGGTGCCCGAATTGCCGAGATAGACGTTGACCTCGTCGGACATCGGCGATGCCGCGGCCAGTCGCTCGCACAGTTCCGTGTAGACGGGCACGTGGAAATCGCTCGAGCAGTAGTGGAGCAGCGATCGGCTCTGGTCCTCGATCGCGGCCACGACCTCCGGATGACAGTGGCCGGTGGCGTCGACGGCGATACCCGCGTTCAGATCGAGGAACCGGTTGCCGTCGACATCCTCGACCCACATTCCGGCCGCCCGCCCGACGACCAGTGGATACACCCGTCCGAGAGCAGGGCTCACCACTCTGCGGTCACGTTCGATCACGTCGCGGGCCAACGGACCCGGAAGCTCGGTACGAATCTGCGGGGATACCGTGGCGGCGAGGTCCTCGGTGAGCATGGTCGACACTCTTTCCCGGGGACCGCACCCTCGGCGACCCCCCGGTTGAGCGACGCTACATCAGCGCGACACCGCCGGCTGCGCCGGGCGAGCCCCGAAAATCAGCCCCCGGAACCGTAGAGACCGAGAGCATCGGCTTGCTCATCGGTGAGGTGGTAGGCCTCGTCGTCGTTGGGGAAGGCCCCGGAGCGAACGTCGGCTGCGAACGCCCGCATGGCATCCACCGACACACCCCTCACGTCGGCGTAGCGCCTCACAAATCTGGGCACGAAACGATCTTCGATTCCCAGAATGTCGTGGTAGACGAGCACCTGACCGTCGCAGTGCGGACCGGCACCGATACCGATCGTGGGAACGTCGACCGCCTCGGTGACCATCCGGGTGACCTTCACCGGCACACCCTCGAGCACGATGGCGAAACAGCCGGCGTGGGCCAGCGACTTGGCGGCCTGCACCAGCTTGCGAGCCGCCTCAGCCTGCCTGGCCTGGACCTTGAAACCGCCCATGGTGTTGACGGACTGCGGGGTGAGGCCGATATGGCCCATGACGGGTATCTCGGCCGCCACCAGACGCTCGATCATCGGGAGTCGCTTGCGGCCTCCCTCGAGCTTCACCGACTGGGCACCGGCCCTTATCAGCTTGGCCGCGTTGCGCACCGTCTCCTCGGGTGACACGTGAAAGCTCATCCACGGCATGTCGCCCACGATCAACGACTCGGGCTTGGCTCGTGCCACGGCCCCGACGTGGTGGGCCATGTCGTCGATGGTGACCTGAAGAGTGTCGTCGTACCCGAGAACCACCATGGCGAGACTGTCGCCGACCAGGATCAGGTCGGCGCCCGCCTCGCTGGCCACACGGGCCCCGGGAGCGTCGTAGGCGGTGACCATCACCAACGGATCGGCTCCCTTGGCGACCTTGCGTGCACTGATCATCGGAACAGTGAGCTTGCTCATCGTCGAGTTTCCTTTCCCGTCCAGCGCAGAGAGGCTGCCGGCGGTGACCCGCATACTAGTTGCCGGCCGGGGCCGGCTCAACCGCGTCCGTCTCAGGTCCCGCCGATCAGGTTGGAGCGACTGAGGTGGTTCCAACCGCATTTCGTGCAGACCTCCACCACATACCCCTTGTAGGTGGCGGCCCGTTCCTCGAGCCGACGCATCTCCTTGACTGTGGTCACACACCTGCCGTGCTTGGGAAGGCGCGGTCCGAAGACGTAGGTGACCTCGACCAGGAGGTTGGACTCACAAACCGGGCACTCCCGCTTGGTGGTGGTGCCGCAGAATTCGGCATTGCGCCTGAGTTCGGGTTGCGCATCACAAACCTGGGAACCGGTGAGATCACCGTCGCGCCAGGCCTGAAGGGTGGCCTCGCGCGCGAGCCGATAGTCGACCGAGGCGACCGAACGGCCCGTGGCACCGACTGGTTCGGGAATCATTCCGACGATGGTAGACGCGGACCGACCTCCGACGGCCTCCACCCCACAGCGGACTCGGAGTACCAGACTTGCCCCATGACCATCTACGACACCCGCGGCCCACGGGCCGATCGCCCTCTGGACTTCGTCGAGTTCGGACCCGGTCTGGGTGCCGATGTCGATCGGCGTCTGTTGGGAGACGTCGCGGGCCGGCGGGTCATCGAACTCGGCTGCGGGGCCGGACACGGCGCGGTGGGCCTGGCCATCAGAGGTTCCCGGGTATGGGCCGTCGACGGCGATGTCAGCCAGATCAACACGGCGCGTACCCTCGCCGCCCGTCATGGGGTGAGCATCGAGTTTCATCAGGCCGAACCGGCCGAACTCGCCTTCATCAGGGCCGATCAGATCGATCTCGTGATCTCCGTGTCGGCTCTCTCGTTCACGTCGGATCTCGACCGGGTGTTCCGTCAGGCCCACCGGGTGATGAGGCCCGGCGGGCACATCGCCCTGTCACTCCCCCATCCCGCCGTGCTGTGCTCCGACCCGAAGAATCCCTTGCTCAACCGTCACTCGTGGGCCGACGAAGGCCCGATCGGCAGGCGTTGGGTGCACACGGCCGAGGGCGTGGTCATGTCGCTCGGCCGCACCAATTTCGCGGTCGACATCCTGCTGGAACCCCACTCCGGCGGACCGCTCCCCGTGATGCTCGTGGTGCGAGCCCGCAAGCTGGGCGTCTGACCTAGCCTTCGTCGCGGGCGGACCACCACTGCGACAATCGCGACCTTAGTTCGTCGGCCGGGAGGGCCCCCTCGGTCATTCGGAGTTCCCGAAGCCAGGCAACGGCCCGGCCGATCTCCACGCCGGGTTCGATCGCCAGCACCTCACCGATCTGGTTGCCGTCGAGGCCGACATCGGGAGAGTCGAGGTCGGGCTCGGTCGATCGCAGACGACGCAGCGTTGCGTCGATGAGTGCGATCTCGTCGGTCGGTTCATCGGTTGCGTCACCGCAGCGACGCTTCCAGTCGATCACGTCCTCGAGCACGACCCTCCCGTTGCCCATCGCGGCGAGGCGCCTCACATCGGTGTCACTCGTCGGGTTCGCGGTGTCGAGACCGGCCTCGACACGGAGAATCAGCTCGGTGTCGGCGATGAGCGCTCCCGCCGCCTTGAGCTCGCGGAGTCGCCGGCGCGCCGCATCCGGACAACCCAGGAGCGCCGCCCACCGATGAGCCGCCGATGCTCGCACCGCCTCGACCTTCTTCGCGGTCCGAGTGAGGGCCGCCTCGTCGAGGTCAGCGAGTTCCGACAGCACCTCCGCCATCAACCCGGTGGACCACATCATCTCCAGACCGGGCCACGGCCGGGGCAACAGCAACAGTTTCTCGATCTCCACGCGGATGCGTTCGCGTGACACGATCTCCAGTCGATCGGTCATCGAAACGAGCGCCTTCGTGAGCTCCGGTACCGGAGTGAGCTCGTAGCCGGCACGAAACCTGGCGGCCCGCAGCATCCGCAATGGGTCGTCGGAGAAGCTCAGCCTCGGATCGAGTGGGGTGCGCAGAATCCGATTCCGCAGATCCGACTCGCCGCCGAACATGTCGATCAGACGTCGATCGATGATGTCGACCGCCATGGCGTTGATCGTGAAATCACGACGCGAGAGGTCTTCTTCGAGATGCTCCCCGAACGCGACCACCGGCTTGCGTGAATCCGGTTCGTACGACTCGGCCCGGTGGGTGGTGATCTCGTAGATGCGCCCGTCGATCCGGCACCCGATGGTGCCGAAGCGCTCACCTTGGTCCCATACGGCGTCAGCCGGGCCGGCTACCAGCTTCTTGATCTGTTCGGGTCGGGCCTCGGTGGTGGCATCGAAATCGTTCTCTGCTCGCTCGATGCCGAGCAGACCGTCGCGCACCACCCCGCCGACGAGATAGAGATGATGTCCCGAGGCCTCGAACAAACGAGCCAGCGGAGCGACCGCGTCGAGGGCGTCGATCAGTCGTGGATTGAGACGGGAGTCAGGCATTGCGCTCCGATGCTTCGACGTGGATCCGCCGGACCACGTCGACGATCTCGGCCCCCGGCCCGCCGGATGTCGATGCTTCGGGGCGACAGTGTTCCCCGACCAGGCAGCCCACGACCGCCGCCGACGAATTGCGCACGGCGGCCAGGTCGTATCCACCCTCGAGCACCGTGACCACACGCCCGGGCCTGACCAACCGGACCAGGCGGGCCATCAGATCGGCGATGTCGCCGGAGCTGTACATGAGTTGGGTGAGCGGATCGTCGCGGTGGCCGTCGAAGCCGGCCGATATCAACAGCCAGTCGGGCGAGAATGCCTCGACGGCCGGTCCGATCACATCGTCCATCGCCATCAGGGCGACATCGCCGGTGGCACCGGGCGGCAACGGAACGTTGAGGGTGAAGCCGACGCCCGCGCCGACGCCCACCTCGAAAGCCGTCCCGGTTCCCGGATACAGCGGTGACTGGTGGATCGACGCGTAGAACACCGACGGGTCCTCAAGGAAGGCCTCTTGGGTGCCGTTGCCATGGTGGGCGTCGAAGTCGACGATCGCCACTCTCTGACCGACGGATGTGAGTGATCTGGCCGCGATCGCCACCGAGTTGAAAAGACAGAACCCCATCGATCTGTCGGGAGTGGCGTGGTGCCCGGGCGGGCGCACGATGCAATAGGCGAAATCGAGTCCTTCGGTCGCCGAGTCATGAGCCGTCAGCTCTTCCACCGCGGTCAGAACCGCTCCGGCGGCAAGACTCGCCGCGTCGTAGCTCGAAGGGCCCAGCACGGTGTCGGCATCGACTCTCCCGCCTCCGGCCTCGGCCAGGGAGCGAATCTGCCGCACGAGGGTCCGGTCATGGACAGCTGTGATCTCGATCTCGGTGGCGGGGCGCGGAACTCGTCGGACCACTGCGTCGGACGCTCCAGCCAACTCCATTCCCTCGAGCGCAGCAGTGAGCCGGCCCGGTCGCTCAGGATGCGCCGGTCCGGAGTCATGGTCCAAGAAGCGTTCGTCAGTCACCACCAACAGCACGCGCGGAGCGTACCCGTCGAGCACACCGGCGTATCGTTGCACCGATCATGGTCCTCTACCCGATCAACGTCGGCAACGCCCGATTCCGTTGCGGCCGGTGGCGTGGCAATCCCGATGTCGCCTATCTCGTGCCGTTGTCCCCTGCGTCGACCCTCGACCCGGTGGCGTTGTCGGCGGCCCGCGCCAGGCTGGTTGCCGACGGTTTCTCCGAGGTGATCACCGGCGCGGTCGGGGCCGGCGAGTGCAACGCCATGCACCGCGATGGCTTCACCGACCGCGAGGAGTTGCATCTTCTGCGCCACGATCTCGACACGCCCATTACCCGCCGGCGGGGATCGGGCCCGATCATCCGTCGGAGCGGGCCGCGTGACCACCCGGCCATCCTCGCCCTCGATCGCGAGGCATTCGACCCGTTCTGGAGCCTCGACGACAGCGGACTCCACGAGGCGCTCACCGCTACACCGATGAGTCGTCTTCGTGTCGTGCGCGATGTCGGCATCGTCGCCTACGCCGTCACGGGCCGGGCCGGACGAAACGGCTACCTCCAGAGGCTCGCCGTCTCACCCGACCGGCAGGGTGCGGGCATCGGCGCCGCCCTCGTGTGTGACTCACTCCGATGGCTCAAGCGTGGCCGGGTCGATCACGTGTGGGTCAACACCCAGAAGACCAACACTCGTGCTCTCGAGCTATACCGTCGACTCGGTTTTCGGCCCGAACCCACCCACCTCACCGTATTGCAGAGACAGTTGCCGTGAGACGCTTCAGACGCCTTGCGGTCGCCGCTGCCGCCGTAGCCATCGTGGTCGCGTCGTCGCCGTTTTCCACGCCGGAGGCCTATGCACAATCCGGGGGACGACTCGATCTCGTCGCCCAGACCACGTGGATGGGGGACCTTCCGGCCGCCATCGATCTCAGGGTTTCCGGGGCACCCGCCGACGCGCGTCTCGCCGTCAGGATCCTCGCCCCGGTGACCACCCGTGAGGAGGTCGCTCGAACTATCTTGAACCCCGACCTCAAAGCGGGCCTACTCGCCTTCTTCGAAGTGACTGATCTCGAAGCGGCACGTGTGGGTTCCGGCGAGGTCATCTCGGTCGTCATGCCGGATGCCGAAATCGGCCTGGTTCTTCGCCGCGATCCGGGGGCTCTCACGGTCGTGATCGATCTCATGTCCCAGGACACCGTTCTCGACACTCTTGTGACCCATTTCCTCGTGGCGGGTGACACATCGGTGGCCGGTAGCGACCTCGGGGTGGCATTCGTCTACGACCTGCGCAGACCGGTCGCCCTTCAACCCGACCTGACGGTGGTCATCGACCCCGGATCCGTGTCATCAGCACTCGACTTCCTCGGCGCACGGCCCGACACGCCGGTGTCGGTGCGGATCAACGCCGAGACGCTCGAGGCCCTCGACACCATCAGCGGATCGACGACCGGCGTTGCCTTGCGTTCGGCGCTGGCCGGCCGGCAACTGCTGCTCGAACCCTGGGTGGATCTCGACGAGCAGGCATGGCAGGCGGTGGGCGAGTCCGACATGGTGATCTCCGAGTACGAAGCCGGACGTACGTCGACCGAGAACGAACTCGGGACGCCACCAACCGGAATCGTGCAGCTCGACCCCGACTCGACTCCCGACACCATCTCGCTGCTCAGATCGGCCGGCGCCACCGGCCTGTTGGTGTCACCTGATCAGATCACCACGACCGGATCGTCGGGCACCTTCCACAGCCCCGTGAGCCTGATCGACGGCAACGGGATTGCCATGTCGGCCGTCGTCACCGACAATTCGCTGCTGAGGACACTGTCGGGACCCGACCCCGAGTTGTCGGCCCAGCACGCGGTGGTCGAGCTGGCTCTCGATGCCGAGAATCTGGACCGCGACGGCATCGAGGTCATCGACATCAGCAACCTCGACCCTGTCGCCTTCGACGTACTCCTCGAGGGAATCGCGGCCAGCCCGAACCTCTACGTCTCCTCCCTCGCCGATGCTCTCGACCTGCCGGTGGCTCGCACCCCCACCGGGGCTGTCGCCCTCACCACCCTCGTCTCACAGGACCCACCCGATCTCTCCTCGGCCGAGGCCGACCTCCGGGTCACCAAGTCGACCCTCGAGTCGTACTCATCGATGATCACTTCGAGCCAAGCCCCGATCGAGCCGCTGCAGCGGCTTCTTCGGGCCGCCGTGTCGAGCAGCCTCCCGCCGAGCGGTCTTTCCGAGTTCACGGCGAGAGTGTTCGACGCGATCGACGCCGGCACCCGTGGTATCAGCGTCATCGAAGGTGGCCGTGTCACGCTCGCCTCCCGCACCGCCGACCTGCCTCTCGTGATCCGCAACGAGCAGACACTGCCCATCACCGTCGATCTGTTCCTGCGTTCCGAGAAGCTCCGATTCCCGGATGGGGAACACCGGATCGTCACTCTCGCACCGGGTGACAACCCCCTGACCGTGCGAGTCGAGGCACCGACATCGGGTGACGCCCGTGTGACCATCATGCTCAGCTCCCCCGACGGTCGCCTCGAGTTGACCCGCGGCACCGTCAACGTCAGGTCCACCGCCATCTCGGGTCTCGGACTCACCATCTCGATCATCTCCCTGCTGATCCTGCTCACGTGGTGGGCCAGAACCATCATCCGTGTGAGGCGACGCCGATCGGCTGATAGTTTCAGCGAGCCGCCGGGCGACGATACAGAATCGTCCCCCGACACCCAGGAGGGGAAAGCGTGACAGTAAGAATCGTCACAGACAGTGCATGCGATCTTCGAGGCACCGAAGTCGAGGAGTTCGGCATCGAAGTCGTTTCCTTGTCGATCAGGTTCGGTGACGAGGAATTCGAGGACCGTACACAGCTCACCGTCGAGGACTTCTACCGGCGACTCGAACAGTCCGTCGATCTACCCGAGACCTCCGCTCCTTCCCCGGGTCGTTTCGCTCAGGCCTTCAGGGCTCAGCTCGAAGCCGGGGCCGACTCGATCGTGTGCATCAACCTCTCGGCCGGACTGTCGGCGACCATGCAGTCGGCCTGCACCGCCGCCGATTCGCTCGACGCCGACATTCGCGTCGTCGACAGCAAATCGATCACCGCCGGGTTGGGCTCGATGGTTCTCGGAGCGGCCCGACTGGCGGCCGACGGGGCCGACCCCGACACGATCATCGCCGCGGTCGAGTCGATGAGCGAACGCACCCGCATCTTCGGTGCGCTCGACACACTCGATCATCTCAAGAAGGGAGGACGGATCGGTGGGGCCCAGGCGCTACTCGGTTCGATGCTCTCCATCAAGCCGATCATCGACATCTCCTCGGGCGAAGTGGAGGAGGCGGCCAAGCAACGCACTCGCCGTAAGTCCCTCATGTGGCTGCGCGACAAACTGGTCGAATATCCGGCGGTCGAAGACCTCGCCATCATGCACGGCGAAGCTCCCGACATCGACGATTTCATCGCCATGCTCAAGGACTCGATTCCCCATGAGATCACCCGTGTCGAGAAGATAGGAGCGGTGATCGGAACCCATGGCGGTCCACGGGTGATGGGCATCGCACTGCAACTCCCGGCTTGATCCCGACTTCAGGCCCGGCCGATCGAGCGATACCGTCCGCGCCATGTTGCCGATGTCTCCCGGGTCGATCCTGGCCGGCCGCTACCGGCTGATCGACGCGCGCGCCGACGGCGCGTCGGCCACCGTGTGGATGGCCCGCGACGAGACACTGAACCGGATCGTGGCGCTTAAGATCCTGCACCCCCAGTTGGTCTCTGATGCGTCACTGGCGAGTCGGTTCGCAGCCGAGGCATTGACCGCGGCCACCGTCAATCACCCGGGACTCGTCGCCGTGTACGACACGGTCGGCGATCCGGTGGCGGCAATCGTTCTCGAATGGATCGACGGCCCCGACCTCCGCCAGAGGCTCGACGCGGGGCCGATGACCGCCACCGACGTGGCGGTCCTGGGTGCGTCACTCGCTGATGCCCTGGAGGCGCTCCACGCCGCCGGGCTCGTCCACCGCGATGTGAAGCCGGCCAACGTGATGTTCACCGCGACCGGGTCGGTGAAACTCACCGACTTCGGGATTGCCACGTCGGGTTCGGGCGACATGACCGCCACCGGTGTGGTCCTCGGCACCGCCAAGTATCTGTCTCCCGAACAGGTCCGCGGCCTCCCCATCGACGGGCGCAGCGACATCTACGCCCTGTGCGTCGTGCTCTACGAGTCACTCGCCGGGCAGGCGCCCTTCCAGCGCGACTCCGACCTGGCCACCGCTCTCGCGCGCCTCGAGGCCGAACCGGTTGATCCCCGACTGGTCAGACCCGGCGCACCGGACGAACTCGTTGATGCGATAATGATCGGGCTCCGGCTCGATCCGGACCGACGCTGGCCCACCGCGGCAGCGCTCGCGGCGGCCCTACGGTCTCGACCACCCGAACCGGCATCGTCACCCGTGGCGTCGGCGGCACCTCAGGCCACCGCCGCGTCGGCGATGACGACGGCCGTAACACCGGTGGACACCGAACACCTGCCGATGCGCCGACCTCGGTGGCCGCGATTGGTCGGGTACACGGTGGCCGCGGCGATTGCCGCCCTGGGGATTTACCTGATCGCTTCGGGACTCCAACTCCTCACCGGTTGAACCGCGTCCGATAGGGTCCGCGGATCGCCGAACCGCCCGATGAAACGACGCTGGTCGCAGCCGCGCAACGGGGCGACCGTCGCGCTCTCGATCAACTGCTGCGCATCCACCAGCCGATGATCCACTCGATCTGTCGGCGTATCGCGGGCAACCACGCCGACGCCCTCGACGCCACCCAGGAGGCCCTCATCGCGATCGTGAAGGGGCTCGACCGATTCGACGGTCGGGCCCGCTTCTCGACATGGGCCTATCGCGTGGCCACCAACGCCTGCCTCGACGAGCTCCGTCGCCGAAGTCGTCGCCCCGACCCGGGATTGACCGACGACCACGCCGAGAACGCCTTGGTGGCCTCATTCAGGCCGCGAGATCCGGCCGAAACCGTCAGCGCGAAGGTTGATGTCGACTCGGCTCTCGCCGGCTTACCCGAGGAGTTCCGCGTCGCGGTGATCCTGCGCGATCTGGCCGGGCTCGACTACGCGGAGATTGCCGAGGTTCTCGATATCGCTCCCGGCACGGTCAGATCACGTATCGCCCGCGGAAGATCCCGACTCGCCGACACGATTTCCGGGAACCACGCCCCCCATTCGAAACGTCAGAACTCACAGCCATGACCGACCTGTTTCCCCCTGACGACGAGATGATCTCGTCCTACCTCGACGGCGAGGCGACGCCGGGCGAGGTCGCCCGCATCGAGGCAGATCCCGAGTTGGCGGCGAGAGTGTCGCTGCTTCGTGCCGCGGCCCGATTCTCGGCCCGGCCCGTACACCCCCTCGAGGCAGAGGTCGTCGACGATCTGGTGGCGGCGGCACTGGACGCCGGTGGGCTGCCCCACAACGTCACCGATCTGGCCACGGCCCGACGACGTGTTGTTCCACGGGCACTCCTCGCCGCCGCGGCCGCGGTCGTCTTGGTGGCACTCGCGGTGCCCGCGATCAGGTTGATCAGCAATTCGACCGGTAGTTCCAATTCCACAACCGCGTCCGCCCCTGCTGCCCCGATTCCCGATGCCGGCTCGCCCGGCGAAGCACTGAGCGCCAAGTCCCTGGACCGGGGCGACGGCGTGACGGCGGCCACCACCACGGCTGCGGCTGCTGCAACAGCCGAGTCCTCCGCCATGGCGACCGACACTGCCGACGAAGTGGGCGGGTCGGACTTCGCCCCGGCTGAGACGACTCCCTACGTGATTCCCGGGTTTCCTCCGTTCGATCCGTCGGTCTTCGACCCGCTCCCCGACGTGATGGAGTCGGTGCCCGACATGGCCACCCTCCGCCAGGACCTCGCGCTGGTCTTCTCCGGCGAGAGATCGCTCGTCACCGGGGTGTTGAAATCCCGGTCGTCCCCCGCCGTTGACCCGGCCCGATGCGCAGGTTCCCTCACCGACTTCCTGAAGGCCGGCCCGGTCGGCGCCGAGATCGCCAACTCGGCCGCCGTGTCCGACTTCGCAACGGTGTCGATTGACGGTGTCACCAACCTGGTGGCACTCGTTCGGATCTCCCCCACTCGGGCCGTCGCCTTCGTCGTCGACGCCGCCACGTGCTCACCGGTGACACAACTCGACATCGTTCCCTGATTCCGCCGGTTCCGGGCCGGGCAGGTGGCCCGCGGGTGCGGCGACGGCCGGCGTGCAGGGCTAGGATCCCTCGCCATGGCCGACGATCAGGGCTCCCACGACTCGACCTCCGCCAAGCGGGGTATCTCGATCGGCCCGGACGACTGGCCCGAACAGGCGGCCGACAAGATCGTCGATCTTGTCGACAGGGTCAAGGGCTACACCACCGACAATGCCGTCGCCGCCATTCGGGGTCTGATCTACGGCCTGGTGGCGCTCGTTCTCGGCGCGGCCGCTCTCATACTCACCGTCGCGATCCTGGTCAGACTGGCCGACGCCTACCTTCCGATCGGTTCCGGTGTCGGCGACGCCACATGGTCCGCCCACCTGTTCATCGGCAGCTTGTTGACCATCGTCGGCCTCGGCGCCTGGGGATCACGCCGGGGTACCGGGGCGCCCAAGAAGCTCTACCTAGCGGTGATCATCGATGTGATCATCATCACCGCTGTGGTGGTCGTGGCGATCGTCGATGCCTTCGTGTGAGTCGACTGGAATCACCTCGGGTCGTACCCGGTTGGAACACCGGACAACAACCCGGGAGACATCATGAGTGATGTGCGTGAGGTCATCATCATCGGATCGGGGCCGGCCGGCCTCACGGCGGCGATCTACACGGCACGGGCCGGTCTCTCGCCTCTTGTCCTCGAGGGCGAACCGAGTTCGACCAGCGACCAGCCTGGCGGGCAGTTGATGCTCACCACCGACGTCGAGAACTTTCCCGGGTTCCCCGAGGGGGTCATGGGTCCGGAGTTGATGCAGAACTTCCGCGCTCAGGCGTTGCGATTCGGCGCCGAGGTCCAGACCGTGAAGGCATCACGTGTCGAGTTCTCGTCGCGTCCCTTCGGCGTGTGGATCGGTGATCCCGACACCGCCGAGCCGACGCATCGAGCCGAGACCGTCATCATCTCCACTGGTGCGCAGTCGATCATGCTGGGTCTCGATCGTGAAGCCGAACTGATCGGCCACGGCCTCTCGACCTGCGCCACCTGCGATGGCTTCTTCTTCCGTGATCAGGAGATCGCAGTGGTCGGGGGTGGCGATTCCGCGCTCGAAGAGGCTCAGTTTCTGTCCAGGTTCGCCGGCAAGGTCACGATCGTGCACCGCCGCGACGAACTTCGGGCCTCCAAGATCATGCAGGATCGTGGGTTTGCCAACAAGAAGATCGAGTTTCGATGGAATTCGATAGTCAAAGGCTACGAAGGCGATCCGACGATCTCGGGGCTCCGTCTAGCCGACACCCGGACCGGCGAGGAGTCGGTCCTTGCCGTCACCGGTGTGTTCCTCGCCATCGGCCACCGTCCCAACACCGGCCTGTTCAAGGGACAGCTGGCGCTCAAGGACAATGGCTATCTCATGACCCGGCCCGACTCCACCCGCACGGATGTCGATGGCGTCTTCGCCTGCGGGGATGTGCAGGACGACTACTTCCGCCAAGCCATCACCGCAGCCGGATCGGGTTGCATGGCGGCGATCGAAGCCGAACGCTGGCTCGAGGACAATCCCGGGGCGATTCACTGACCTGCGCCGCGTCGCCGTGGTGTCGTCGGCCAGATGTAGAGTCGGCAGCGGAATAGCCGCACCAGGTCGGGTGTTGTTCACCACGATGCACCCACGTGCCTGTCTACGAAAGGACCATCAGATGTCCGGGGCAATTACTCACCTATCCGACGCCAACTTCGATGAGGAGATCAGCAGCTCCTCGGAGCCCGTGTTGGTCGACTTCTGGGCTGAGTGGTGTGGCCCCTGCAAGATGATCGCTCCCGTTCTCGAGGAGATCGCCTCCGAAAAGGCGGATTCCCTGAGGATTGCCAAACTGAACGTCGACGAGGCACAGAACGTGGCCCGACGCTTCGAGGTCATGAGCATTCCCACGCTGATCCTCTTCAAGGACGGCCAGCCGGTCAAGCGAGTGGTTGGTGCGAAGCCCAAGCAGGCGTTGCTCGACGATCTCTCCGAGTTCATCTGAGCACAGGTCTCCCCCGCGGGTCGCCCAACGCGGCCTGCTAGTGCAGGCGACCGGCCCGAGGGCCGGTCGTTTCGCGTCACGAGAGTGGGAGTACGATCCGTGGTCGATGCCGCCGACCCGGTTTGCCAGCTCGTGACAACTCCAGGACTACCTCTTCGGGTCGGAGATCTCGGGCCATCGGTACGCGATCTCCATCGGCGCCTCACCGCCATGGGGATCGACGATCTCGGCGACACCGATGTCTTCGATGCCGACACCCTGGAGGCGGTCCGGAACTTTCAGGTTCGTCGGGCAATCGTCGTCGATGGCATCTGCGGCCCGCAGACCTGGTCGGCGCTGATCGAGGCCGATCATCAACTCGGCGATCGAATGCTCTACCTCCGTTCACCGATGTCCCGCGGCGATGACGTGACCCAGTTACAGCAGCAGTTGGGGGCGTTGGGGTTCGACGCCGGGTGGGTGGACGGAATTTTCGGCCCGGCAACCGAACTCGCGCTCCGCGACTTCCAGAAAAACCAGGGACTCACTCCCGATGGGGTCCTCGGACGGGACACGGTCACCTGTCTTTTTCATCTCCGGGGGCGGAGTTCGGGATCCAAGACCGTAGCCGAGGTTCGCGAAGCGGAATCCCTGAGGAGCCTCCCCGGCCGTGTGGCAGATCGACGTCTCGTAATTGGTGAGTCCGGCGGGATTCCCGCGGTCGTCGACGGGCTGGCCCGTCGTCTTCGTGTGGACGGTGCCCGGGTCTTGGCTCTCCATGACCCCGACCTCTCGGTGCAAGCGAAATCGGCCAACGAATGGGAAGGGGGCGTCTACATCGGTGTCACTCTCGCCCGTGAGGACCTTTCGGTCGCCTATTTCGCCACCGACGGCTTCGAATCCGCCGGTGGCCATTCCCTGGCGAGCCGTTGTGCCTCACAATTGGGCGTGGTCCTCGGCACCGATCTCCCCGCCTCCGGGCGTCGACTACCCATCCTCCGGGAGACCCGAATGCCGGCGATTTGGTGTCGTATGGGTCCGCCACCCCTGGTGGTGGAACGGTCGGCCTCAATCGTTGCCACTTTGCGTAGTGTTGTAACCGCGTGGTGTGCTGACCCTCTCCATGGGCGCTGACTACCCGATTATCCACAGCGTTATCCATAGAGGTGGATAAGTGGTTTACCCTAAACCTGATGTGACATACGTCACTCTCACTAGATGATGGTGCCGGGAGGAGTGATGATCCTGTAGATCCGTTCCAGATCATCCAGGTCGGCGAAGTCGACCATCAGCTTGCCGGGACCCTTTCCGAGCTTCACCTTCACTCTGGTGTCGAGTCGGGCCGAGAGCAACTCCTCGAGTTCGAGCACCGCCGGCTCGGGCAAAGACGTGGGATTCGGCGATTTGCCCACCGACCCCGACTCATCATCCCCTCCCCCACCGTCGTCAACTCTGAGTATCTCCTCGACCTGCCTCACAGTCAGCGATTCGGCCACCACTCGGGCCGCCAGTTTCTCCTGCAACTCACGATTCGGAGTCGCCAGAAGAGCCCGGGCGTGACCAGCCGAGATCTGTGACTCGATCACCAACTGCTGAACCGATGACGGCAACTGCAGCAGTCGGACCGAATTCGCCACGGCAGAGCGCGACCTTCCGACTCGTTTGGCCACCGAGTCCTGGGTCAAACCAAAGTCCTCGATGAGCTGTAGATAGGCCGCAGCCTCCTCCAGGGCATTGAGATCCTGGCGGTGGAGGTTCTCCACTACCGCCGTCTCGAGGCTCGTCGTGTCGTCCACACCGCGGATCAGGGCCGGTATCGACGGCATCCCGGCCCGACGCGCCGCACGCCAGCGTCTCTCCCCCGCAATGAGTTCGTAGCCACCATCGACGGACTCGCGCACGACGATCGGCTGTATGACCCCGATTTCCACGATCGACGCCGCCAGTGCGGCCAGCGACTCCTCGTCGAAGTGCCGGCGCGGCTGGAATCGGTTGGCGACCACCGAGTCGATATCTATCTCTCGGTAGACCGCCCCCTCTCCCTCCAAGTCGGCTGGGATGAGCGAACTCAGCCCCTTGCCAAGGCCGCTACGTCGCGCCATTGATGATCTCCTTTGCCAACTCACGATAGGCGGTCGCACCTCGTGACATCGGATCGAAAACCGTTATGGGCTGTCCGAAACTCGGCGCCTCACTCAGACGGACGGTGCGAGGAATCACCTGTCGGCAGACCTTGTCCCCAAAGTGTTCTCGTACCTCGTCCGCGACCTGACCCGACAACTTGGTGCGAGCATCGAACATCACCAGCACGATCGTGCTGAGTTCGAGATCCGGGTTCAGATTACGCTTCACGAGATCAACGTTGCGGAGAAGTTGTCCCAATCCCTCCAAGGCGTAGTACTCGGTCTGTATGGGAACCATCACCTCTGTGGCCGCGGTGAGTCCGTTGATGGTGAGAAGCCCCAACGACGGTGGACAATCGATCAGGATGACATCGTAGTCGCTACCCACCGACTCGATGGCCACTTTCAGCTTCCGTTCACGACTGAAGGCAGGCACCAGTTCTATCTCGGCCCCAGCCAGATCAAGGCTGGCCGGGGCGACGTAGAGATCCTTGACAGCAGCCGGCTCTATCACATCCTCCAGCGCAACTCCCTGCAGCAGAACGTCATACATCGAGTGGTCGAGTTGCCTCGGGTTCAGGCCCAAGCCTGTACTGGCGTTGGCCTGGGGATCCAGATCGACCACCAGTATTCGGCGACCGAGATCGGCCATGGCCGCGCCCAAATTCACCGTGGTGGTAGTCTTTCCCACGCCGCCCTTCTGATTGGCGACCGCGAAAACGCGCGGCCTGGCCCCGTTCGAACCCCTACTCTCGGCAGCCGACACTGAGCGGTCTCCCTTCCAGCCATCCGCCCAATCCTTCCCGATCTTCGACCGAGTTGCAAGGACCCTCGACAATCTTGTCGAGATGGCGTGGTGAGTCCGAGACAGTGTTTCACGTGAAACGTGCCCGCCAGAGCCCAGCCGGGGGAGCCACAGTGACTCAGACCACCAGATACGGCGCCCGCCGCCGGGCCGAGGGTCGTCGAGGGAACCGACCCTCGAGGCCCGCCACGCCGTCGATACGAACGAAAGTACCCTGGTCCGATGTCCATGATGCTCCGAACAGGCCACCCAGCGGCCCAAGTTCGGATCCCGACCAGGCCGCCACCGCCGGCTCGCGACACGACACAACCAAGCAGCCACCGACCCTGACCAGCGGCAACCCACACTCAGCCGTCTCGGATACATGACCGAAGAGACGACTGACCACCAAGTCGAACTTCTGCCGTCGCTCACTGAGATGGGCAAACTCATCCACTCGACCGTGCACAACCGCCACCCTGCCGCCCAGGCCGACCGCCTCCACTGCCTGATGGGCGACCTCGCAACGTCTCTGGCTGGCATCCACGAGTATCCAGCGGGTGTGGGGGAGCAGGTGGGCGAGAAATATCCCCGGGACGCCCACACCGGAACCGATGTCAACACAGTCGGCGGGGGAGTTCACGCGAAAAGCGGACGGGACAAACCCGGCCGCATGATCGCGCAGTTGAGCCACCGAGACGCCACCCAGGGCGCCCATCTCCCGGGCCGGCCGCCAGGCCGTCTCGAGGAGCGACAGAAACTCGTCAGTCGTCATTCCCCGCCGGCACGACGACCACCCGGCGGTTGGGGTCCTCGCCCTCTGAAATCGTGCCCACACCCTCCTCCGACGCCATGGCGTCGTGCACGACTTTGCGATCCGAACCCCGCATCGACTCCAGTGCGACTTCCTTGCCGGTTTCGCGTACCTGCTCGGCCACCTTGCGGCAGAACACGCGCAGAGCCTCCTCGCGGCGGCCGGCGACTCCACCGACGTCAATCCTGACCCGTCCTTCACGGCCCCCACCGGCCTGACGCTGCAATACCGTGCGCACCAGCTCGTCAATCGCACTCGCCGTGGCTCCTCGGCGCCCGATCATTCGTCCGAGATTCTCACCGTTCACCACGATTCGGATCTCGTTCTCATCGACCTCGGTGCGATCGAAGGTCACCGACTCGCCAAACGCGGCCGCGAGGCCGGTGACGAACGCCTCGGCAATGTCGGCCTGCTCCGGAAGTGTCATCGTCTCCATGTTGTCATCCCTAGACTTCGGGGCAGCCTCTCGACCACCGTTCTGATTACGGTTTCTGTTGCCATGCCCACCGGCCGACCGGGCCGAGTTGGCCTTTTGGCTCTTGGTCTCAGACGCCCTGGTGGCCTTCTGAGAATCGCTCCTCACGGCGCCATCCTTGGTGCCGGTCTGTCCCCTCACTTCTCCCGACCTGTTCTTCGCCTTGGCGGGCTGAACCCCTCCGTTGCCGGCCCGTCCACGGCGACGTCGGTGGTCGTCCTTGGTCCGAGGCGTGGCGGGCCTGACCCTGGCCCGAACCCGAGCCCGTTCCTTCACCCGATTGAACAACCCAACCTTGGCCTCGCTGACGATATCCACCTCGGCGTCGTCCTCGTGCACGCCCAGCGCCTCAAGTGCCATCTCCTTGGCCGCATCAACGGAGTCCCCGACTCCTTCTACCCATTCCACTCTCTGCCTCCCTGATATTTCGGTACTACTGCCGGCCGCCTCAACGAGTGACGACCGGTTCGACCAACAGGCCGCTACTTCTTGCGCTTCCGGTACTGCGGGCTACCCGGATCCGTGGTTCGTCCGCCTTTGGCCCGAGACGGTGCTCGACTGGGGCGACCACCACGCCGGTCGTCGCCACCCGACGAATCCCGTTTGGTGCCGGCCGGCTTGGCCGATCGGCCCCGGGACTTGCCCCCGGCGGCGGGGGAGCGCCCGGCCTTGGCCTGCTTATTCTTGGCGCTCCCAGACTTGTTCTTGGCGCTCCCAGACTTATTCTCGGCACTTCCGGCCTCGTCGGCAGAGGCTTCCTTGGCGACACGCTCGCTCTTGAGACGCTTGGCCGACAGGTCCTTCTTCCCCGGCGAACCTGCTGTTCCTCCCGATCGAGACCGCTCCGGGCTGCTCTTTTCCGTCGCGGTATCGGAGCCCTTCGCCTTGCCGGTCTTGTCATCGTCAGCATCGACCGTTCGCTGCTTGGCCACCTGGGCACCCAAGCTGTCCTCTCCGCTGTAGAGAGAGTGGGTTATGTAACCCTGCTGGCCGATTCGATAGACGTTGGACACCACGAAGTACACGACCAGCGCGGCGGGCAGGGTAAAACTGAACACCGGTAGCAGGAAAGGCATCACCTTCATGATCATCTGCTGTTGCGGATTCACCTGTGCGCCGGTGTTGCGGCCTTGGATCTGGCGTTGCTGGTAGATGCTGCTGACCAGGACGACGCCGATAAGAACGAAGTAGGGGAGCGCGGACACAAGGCTCTCACTCATGACCTCCGAAGCAGATCGCGATAGGTCAATGCCCCAAGACAGCATTTCACGCGAGTCACGGAGACTCAGATAGAGCTTGCTGGTACGGGCCACATTCTGTGGATCGAACACATGTTCGATCGACGTGATACTGGTGAGGCCCTTGCCACCGCCGGCCATCCAGCCGAGTTGATCGCCCACGCTGTTGGCCCGACGGGTGAGTCCTCTCACCACGCGGTACAGCACCAGGAAAACGGGCGCTTGGATCAACAGTGGCAGACATCCACCGAGGGGGTTGATGCCGTTCTCCTGATAGAAGGCCATCAACTCTTCGTTCATCTTCTGACGATCGTCCTTGTAACGATTCTGGATCGCCTTCAGCTCCGGCTGGAGCCGCTGCATCTGCAACATCGATTTCGTGCTCTTCAGGGTGAGCGGGGTGACGAACACCATGACAGCGAGGGTGATGAACACCACCGACATGCCGTATGAAGGCCATATCGAATAGAACCACGCCATCAACCCGCCGGTACTGTCGTAAATCAGGTTTAGCATCGGTGTTCCCTGGTTTCAGGCACGGGGTCCCAACCGTGGCCACCCCAAGGGTGGCACCGGCATATACGTTTCGTTGCGTACCAGCCACCTCGGACTGCCCCGTGGGTCTCAACGGCCTCGACCGCGTAGGCAGAACACGAGGGCACGTATCGGCACGGGGAAGGACGTCCGGCGAACAGACGCTGGTACGCGCGCACTGCCCATCGCAGCAGTCGGGCGGCCGGGGTCATGACGATCCCCCGTCCGCGACCAACTCTTCGATGATGCGACCCAACGATCGGTGGTCGAATCGATCGAGGGGGGCGGTGACCCTTATGAGGTAGTCGCCCCCGGGCAATGAGCTTGGTTCGGCAATTGACATTTCTCGTAGCACGGCTTTGATCCGTCTCCTGATCCGGTTCCGGACCACCGCGCCACCAACGGAACTCGATATGGCGAAAGCTACGCGTGCTGAGTCACCGGGGATGGCATGGTAGACGATCCTGATCGGACCACTGCCGCGCCTCACCCCCTGGGATCTCAGCCTCTGGAACGAGCGGCGATCCGAAAGACTGTGAATCACGCCGAAAGGCGGGCGCGGCCCTTCTGGCGACGAGAGCGGAGCACGGCGCGACCGGCGCGAGTACTCATACGAGAACGGAAGCCGTGTTTCTTGCTCCGCTTGCGGGTGTTTGGTTGGTAGGGGCGCTTCATACTTCCTCCGGAAGGCCGTGGGCAGGACACTGTCTACGGCGAAAAACGGTTTCAAGGTTGTGGAAACCGTGGACGTCAGCGCACAACCGTAGGGTCCGATCACCACCGCAGCAACCAGTCCGGATAATGCCAAGATGTCCCGCCGCAGCCCCCAGCCACGCCTCAACCGGACGCGGCGTGAGAACGACAACCGTGTAACGGATCTTCCAATCATGTAATTACGTTCGGTGACACTCGACCTGAGCAGGAGTTTTGGGGGGTCCTCGATCTCCGAGTTGCGGCTTTCCACAGCACTGCTACGTTCGCCGATCCACCGGTGAACATTGCCGCCCGTAGCTCGCGCCACCCGGATCCGGATGGATTTCGAAGAACTCGCCCCGGCTGGTCCACGCCTGTGGACGACGTTGTGGAGACAGGATTGAAACGAGTGGGAGAAACCGAAGACGCCGATCGCCTGTGGGGTAGCTGCGCCAAGTCGATCCGCGCCCAGGTGAGTGACGCTGTCTGGAATACGACCTTCAGCGGCGCGCGCGCCGTGGCGTTCGACGAGGGCGACCTCGTCCTGGTCGTGCCCAACGGACTCCAAAAAGAACGAATCGAAGGCCGTTACCTCGGCCTGGTTCAAGATGCGATCGACGAATCCGACAATCCGTGCAACGTGCGGGTCGAGATCGAGACCGACTGGGATGACGTCGTCTTCGACGTGCCGGCCCCCGACCTCACCTACCAAGGAGGCCGGCAGCCGCCGACACCCAATCGGCTCAACCGCGACAGCATCAACGAGAAGTTCACATTCGAGCATTTCGTGATCGGGCCCTCCAACCGTTTCGCCCATGCCGCCGCACTCGCGGTCGCCGAGACGCCGGCGATGAGTTACAACCCGTTGTTCATTCACGGAGACTCCGGGCTCGGCAAGACCCACCTTCTCAGAGGCATCGCTCACTACGTGGCCCACCACTACCCCGAAGCGCGGGTCCGCTATGTCTCGACCGAGACATTTCTCAACGAATTCGTCGAGGCCATCCGGAACAACAACCTGCCCGACTTCAAGCGTCGCTACCGCGAGAACGACGTTCTGCTGGTCGACGACATTCAGTTCATGGAAGGCAAGGACGGCCTTCAGGAAGAATTTTTCCACACTTTCAACGAACTTCATCAGAACAACAAGCAGATTGTGCTGTCCTCCGACCGTACTCCCGACGCCATCCCCACCCTGGAGGATCGCTTGCGCAGTCGGTTCAAATGGGGGCTCATCACCGACATCCAGCCTCCTGATCTCGAGACCCGCTTGGCCATCCTTCGCAAAAAGGCAGGTTCCCACACCCTCGACATTCCCGACGGGGTCTTTTCGTTCATTGCCGAGAACATCACCGACTCGATTCGCGAACTCGAAGGCGCGCTGATCAAGGTCACCGCATTCGCCAACCTTACCCATCAGCCTCTGACTGTCGATCTCGCTTCGATGGTTCTCGCCGATCTGATCAGCAAGTCGGCCAAGCCGCCGGTAACCGCCGCTCGTATCATCGAGCTCACCGCCGACATGTTCGGGTTCACGATCGAACAGCTCACCGGAGGCAGCCGCCAGCGGCCGTTGGTCGATGCCCGCCAGGTGGCCATGTACGTCACCCGCAACAGCACCGATCTCTCGTATCCGCAGATCGGCAAGTCGTTCGGCAACCGCGACCACACCACCGTGATGCACGCGGTCCGCAAGATCGAGGCTCGTATGGGTGAGCGACAGAAGATCTTCGACAAGGTGACCGAACTCCAGCACCGGCTCAACCATCCGTCATGATCGGCCGGCGTGTAGATACTGCTGTGGACATCCTGCTCGCCTCCGGTGGATCCGGGTCGAACAACTCACCCTCCATCCACCACGGCGCGCTCCGTGCGACCCAACCTGTGAGCGTCACTGGAAACCCTAGGGACACACGATCGTTGTCGTTGCACGCCAGACCCGCCATGATCCACAATCCACAGGCCCTATGAACTCCTACTATCTGAATCAGATACAACCGGAAGAAGCAATAGCACCATGGGTATGAAGTTTCGCTGCGAACGAGACATCCTGCAGAACGCCCTCGTCTCCGCCGGCCGAGCTGTGAGCACGCGGGGTGGAGCCCTTCCCGTGTTGTCGGGCGTCCACTTGGTGCTCGTTGGTGACCTTCTCACCGTTACCGGCAGCGATATCGATCTGACCATCACCGTCAGGACGACGGTAGCCGGGGCCGAGGACGGCGTGGCAGTGGTTCCGGCCAAGTTGGTCACCGACATCGTGCGATCGTTGCGACCGGGAGCGGTCGATATCACGATGGAGGGGGACGAACTCAGCATGGTGTCTCCTCCTTCGGAGTTCGCGATTCGCACGATTCCAGCCGATGAGTTTCCGGAGCTCACCGCACCCGAGGGTGACGCTGTGACCCTGCAGGGGGCCGCGTTCCGAGGGGCTCTTCAGCAGGTTGTCAAGTCAGCGTCCTCCGATGATGCCCGCCCGATCCTCACCGGAGTCCTCATGGCGGCCGAGGACGACGGTCTACGACTCGTGTCCACCGATTCCTATCGTCTCTCGGTGTGTGATCTGGCCGGTACATCGATCCTTAGTGATGGTCAGAAGGTTCTCGTCCCCAGCAAGTCTCTGCTCGAACTGAGTCGGCTCATCGGTGACAGCGAGGAACTCACACTCAGGTTGGGACAACAGGAGGCCAGCTTCGAGGTCGGCAACGTGTCGGTCACCACCAGGCTCATTGAGGGTGACTTCCCCAACTACCGCGGGTTGATTCCCACCAACCACCCGAATCGTCTCACCATCGACCGTGGTGCTCTGCTCGACGCGGTGAAACGGGTTCGGTTGATGGCCCAGGAATCCACCCCGATTCGTCTGTCGATGTCATCAGATGGTCTCGAACTCGTTGCCGTCACTCAGGATGTGGGTCAGGCCCACGAGTCGATGCCCGCCGCCTATCAAGGTGAAGATCTCACCGTGGCGTTCAACCCCGAGTACCTGATCGACGGCATCGAAGTTGCCCCTGGTGACGAGATCACTCTCGAGACCGTCGATGAACTCAAGCCGGCGCTGCTCCGCTCGGTCGAGGACGAGGATTTCCTCTATCTCCTCATGCCGGTCCGTGTGAGTTGACCGGCACCAGACGGTGTTGGTTCGCGCTCTTCATCTGAAGGATTACCGTAACTACCACACGGCTGATATCGAGTTCGGCGGCGGTCTCACAGTGATCGTGGGTGGCAATGGTCAGGGTAAGTCGAATCTGATCGAGGCCATCGGATGGCTCGCCGGTATCGGCAGTTTCCGTGGTGTTGCCGATGATGCGCTTATCCGGGTCGGTGCCGACAGCGCCGTGATCAGAGCCACCATCGAGTCGGGCGACGGCCGGGAACAACTGATCGAGGCGGAATTGCCTCGGATCGGGCGCAATCGGGTCCAGGTCAACCGACAGCGTGTCCAACGGGCACGTGATCTTCTGGGTGTGATCCGCGTGACCGTGTTCTCACCCGACGATCTCTCCCTGGTGAAAGGCGGGCCGGCGCTCAGACGACGTTGGATCGATGATTCGCTGGTTGGTCGACATCCCCGACACGATTCCCTTCGGTCGGATCTGGAACGGATACTCAGACAACGTAATGCTCTACTGCGGTCGGCCGGCGGAAAGCTCGACGCCGATGCCGAGTTCACGCTCGACGTGTGGGATTCCCAGTTGGCGGCGGTCGGCGACGCTCTCAGGCAGGCTCGCCTCGATCTACTCGGCGAGATACGGCCCCACCTCACCAGGGCCTATGACCACGTGGCCCGCCGGGCGGCCGACGTTCGGGCCGACTACGTATCGAGCTGGCAAGGTGATTTGGGCGCGGCGCTTATCGGGTCGCGTCGCTTGGATGTCAGAAGGGGAGTTTCGACGGTGGGTCCCCACCGGGACGAGATCGAACTGTCGATCGGCGGCGTGCCTGCTCGCACCCATGGCTCGCAGGGAGAGCAGCGTTCGACGGCACTGGCCATGCGACTCGCGGTCGATGCCGTCGTTCGCGCCGCTGGTTGGTCACCGGTGCTCCTGCTCGACGACGTGTTCTCTGAACTCGATCCGGGCCGGGCCCGAGCCCTGCTGGAGGCCTTGCCCGACGCCCAGAGCCTGCTCACCGTGGCGTCGGATGTCCCCCCGGGGGCAGCGCCGGACCACGTCATGCGCGTCGACCGTGGCACAATCTCGGTGGAGTCATGATGGGACGATCCGGAAACACCCAGCCGAAGACCATCTCGGCCGCGCTCGATCACCTTCTGGGCGCGATGCGCGCACCATCCACCGATGTACTGTCGGCGGTGTTCGGGCGATGGGAAGAAATCGTCGGGGTCGACCTCGCCGCGCACTCCCGCCCCACGGCGATCGACGGTGACGTGGTGGTTGTCGCGGTCGACGATCCGGCCTGGGCGGCGGAGCTCAAGTGGCTGCATTCCGAGGTTGTGGCGCGGGTGGCGGAGATCACCGGAACGACACGCATCACCGACATTCGCGTGCGGGTTGACAGCCGCGGATAAGGGCCTCTCGGCTGGTAGAATAGCGGCACCGTGAAGGGGCCTGTCGACCATCGCTCAGTCAGCGATCCGACGCATCCGGCGGAGCGTTCCTTCTCCCTTCGCGTCCATTCGCCCAGGGCCGGGAAGTGACCACGGCTGACGGGCCCGAATCATCCGACATGACGGCATCCGACATCACGACGCCCACAACACCGAAATGGAATCGTCAGGTTTGACCTCCAAGAGCGAGTCGACATACGGAGCCCAGGACATCACCGTTCTCGAGGGGCTCGAAGCGGTCCGGCGACGCCCCGGCATGTACGTCGGTTCCACCGGCCCCACCGGCCTCCATCACCTGGTGTGGGAGGTGGTCGACAACTCGATAGACGAGGCCATGGCCGGCTACTGCACGCGTATCGACATCACCCTCCTCGCCGATGGCGGATGCGAGGTGGTCGACAATGGACGCGGCATTCCGGTCAGGACCCACCCCAAGTACACCGACATGAGCGCGGCCGAGGTGGTTCTCACCGTGCTGCACGCGGGCGGCAAGTTCGGTGGTAAGGGCTACAAGGTTTCGGGCGGCCTTCATGGCGTGGGAGTGTCTGTCGTCAATGCCCTGTCGAGCCGCGTCGAGGTCGAGATCGACCGTCACGGATCCCGCTACGCCATGTCGTTCGTCGATGGTGGTGACCTCTCGTCGAAGCTCGCCCCGATCGGCACCGCCCCGGTGGTGGATGATGAACCGCGCACCGGCACCACGGTGCGATTCTGGCCCGACCCGACGGTCTTCGATGAGATCGTGTTCCGTTTCAAGACGCTCGTCGAACGCTTTCAGATGATGGCGTTCCTCAATCGCGGACTCGAGATCAGGGTTCGTGACCTTCGCGCTGACGCCGTTGCCCCACCGCCCCCTCTGGACGGAGATCAGTCGGTCGAGCAAGGAGAAGATGGCGATCACCCCGCCGGTTCCGATCAGTCGATCGAAGTGGTCAACGACCGGCACGGGGGACAAACCGACGGCTGGACGATCTTTCGTTACGGCGGCGGCATCATCGATTTCGTCAGACATGTCAACGCGGCGAAGGAGGCCCTGTTCGAGGATGTCGGATACTTTTCCGGAAGTGAGGACCTCGTCGGTAACGCCCACGAGGTCGAGGTCGCCTTCCAGTGGAACACCGGATTCAACTCCGACGGTCTCCACAGTTTCGCCAACGGTATCGCCACCCTCGAAGGTGGCATGCATGAGCAGGGTTTTCGCACCGCCCTGACCCGCACGGTCAACGCCTACTGCCGCGACAGGGGTCTTCTCAAGGAGAAGGAACCCAACCTGCAAGGGGAGGACATCCGCGAAGGTCTCACCGCGATCATCAGCGTCCGCGTCGGGGAGCCGCAGTTCGAGGGCCAGACCAAGTCGAAGCTCGGCAACGTGTCGATGCGTTCCCTGGTCGAGAAGGTCACCAATGAGAAGCTGACCGAATGGCTCGAAGAGCATCCCAACGAGGCCAAACGGGTGGTGGGCAAGGCGCTCGGTGCCTCCAGGGCGCGTGTGGCCGCCGCCGATGCTCGCAAGGCGATCCGTTCAAAGTCACTGCTCGACGGTGCCGGCATGCCCGACAAGCTCAAGGACTGTTCGGCCAAGGAGGCGTCGCGTCGCGAGTTGTTCATCGTCGAGGGCGATTCGGCCGGCGGTTCCGCGGTGCGAGCCAGGAATCCCGAAACCCAAGCAATCCTGCCGATCCGCGGCAAGATCCTCAACGTCGAGCGGGCCCGTATCGACAAGATGTTGAAGAACAACGAGGTTCAGGCGTTGATAACCGCGATCGGAGCCGGTTTCGGCGACGAGTTCGACCTCGGGGCGGCCCGCTATCACAAGGTGATCCTGCTGGCCGACGCCGATGTCGACGGCAGTCACATCCGCACCCTGTTGCTCACGTTCTTCTTCCGGCAGATGCGTCCCATGGTCGAGGCCGGCTACGTCTACATCGCCCAACCACCGTTGTATTCCACGAAAGTCTCCACCAACAACACCGTCTACCTGAAGGACGACGCGGCCAAGGAAGCGTTCCTCGCCGATCGACCCAACTACACCAAGGACTTCCAGCGACTCAAGGGGCTCGGCGAGATGGACTGGCAGGAATTGCGGTCGACCACGATGGAGGAGGGCTCCCGGAGTCTGCTCAAGGTCGAGGTCGAGCAGGCGGTCCTGGCCGACGAGGTCACATCGATCCTGATGGGCGACGACGTTTCGTTGCGTCGCAACTTCATCGTCACCAACGCCCGCGAAGTACGAAATCTCGATTTCTGAATGGCTGGATCCGCGCATGAGTGATCAACCACCAACCGGTGTCGAGCCCGAATCCGCGGATGATGGCGAAGTCCACAGCCTCATCGAGATTCAGGAGGAGATGGAAAGCTCCTTCCTCGACTACGCCATGTCGGTCATCATCAGCCGCGCCCTACCCGACGCGCGTGATGGTCTGAAACCCGTCCATCGACGCATTTTGTGGTCGATGTACGACCAAGGATTCCGGCCCGATCGCAACTACGTGAAGTGTGCCCGCGTCGTGGGCGACGTGATGGCCCGCTTCCATCCCCACGGTGACACCGCGATATACGACGCGCTGGCCCGGATGGCCCAGCCGTTCTCACTGCGCCATCCCCTCATCGACTTCCACGGCAACTACGGCTCGCCCGAGGACCGTCCCGCGGCCGCCCGCTACACCGAATCGCGGCTCGATCGACTTGCCATGTGGATGTTGGCCGATATCGACGAGGACACGGTCGATTTCGTCGACAACTACTCGGGCGATTTCACCGAACCGTTCGTGTTGCCGGCGCGGTTCCCCAACCTACTGGTCAACGGGTCCCAGGGCATCGCGGTGGGCATGGCCACCAACATCCCACCCCACAACCTGGGTGAGGTGGTCGATGCCGTCAAGCACCTCCTGGCCAACCCCGAGGCCACCACCGACGATCTGATGGAGTTCGTGCGGGGCCCCGATTTCCCGACCGGCGGTCAGATCCTCGGCCGGGTCGGGATTGAGTCGGCCTACCGCACCGGTCGTGGGTCGGTGAAGATGCGGGCTGACATCGAGATCACCGAGATCAAGAAGCGGACCTGCCTGGTGGTTACCGCTTTGCCCTACCAAGTCTCGGCCGGGACGGTGGCCCGCAAGATCGTCGAGCTGGTGAAGACGGGGGTTCTCGACGGGATATCCAACGTCAATGACGAGTCATCAGGCGACGACACCCGCTTCGTAGTCACGCTCAAGCGTGATGCCAACCCCGAGGTGGTCCTGAACAACATCTGGAAGCACACGCCGCTGCAGTCGAGTTTCGCCATCAACATGGTGGCACTCGTCGACGGTGTTCCCCGAACCCTCACCCTTCGCGACGCCCTCGTGGCCTATGTCAAGCATCAGATCGAGGTCGTCACCCGCCGGTCGCAATATCGTCTCGACGAGGCCCAAGAAAGGCTCCACATCGTCGAGGGCCTGATCAAGGCCCTGGATCTGATTGACGAGATCATCGTCGCGATTCGCGCCAGCGCCGACCGCGCCAGTGCGCGCACCGCCCTGATGACGGAGCCATTCGGGTTCTCGGAGGTCCAAGCCAACCACATACTCGAAATGCAGCTGGTGCGCCTCACCCGCCTCGGTCGAGAGAACCTCGAATCCGAGGCAGCCGAGAAGCGAGAGAAGATCGCCGAGCTCGAGGCGATCCTCGGCGACGACCGGAGGCTTCGAGGGGTCATCGACGAGGAGATCACCGCCATCGGCGACAAGTTCACCGAACCCAGGCATTCGAGCCTCGAGATTGATCCCGGCGAGTTCGACATCGAAGACCTGATCGACGACGACGATCTGGTGTTCACCATGTCGGCGTCGGGTTACGTCAAGACGGTATCGGCCGAGGAGTTCCGAACCCAGGGACGAGGCGGCAGGGGAGTGGCGGGTGCCAGGCTCAAGGACGAGGACACCGTCACCCACCTCATCCAGACCACCGCACATTCCTACCTGCTGTTCTTCTCCACGCGCGGTCGTGTCTACCGGTTGAAAGCGCATGAGATACCGGTGTCGTCGCGCACTTCCCGAGGTATGGCGATCGTCAATCTGCTGCCGCTGCAGGACGGTGAGACGATCAGAGCCGTCATCGACACCCGCGACTACGAGACCAACCGCTATCTCTTTTTCGCCACCGCCAACGGACGGGTCAAGAAGACCCGTTTCAATGCCTACGACTCGTCGCTGCGTGCCGGCCTCATAGCCGTGAGACTCAACGACGACGATGAACTGGTCGAAGTGGTGCCCACCAACGGCATTTACGACATCTTGTTGTCATCGCGGCTCGGGCAGACCATTCGTTTCAGTGAGGACAAGGTTCGGGCCATGGGCCGCAACGCGGCCGGGGTGAAGGGCATCCGTTTCAAGAAGGAGGGCGATCACCTGGTCGGCTGCGACATCGCCCGCGACGACACCACACTCCTCCACATCACCGAGGCCGGATACGGCAAACGCACTCCGGTCGATGACTACCCGTGCAAGGGACGTGGTGGCATGGGGGTTCGTGGCATCAAGGTCACGCCCGAGCGCGGAGAGGTGGTCGGAACGCTAATCGTCGAGGACGGCGACGAGATCCTGGCCGTCACCCGAAACGGGGTGTTGATCCGCACCCGCGCCGCCGACATCTCGGTCCAGGGCCGCTCAGCCAGCGGGGTCAAGGTCATTCGCCCCGATGACGACGATGTGGTTGCCTCGATAGCGCTGGTCAAGTTGAACGACGAACAGGCCGGCACCGACAGCTTCGACTGAGCCGGTCCGGCCGACTTCACCACTTCCCCCATCCGAAACTTCGACGATGGAGGAATCGCGTGGACGGCACGTGTGGTGATTGTTGGGTCACAGCCGAGGATTCGGGCCAAGCCTTACCCTTGATGGCCCTTGTGGTGATGTTGGTGGTGGTGTCGCTGTTGGCTTTGGTTCGTGTCGGCACCGCGCTCGATGACTCGGCCCGGGCCCGAACCGCGGCGGATGCCGCCGCTCTGGCCGGGGCAGTCGAAGGCCGCGAGGCCGCGCTCGACATGGCGTCCCGAAACGGTGGAGAGTTGCTTCGGTTCGAGCGCCGTGGAGGTACCGCTGACGTCGAAGTGAGGGTCGGTGACGCCACAGCCCGGGCGCGTGCCAGCGCCCGGGTGGAATGGAGGCGCCGGAAGGGGCGATGATCAGGCGTGACGAACATTGTGCACGAAGCTCTCGGCGGATCTCCCTTCGACGGGCGTGAGTTCCGCTGGCGTCTGGGTGTGCGTTCCCTCGACCCGTCGGAGTGGCTCCAGATCGACGGGCAACGCGACCGTGATCTCGCCGAGAAGAAGCGCCTCCTCACGGCGAGGTTCGACGATGTCGCCAGGTTCGCGGCCGACTCGCCGGGTGCCTCTATTGAGGTGCTGGGGCTCGCGGTGGAGCAACTCGAACTCCACGGCATTCGGGTCGGCCCGGTGGTCGATGAGCATCCACTGGTGGCCGCGGCTCAACTGATCCAGGAGGACCTGTGTGTGATGGAGATGACGGGGGGACGGTGGGTACTCACGGCGGGGGTGGTGTGTTTCCCAACACGATGGGACCTCGGTGAGAAGATTGGTCTTGACCTGGCCGCCATCCATTCGCCGGTGCCGGGAATCAAGTCGATCTCGCGGAACCTCGATCGTTTTCTCGAGCGCATGAGGCCAGGTTCGCTGGTGGTGCGTGCGAACTGGTCGTTGACGAGGGACGGGGCCCTGCGTCTGGAGCCGACCGGCCGCCAGGCCCCGGCCACGACGCCCGACGATCCCGGTGCCGACGTGTGGCTCAGGGCCGAGCGCCAGACCCTGCGAAAGCTCCGTTCGGGGGAAGCCATCTGTTTCACGATCAGGATCCACAGGTGGCCTCTCGGTGATGTTGTCGACGAGTTGCCGGCGTCGGCTCTGGCCGCCGCGCTCTCGACCCTTCCGGAGGAGATCGCCGCCTACAAGGACATCGAGGAGATCAGAACGGGTCTCTTGGAGTGGCTGGCCGGGAGATGAGGAGGCCCTCCCGTTGTCGTCGCATACACTCGCATGGTGCCCGACCCGACTGAGGTCGGCCGAACGTGAGTGATGACGAACCTGCCCGAGCCAGATGAAGACCTGTTCCGGACGGCAACCGGCGACGAATGGGTCATGCCTCCCGAGGAGCCGCAGCCGGTGGTGGATGCCTCACAACCGGTACCGGTCGCCGAGATACCGCCCCCCGCGCCTGTGGTAAAGGTGGCACCGGCCGCCCGGCCGTCGTTACTCGATCGACGAGTGGCCGGTAGGCTCCGCGCCCGCCGTGTGCGACGACTGGTCCGCCATGTCGAACCATGGTCGGTGTTGAAGATGTCGCTCATCTTCTACTTCTGCCTGTGGGCGATCATGCTGATCGCCGGCGTCATCCTGTGGGGCCTGGCGGTGGGTTCGGGCACCATCGACAACATCGAGAATTTCATCCAGAAGTTGTTCGCCCTCGACAGTTTCGCCTTCAATGCCGATCAGATCTTCCGAGCCAGCGCCATTGGCGGCTTGGTGTTGGTGGTCGCCGGTGCAGGGTTCACCGTCCTCATGGCCGTGTTGTTCAACCTCATCAGCGACGTCACCGGGGGTATCAGGATCACGGTGGTCGAGGAAGAGACGGCCCGACCCCGACCGAAGCGCATCAGACCACGTCCCGGTGTGCTTCGTCGTACCGTGGCAGTTCCTGTCGAGCCGGTGGCCGGACCACTTGATGCCCCCCCCGACATGCCCCACGATTCGGAGACCGTCGGCCCCATTCCGATCCCCGATGACTTCATCGGAGATGCCGATCCAGAGGTGGCGAGCACCTCCGACGACCGGTAGCGTGATCGCCTCGCGGGGCTATAGCTCAGTTGGTTAGAGCGCACCCCTGATAAGGGTGAGGTCGCTGGTTCGACTCCAGCTAGCCCCACGTCCCGTGCGCTGTGGCACATCGACAAACCGAAGGGAACCATGGGTGGTGGTCTGGTTACTCTGATCCGTCGGAGTCTGGTGGCAATCGGCGCCGGCGTGGCCGTGGCGGCCGCGATCCGCGTGAGGGGAAGCGGTGGAGTACCCCCCCAGACCGGTGGATGGCGCGAGCTACGCGGCGACGACTTCCGCTGAGATCCGTGAGAATGGGCCCGACGTGCGAGTAATGGTGATCGGCGCCGGAGCGACCGGCGCACGGATCGCGAGGCAACTGCGCTCGTCGGCCGGTATCTCGTCTGTCGCGCTGCACGACTCCGATTTCGAACGCATGGGACGGGTCGTACGTTCGCTCGGTTCCGGCGTCGAGCCCGGTGACTCGAGTGGTATCACCCCTGAACTCTCGGTGGTCGTGGTCGCCACCCCGTCGGGTTCGCAGGCGGCATGGGCGCGCACTGCAATCAACACCGGGGTTCCCGTCGTCACCACATCGGATGATCTGTCGGAGGTTCGTCGGCTCCTTGCGATCGACCAGGAAGCCAGGTACCGGGGCGTACCCCTCATCGTCGGTGCCGGCTTCATGCCGGGTCTCACGTGCCTGCTGGCGCGTCACGCGGCAACCGAATTCGACGAGATAGACGAGATTCACGTGGCAAAGGTAGGAGCCGGCGGCCCATCGTGCGCTCGACAGCATCATCGGGCACTGAGTTCGAGCGGCCTCGACTGGCGCGACGGTCGCTGGACCAGGCGGGCCGGCGGGTCGGGTCGCGAGCTGGTGTGGTTTCCGGATCCGGTTGCGGGTCGCGACTGCTATCGCGGCGCCCTGCCCGACTCGCTGTTGTTGGTTCCGGCCTTCACCCACGTCGCTCGGGTGACGGCAAGAGTGGCCGCCACGCGCCGCGACCGTCTCACATCACCGCTGCCGATGCTGTGGAAACCTCATCTCGAGGGCGGCACCGGCGCGGTGAGAGTCGAGGTTCGTGGTCTGGTGGGAGAGGAGCGACGGGTGTCGGTGCTTGGCGCGGTCGATCGGCCTGCGGTGGCGGCCGGGGCGGTTGCCGCGGCGGCGGCCATGCACGTGATAGGCGGTTACTGCCCGCCTGGGGCCTATGGCCTGGCCGAGGTGGTCGAGCCGCTGCGGATGCTTCGTGATCTCCGATCCCGCGGCGTGAAACCCATGAGATTCGAGGGTCTGTCGATCTTCACCTGACCGGGACCATTGTCCTCGCCGGATGATGACCATTGCGCCCACAACGGGTCGGTCTGTTCATCAAGTGCCGGCCGAGCCCTGCCGATCATCACTGGTGTACGGCCCGGTAGAGGTCGTACGAGACGTTTTTCGAGAAATCGCTCAAGGTCGATTCGATTCGTGCCGAAACGTTCTTCGCTGGCAGAAGCTCCGACACAGGGGTCGGAACTCCGGCGCTAGAAGGGGAGACACAGGGGCGATGGATCAGGGCGACATGGTTGTATCAGTCAGACGACGCAGGGTCAGGCGGGCCGCCACGAGGCCGGCGACTGGCGCCGGGTCGATCGAACCGGAACTGGCGGAGCTGATCGAGATGAACCTCCCGCTGGTGAAACACATCGTTTTCCAGGTGGCAGTTCACTTCCCCCGTCATGTCGATCGTGACGATCTGGCCAGGGCGGGTGCCCTCGGTCTGGTGGAGGCGGCCCGCCGCTACGACGAGAGCCGAGGCGTGCCCTTCGAGCGGTTCGCCGCCCAACGCATACGCGGTGCAATCCTCGATTCGGTGAGGGCCGCCGACTGGGCGCCCCGCTCCGTACGCAATCTTGCTCGCAAGCTCGAGGGGACCGAGCAGCGACTGGCCACCGAGTTCGGGCGTATACCCACCAGGGAAGAGATGGCAGAGGCGCTCGGCATGAGCCGAAATGAACTCCATCGTCTCCAGGACCGCATGTTCCGCTCCGTCGTCCTCGCTCTCGAACACGAAACGACCGACGAGGTTGAGAAGGATCTCACCCTCGTCGACGTGTTGGTGGATCATTCTTCGATCGAACCATCGAACGAACTCGAGATCCGCGAACTCCACTCCTATCTGCGCGATGCCATCTCGTTGCTTCCCGAGCGCCACCGTCTGGTCGTGATCGGCTACTTCCTCGAAGGTCGCACCTCCCAAGACCTGGCCGACTTCCTCGGTGTGACCGAGTCGAGAATCTCTCAGCTGCGTTCCGAATCGCTGCTGATGCTCAAGGAGGGCATCGAGTCGCAGTACATCGGCCGGTTGCCGGAGCCGTGCGAGGTCAGTGGACGCGTCGCCCGGCGCAAGGCGACCTACGCCAAAGGGATTGACGAGGCGTCTCGTTTCGGTGATCGAATGGTGCAAGTCAACCTGATCGAGTCGGACGCCCCCGCGATCGCAGGCATGGGCCTCTAACAACATCAGCCCTGGGTTGGTAACCTGGACAGAGCCGGGCGTCAGGGCAGGGCGAGAAGGCCGAGAACGGCTTGGTGCAGCAGCCCATTGCTGGCCACACCCGACCCGCCCTGCCAATCACTACGACCGTCGACGGTTGTGAAGGTACCTCCGGCCTCAGGGATGATCACCGCCATGGGGGCGAGATCCCAGGGTTTCGCTTCCGGATCGATCATGGCTTCCGCTCGGCCGGTGGCGACCAGCGCATAGCCGTACGCGTCCCCCCAGGTACGAAACACGGCCTCGCTGGCCAGCACACTCGTGAGGGAATCAGTGGGCCAGTAGCCGATTCCGCTGGTGCAGACGTAGGCCCCGGCGACGGTGCGGTGGTCGCTCACCCGGCAAGGGTGCCCCTGGTGGGTGCAACCCAGACCGCGTCCGGCGGCCACGATCTCGTCGAGACCGGGGAGGTTGATGACGCCTACGGCCGGGCCGCGAGAGTCGATCATCGCGATGAGATTGCTGTAGAGAGGCACACCCCGGATGAACGCCTTGGTGCCATCGATCGGGTCTATCACCCAGGTGCGTCCGGATGTGCCGGTCGTGGGGCCGTGTTCCTCACCGATGATCGCGTCGTCGGGGAAACGACGCTTGATCCGTTCGCGTATGAGGTTCTCGGCGGCCAGGTCGGCGGCGGTGACCGGTGTTCCATCCGACTTGTGTTCGATTGACAGCGATGCGGTCTGGAACCAGTTGAGGGTGAGTCGACCGGCTTCACGAGCCACTTCGATAGTGAACTCGACCACGTCCGGGTCGATGGGACGGCGCGACTCGGTCGGAGTGGTGGTCATGACGCCCTCCGCGGTGGGCGAGGAAAGAACGCCGAGGTACGGGTGATGTAGTCGGCGTAGCCAGGTTTGTGCTTGACGAGCGAACGTTCGAGTGGCCTCACCCCCGAGATGTGGATCAACAGGATCGTCATGACGATGGGGCTGATCACCGCGTACCTGGCGTCGGTGGTCTCGGCTGCCACCAGAAAGATTCCCCACCAGACGCAGAAGTCACCGAAGTAGTTGGGGTGACGGGTGTAGCGCCACAGTCCCGAATCGAGCAGTCGACCTTCATTGTCGGGATCGGCCTTGAACCGGACGAGCTGAGAGTCGCCGACCGACTCGAAGAAGAACCCGACGCCCCAGATGACCACACCGAGCACGGCGATGACCCCCATATCGGGTGACACCTGCGACATCACCAACTGCACCGGCAGTGACACGATCCAAATGAGAAGTCCCTGAAACAAGAATACGGTGACCAGACTGCTGATGACGAACCGGTCCCCGGCGTGCTTGCGCATGGCGCGGTGGTGGAGGTCCTCGCCTCGGCCGCGGCTGCGCCACCACAGGTGGACAGCGAGGCGGGCACCCCAAACCGTGACCATGGCGGTTATGAGATTGGAGCGGGTGGTATTGGTGTCGCCCGTCAGGGCGCTCACCCATGTGACGACGACGAAACCGGCTCCCCATACGACATCGACGATGCCGGCGTTGCGCAGCGGCAGGCTGAGGAGCCAGGCGAGCACCATCAGTACCAGCAGGGCCAGGGCGGCGGTCGCCAACAAGTTGATGTCCCCGCTCATGAGTTCATCTGGACATCGATCCAGTCGTCCATTTCGACCCACCGCCGGGTGAGCCAAGTGAGCAATTCGTCTTCGTCGTCGGGAACCGTGGACCGCGCGAACCGCCACAGGTGGATCTTCCACGGTCGTTCGGCTGGGATATTCGAGGCTATGTCGGCGAGGAACACGAAATCCTCGAGCCCGGCATGTCCGATGATCACCAGGTCGGCATCGGGTGCCCCGCGGAGCAATGCCATCACCCCGGCCGGCCTGATGGGAAGGCAGTGCTTGAAGCCGCGAATCATCGGTTCCAGGTCGGGTCGTTTCTCTGCCACGCGTGTCGCGCCGGCGTCGAGTCTTTCCGGGGTGAAGAACGTGCCTTCCGGAAAAATCACCGTGACGTTGCCGTGGTCGGTGGAGGCACCCAGTCGCTCGATCTCGGCGAACATCGGTGAGCCGGGCTCCGGTCGCCTTCGGATCCACACGTTGGGGAGGTTACCGACCACCAGGTCCATGGCCGGCAGCCACTGGAGGGTGTCCTTGAGGGTGTACTGGACGTGGAGCCCACCGTGGGGCCCGAACAGGTAGGCGGGCAGGAGTGAGTCGATGTGGCTGGTGTGGTGAGAGAGCACGATCGCATTTCCGATCGAGCATTCCTCCGGATTCTCGACCTCGATCTTCGGGCCCGCGAAACGCTGGATGTTGTCGAGATGATGGGTGACCCACCAGAACTGGGCCCGTTCGTTGCCTTCGAACCAGCCCGGGTTGCCCCGCCGCCAGCCGTAACGGACAAGGGCGATGTTGCCCAGACACGCGCCGCCGAACTCCGTGAGGGCACTGCCGATCACGAGTAGCCAGAAGCGAGTGCGCCGCATCCGCCTCGGGCCGGTGACCAGATCGATCAGGATGAGGACCGGGACAACTACCGGAGACACGACGATTGCGATCAGTATCCCGAAAGTCAGGGCCGGGAGGGTGATCGCACGTCGGACGGGCTTGGGAGGCAGGCTCGACACGCGTTCGACGCTACCGTGTCGACCGACGCGGCTATGCGACGTAGTCGACCGGATCAGGGAACAGGTTTCGTGCCGCGGCGGGCGGGGCGTAGGGCTTCCACTGCCCGGTGACGTGAGCGAGGCGGTCGGCGATCACCATCACCGCGGCGGGATTGTGGCCAAGTCCGCAGTGGCTGCCTCTCACCTCGATGTTCTCACTGAACGGTTGGTCGGGGTCGAGGCAGTGACTCCAGCGAACGATCCCGTCGGTACGCGAATAGACCGACGTGGTCGGCACCGCGATCTGCTCGCGGGCATGGTCGGCGATACGGGGCATCATGATCTGGTCGGAGTGGGTCCGTGCGAGCGCGCGGAACATCGGTCCCACGTTCGACTCGTTGGAGTCGCTTATCTGAAACGGGCTGCCGAGGGTGATCACCTGCCTGACGGCGCCGGGGGCGAGGCGGGCCATTTCACGGCCGTAGATGCCACCAAGGCTCCAGCCGATCACGTCGACCGGGCCGTCTTCCCGGTCGAGTCGGTCGAGGAGCTCGATCATGCCTTCGAGAATGTTGGCGGTGGGTCCGATGTTGGATCCGAGCCCCCAGCCGACGGCGTTGTGACCCAGCGCCCTCAACAGGATGCGGAGCGGTCGGGTGCTCGAGTCGCCGGCCATGAATCCCGGCAACACCAGCACCGGCCGGCCCTTGCCTCGGGGCAGCATCGACCAGAGGGCGGGGGCCGCGGCGATAAATCCCCAGAGCTCCGGCAGGGCTCGAAGCTCGAGCGCCATCCGAACGCGTGACGGCCGTTGGGTCATCCGGTCACCTCATAGGTCTTGAGACTCTGATCGTCGGCAATGGCGGCCTCGGTGAACTCGACGGTGCGCCAGTCCTTGTTCGAGAACCGCTTGGTCTGATCCGAGAAGTAGGGAGATGTCGGGTCACCGGTCTCGCCGTAGGTCAGCAACGCCTTGGCCACCGGGCCGTCGGCGGTGAACTCGAGGGCGTAGATGAAACTGGTTCCGTAGGCGACCGAGTAGCCGTCGGGGGTCAGGTCGGTGTCTTCGGCGACCGGTTTGCCCAGGTCGATTCCGGGCTCGGTGGTGGTGTTGTTGCTGCCCCCGACCACGATGTTGGTGACGCCCTCGGCGCCGGTGCCGCCGTGGATCGGTATTCGTTCACCGTTGCGGTCGGCGAACTGGACCTCGCCGAGCGGCGCGTCAAGTGCGAAACCGGCGGTTCGGACGATGTCGACGGCGGTGCCCAGCGCGGTGAGGATCGGGTCATCGCCACCCACGGCGGCGGCGAGCCCCGACGGTGTGCCGATGGGATCGGAGGGGTCGAACGACGAGCCCCACACGTCGTTGCCGAGGCGCGAAATAAACTCGCGCCAGACCACCGCACCCCGACTGTCGAGATTGACGTGACGATCCCACCTGGAGAGGACGAGACAGCCGGCAGTGGCCGACGGGGGCGCGGCATCGCCCGCCTGCTCGCAGCGTGCGAGTACCTCGTCGACCAGCAGTTCGGCGGTGAAGACCCGGTCACCCAGCGCCGAGGCCGCCAGCTCGTCGAGTGTGTAGAGCCCGTCCGCGCCGGAGTCGCCGTTTTCGACACCGAGCTGTGTGGCGTTCATGCGGGCTCGAGGGGAGAGCCGGGTTTCGGCGAGGCCATGGAGTGGCGAGTAGCCGGTGAGCGGTTCGGCCGGGTTGGCGATCCAATAGGAGTTGTTGGCGTTGAACAGGAAATCGCGGCGCTCCAGCTGGGGCATCTTGTCGAAGGGCACCAGTCCAGGGTCGCGCGCCCCGGGCTCGTCGACCCATTCGTAGAGCGGGTCACTGCCGTCGAGCAGAATCACGTGGCGGGCGAGCGCGAGTTTCTCGAGTCCACCGGCGTCGACCTTGGCCTGCCACGCGACGAGTGCTTCGGCCGAGAGGTTGGGTGTGGCCGAGGTATCGGCGTACCAGATGCGGCCGTCGGCCGACGCGGCGATGGTGTTGACCCAGGGAAGGCCTTGGTTCCGGCGGTGGGCATCGATGAACTCATCCATCGATCCAGCGGTGTTCATGTCCAGGAACTGGGGGATAATTGCGTCGTTGTCGGCGTTGGCGTCGCGCACCGTGAGGGCCCGCTCGGTGGTCCAGCCGATGCCCGGGAAGTCGAGCACCGGGCCGTACTGGCTGAACCAGATGGTGTGTTGTTCGGTCGACACCACCCCGGTTTCGGGGTCGAGGACCTCGACGTCGACGGTCCTGGAGGTCATCTTGCGGGTCTCGTCGCCGTAGACGTAGCTGGTGGGATCACCGGGCACCAGGTCGAGGGTGTAGGCGGTGAAGCGATTTCCGGCCGACACCGTGTGGCTCCACGCCACGGCATCGTTGAAGCCGATGTTGACGACGGGCACACCGAGCAGCGAGGCACCGTAGACGTTGATCCTGCCGGGCACGGTGAGTTGGACCTCGTAGAACCGGAGCGCCCCCTGCCAGGGGAAATGGGGGTTGCCCATCAACATCGTGGTGCCGTCGAGGGTGCGATCGGGGCCTACCGCCCAAGCGTTGGAGGCCAGCGGAGCGGCGTCAGCACCAGCCATTCGGTCGAACCCCCCGGAGGCCGCCACGAGCGCCGATTCCATTGCTCCGATGTCGGTGTTGGCCGAGGCCGACGCGTTGGTGTCGGCCCCGGCATCGGGGGGAGCGGCCTGGTAGACCATGTCGATGAACTGGTCGAGCGAGGCTCGGAGGGTGAGGCTCTTGTAGTAGGCGGCGAGGTCGTACTCGTCGATCGGACGGACCCACGGCGCGCCCTTGCACCATCCCGACACGCCGTCCGGCCCGACCTTTTCGAGGTAGGCGTTGTAGCCGGCCGCGTAGCCGCGGATCAGATCCTGGAGATCGGGATCGAGGGCATCAAATCCGGCCCGGGCCCGTCCCATGAGGTCGATCGCCTTGTAGACGACATCGGTGGGAAGTTCGGAGGGCCCGTGATACTTCGCCCGTTCGCTGTTGACCTGCACGATCACGTCGGCCAGTGAGCACAGATCGTCTTCGCCGAACGCATAGCCGTAGCCGAACCCGAGGCCACCCATGTCATCGGCGAGAATGTGCGGCACGTTGTTCTCCGTGCGGCGGATGGTGGCGCGGTAACGAGGCCCGGTCGTGGTGGTCGTGGCCACCGTGGTGGCGGTGGTGGTGGTGGTCGGCTCGGAGGCGGAATCCGATCCGCTGCAGGCTGTCGCCAGAAGGGCGAAAGCGGCGGCGACCGCGATCAGACGTTTCGATCCGGGTTTGTGGGTCATGGCATCCCCTCCGTTGGCCGCCATACAGCGTACGGGATGTGTCCCGATCCTTCGGGACACATCCCGATTGGCTTCAGAGTGGGGGGAGCGCCTGCTGACGATCCATCATGTCGGCCATGACCACCCGGATGAACTCGTCGGACTCGACGGTGGGTCCGCCCTCGACCCCGCCGTAGATCGCCCCGCTGAGTGGTTTCTCGCCGGCGTGCCGGTGGGCATAGGCGACAGCTTCGCCGAGATCGTCGGCCCATTGCTCGACCAGGCCCGGTCTGATCTGCGGTCGGGTAACGGCCATGTGGATCGCGTCGGGGTACTGCTGACCGTTGAGGCGCCAGCCGTTGGTCGAGAGGGAATCGTTGACGTGGTAGATGTTGAATTCGTCGCTCGTGAAACTGAAGCAGAACGTGGGGTCGCCGATGATGCGCAGCTCGGGATGTGACTTCACCGCGTCCTGCATGACGAACGCGGTTTCGAAGATTTTTCTGGCGTAACCCATGTAGCCGTCACGGCCGAGGCTCACCATCGCGGCCCAAGTGGCGGCAAGCAGACCGCCGCTGCGGGAACCTTCGATGCCGGGCGAGGCGTACTTCCCGCCGGTCCAGTCGGTCATGTAGAAATACTGGCCGTTGCGCAGCGACTTGTCGCGAAAGGTCAGCACCGAAGTGCCTTTGAAGCCGTAGCCGTACTTGTGGGTGTCGGCCGAGACCGTGGTGACACCCGGCACACGGAAGTCGAACGGTGGAATGTCGTAGCCGAGCTGTTCTCCCCACGGGAGAATGAAACCGCCGAGGCAACCGTCGACGTGGAGACCGATACCTCGGTCAAGAGCAATCTGCCCGAGTTGTTCGATCGGATCGATGGTGCCGTAGCCGTAGTTGCACGCCGAGCCGACCATGGCGATGGTGTCGTCGTCGATGGCGGCGTCCATCTCGGCCGGGTCGACCTTGGTGGTGACGGGGTCGACGCCAACCTGGCGAATCTCCACCCCGAGGAGATGGCAGGCCTTGTCGAACGCAACGTGTGCCGTCTCGGGCTTCACGAAGTTGGGGCGGGTGATGTCGCTCTCGGTTCGTGCCTGTTCACGGTAGGCGAGCACGGCGTGGAGGATGCTGCCGCTTCCGCCGGTGGTGATCATGCCGACGGCTTCCGAATCAAGATCGGCGTCAGTATCGGCGTGGAGCATGTCGAGGGTCATGGCGATGATCTCGCCCTCGAAGCGGGTGGCACTCGGGCACATGTCACGCTGGAGGATGTTGACATGGGCGAAGCGTTCGTAGACCTGTGCCATGAAGGCGTAGTGATCGTGATCGCCGCAATACATGGTGCCCGAACACCGGCCCGACTCCCAGCGGGTGTCCTCGGTGGCCGCGATTTCGGTGAGTTCATCGACGATCGACTGGCGACTACGTCCCTGCGACGGCATTCCCCGCACGACTCCGTAGGTCTCCGCGTAGGGGTAGGTGCGGTTCATGGGGTTCCTCCGAGTGCGGTGTGGATGGGCAGCAGCGCTTCGAAGCACGCCTCGAACTGCGACTGTCGGTGATCGTAGAGCGCGCGGTGTCGGGGTATCGGATCGTGGACGGTGGCGATCTCGACGGTGTGGGCGAGGTCGGAGCGGGTGAGCGCACCGTGGCGCACGAGGGCGAGAAGCGCGGCTGCTCGGGCGGTGGCCAGCTGGGGTCGTTTGACGATCGCGACCGACCGGTCGAGCACGTCGGCGATCACCTGCGCCCAACCGGGGCAACGTCCGCCTCCGCCGGTGAATCGGAGTTCCGCGACCATCCGACCGGTCATCGCCTCGATGTGGGGAAGAAGCCGGCCGAGGTTGTGGGCCACGCCCTCGGTGACGGAGCGGACCAGGTCGACGCGGCCGGTCTCGAGCGACATGTTGATGAACCCTCCTCGCATCTCACGGCTCGACTTGGGGGCCAGTGATCCGGCGAGCCACGGCAGGAACATCACGCCACCGGCGCCGGGAGGGGAGGAGACCAGCGCGAGGTCGACCGATGCGAATGGATCATCGACCGTGTGGTGGCCGAGCGAGTCGTCGGGGTGGACGATTCGGGTCATGACGTGTTGGAGCACCCGGCCGCCGAGGCCATTCTCGGCCATCACCAGATAACCGTCGCCATAGGGTCCCGGCATCGAAACGATCTCGTGATCGAGGTCGACACCGAACGAGTCGATGGTGTCGACGATCACGCTGGTGGTTCCGATCGCCAGTCCGGCCACTCCGCCGGTGAGTGCCCCTGAAGCGACGCCGACCGTGGCCGTGTCGTTGGTTCCGGTCGCGACGAGGGTGTTCGCCGGAAGCCCGGTTGCTACTGCCACTGCCGGGAGAATCGGCCCCACGATGCCCTCGATGTCGACGAGTGGAGGTAGCCGGCTCGGGTCGACTCCCGACATGGCCACCAGGTCGGGGTCATAGCCGGTTGCGCCGAGTGAACGGTTGTCGCAGAGCTGAAGCATGAACGATGAGGCCTGGGTGGCGGTGATCCTGCCGGTGAGCCGCGCCGTCAGGTAGTCCATCGGCTCGACGTAGGCGGTCGCGGAGGCGTGGGATCCGGGGTGTTCGAGTTGGAGATACAGCAGGTGGGCGAGCGACAATCCGCTGCCGACCGGGGGGATCCCGTGGTGCTCGACCCAGGTCATGAAGGCTTTCTCGTGGCGGGACAGGATTGCCCACGAGTGATCGGTACCGCGCTGATCCGACCACATGATCAGCGGCGTGGTGGGGTTGGCGGAGGCGTCGACTCCGACGAGTGAGGAGTATTGGCTGCACACGCCGATCGTCTCGACCCTCTTGGCATTGTCGGGGCACTCGACCACAAGGGCGGTGAGGCAGTCGAGCACCAGGTGCCACACTGATTCGGCATCCTGCTCGGCCGTGTCACCTACGACGACGGTGGGCAGCGGCCGTTCCGTGGAGGCGAGCACGGCACCTTCGGCCGACACGAGGACCGCCTTCACGTTGGTCGTTCCCAGGTCGATTCCTATCGAATGGGGCACGACCCGTCCTCCTGATGTGTAACTTCTGGCTCGGTCGAGAGGAGATATCATGACTCGTTTCCACGAGTTCCACATGGAGTCGCTGGATGGGGAGATGGTCGATTTCGCCGACTATCGTGGCACCACCTGCCTGGTGGTCAACGTAGCGAGTCGTTGAGGCTTCACCCCCCAGTACGCAGGTCTGCGTACGCTTCATCATGACACCGACGAGTTCACCGTTCTGGCGTTTCCCTGCAACCAGTTCGGTGCCCAGGAGCCCGGCACGGCCGAGGAGATCAGAGGGTTTGTCAGTGACAACTACCGGATCGATTTCCCCATGTTTGCCAAGATCGAGGTCAATGGCGAGGGGGCCTGTGACCTCTACAGGTGGCTCAGGTCGGAGTGCCCCGGTGATGGAGAGACCTCCGATATCGCCTGGAATTTCGAGAAGTTCCTGGTGAATGGCGACGGCGAGGTGGTGGTGAGGTTCGCTCCGCAGACCACCCCGGAGCACATCGTCGAGGTGTTACCCGAATACATCTGACGCTGCTGGGTCGGTGTGACAACTACTCGGCTGAACCGCGACCGGCCACCTCGTTGCCTATCGGAGCGCCGTCGAGGTAGCAGCCGACGTTGTGGATGAACAAGGTGTCGAGCCGGTCGGCCCCCAAGGGAGAGTAGCTCGACTGGTGGGGTGTGATCACACATCTCGGCGGGTCCCAGAGCGGGGATTCGGGCGGTGGTGGTTCCTCACGCACCACGTTGAGCGTGGCGCCGCGGATACGACCGCCGGAGAGCGCGTCGGTGAGAGCATCCTCGTCCACGATCGACCCGCGCGCGATGTTTATCAACACGGCGTTTATCAACACGGCGTAGTGTTTCATGGCGGCGAATGCGGCAGCACCGATCAGGCCACGGGTCTCATCGCCGGCCGGCACACACAGCACGACATAGTCGGATTCGGCCGGCAGTTCGGGAAGCCGGTCGGGGGTGAGCATCTCGTCGACATGATCGGCCGGGCCGGAGATCACGAGCCGGCGCCACCGACCATTCGTGGTGGCGCGATCGGGTGAACTGGCCTTGGAGGCCCTGTGACCAGGCGAGGATCCAGCCGATCACATACTGAGCGATCGGCTCGGCATGGATGCCGGATGCGTTGGTGAGCCGCACACCGGAGGTGATGAGCGACTGCCAGAGGTCATGTTCGATTCCCGCCGCGGGCGCCTGCACCCATCGCAGGGTCGGGTCACCCCAACGGTCGAGCAGGGTTCGCAGGCGTGGATCACCGCGTCGGATGCCGATCGACCAGTAGATGACCTCGCAACCCACCGGGAGGAGGATTTTCAATGCGTGCCGTCGTGGGGGATCAGGGAATGAGCGGGTGGGACTTGTTGAACACGTCGGTGGGAACCCAGTTCTTGTAAACGGGTAACCAGACGTGGACCATCCAGATGGTCGGCCGGATGACGTTGATCCCACCGATCGACGAACACTGCGGACCGGTGAGACTCTCGCCGATGATAAACGGGTAGGTCCCCGGTGTCGTGTCGGTGCACAGGGCGCCGTGCTGGTGCCAGTGGTCGTTGTCCCCCGGGAACCCGGACGGAGGGGTGGTGCTCCCGGTGTCCAACAGGTACATCATCCCGGTGAGCAACGAACCAGGAGACGTGCCGTCGTACATCAACCAGTTGGGTTTACGGGGATCGAACGGGCCGAGAAGACGGCTCGGGTCGACGTAGTGGATGCCTTGGCCGGCGGCCCAGACCGCGCCCTGTTTCCATCCGGCGGCCTCGGCGTCGGCGACCGTGGGGTACTGCTTGACGAACGCCTCGGATGACCGGAGGTAGTTGGTGGTAAGTAGGCAGTCGGGGCCCGAGAGTGGGCCCTTGGGCTGGGTATACGCCGCGTTGAAGTTGGCCGGGAGGCCGTGGGCGTCGTTGATGGCGGTGTCGGAGGGGTCGCACCAATAGGGGCGCAGTGAGCCACCCGGCCCCCATACCACCGACAGGGGAACACACGCGGCGGCGATCAGTGTGAATGTGATGATGAGAGCGAGCGAACGTACGTGGCGCACCGAAACCCCCCTGTCCTGATGTTCGGTTCTGCGCTCGAGAACGCGCCACAGCATGGCCCGAGGTGTGACATCGGTCAACTGTCACGACTCCGGGCAGCCGATGACGGTTCACCGTGGACGGTCCCACGGCCGGCCGCCACCACCGACCGCGGGCGTATGTCCGACCACCTGGCGATGTCGCCGGGCCGGATCATCGGGGGCAGGTCACGGTGGGCCCGCATGGTGAGAGATTCGGGGCCACAGGACTCGACGAGGGTGAAGGCGCATTCGATGATGCGGGTGGAGTTGAGGATTCGGTCACCGTCCGCAGCAGTGACCAATCCCCTCGAAGGTGTCGACACCGGCGAAGTCCCCACTGTCAACGTTGTTGTCTCCTCCGGTACCCAGCCGGTCTTCCTGTCGAGGAGTATCGCGACCATCTCGAATCGTCGGTTCACGCCGACGTCAACTTCGGGGCGAGCGGCAAGGTCAAGGAGATGAGTTCTCGCACCGACAGTTCCGTCGTCAAGTGCTGGGACCTCGATGTCGCTGGTCCCACCGGGGCTGCCTGACGTGTCGGGCCGACATCCTGGCGGCTGCGCCCGAACCCGGATCGTCGCACCTCTCCAGGTACGATCCGCAGGGCCGCTGGTGGTTTGATGACCACGGCATGGACTGGAGGGGCTGAGTCGAACTTGACCAACTTGAAGGGCCCACTCAGCGGCGTCACCGTGATCGACTTCACGAGAGTGTTGGCCGGACCGCTCGCCACCATGAACCTCGCCGACCTCGGCGCCGACGTCATCAAGATCGAACGCCCTGGCGTGGGCGACGACACGCGGGCATGGGGCCCGCCCTGGGTTGGTGATGACTCGACCTACTACCTGAGTGTCAACCGCAACAAGTCGAGTGTGGTGCTCGACCTCAACGACGATGTCGACGTGGCCTTCGCCCGAGAACTGTGCGCGACCGCCGATGTGGTGGCCGAGAACTTCCGGCCGGGCTACATGGCCGAGCGTGGCCTCGGCCCCGTGGATCTGAGGGGCGCCGATCCAGGCTTGGTCTACCTGTCGATAGAGGCGTTCTCCGGAGACGGTCCGGCTGCCGCCCTGCCGGGCTATGACCTGACGATCCAGGCGATGAGTGGATTGATGTACATCACGGGATCGGCCGATGGACCACCGATGAAGGTGGGGGTGGCACTGGTCGACGTGATAACAGGGCTCTACGCCACCATCGCCACCCTGGCCGGGCTGTATCGGCGGGCGGTCACCGGTGAGGGGTGCTACACGGAGGTGAGTCTGTTCGACAGCGCGATGGCCGCCCTCGCCAACCAGGCCTCGGCCGCAGTGTTGGCGGGGATCGACCCGATCCGGGCGGGCAACCGTCATCCCTCGCTCGCGCCTTACGAGGTGTTCGAGGTGAGCGACGGCACGATCGTCGTGGCCGCGGCCAACGACAAGACCTACCGGCTGACCTGCGAGGTGATCGGTCGCCCCGACCTGATCGACGACCCGCGGTTTGTCGACGGGGCGTCGCGGCGGGCCAACGTCGACGATCTGGTGGCCGAGATCGGCGCGGTGCTGATTACCGACACCCGCCGGGCTTGGCTCGAACGACTACTGGCGGTCGGTGTGCCGGCCGGGCCGATCAACTCGATATCCGAGGCCATTGCGTGGTCCGAGTCGATGGGGCTGACACCGATCGTGTCCGATCCGAACGGCGATTTCCGCTCCATCCGCTCACCCGTACGGATCGACGGAGACGTCCAGTCGACCTGCTCTCCACCACCTGATCTCGATCAACACGGCGCCGAGATCCGCGCCGCCCACCCGACCAACCGACCCGACATCGCCGAGCCGCCGGATCCACTCATCCAGGTGCAGGCGGTGCCGGAGTAGGCGATCGACTCGACACGTTTGGGAGGGTCACCATGGTCACTGCCGCGCCGACGCCACCAGCCGATCAGAGAACTCACCGCACCACGACATCGGTGTCGGCTCGCCCGATCGACGACCGTGGGTGCCGGATCCGTGGGGCACCGACCGTCGGAGTGGACTGCCACGGCCCCACTGGTCCGGGTTCGGGTGTTGCCGGTGGGGCCACGGGACGGTAGTTCTGACACGGTGAACCACACGCCTTCCGGGACCACCGCGAACTCCCGCACCGATTTCATTCGCGAAAGGGTCAGAGCCGATTTGGCCGCCGGGCGCTTCGATGGCCGGGTGCAGACCCGGTTTCCACCCGAGCCCAACGGCTACCTCCATATCGGCCATGCCAAGGCTATATGCCTCAATTTTGCCATCGCCGCCGAATTCGACGGCATCTGCAAACTGCGCTTCGACGACACCAACCCGGAGACCGAGGAGGCGACCTTCGTCGAGGTGATCCAAGATGACATTCGCTGGCTCGGGTTCGAACCGGCCGAGGTTGTGTTCGCCTCCGACTACTTCGACCAGCTCGCCGACTGGGCGATCGATCTCATTGAAGCCGGCCTTGCCTACGTCGACGATCAGGATGCCGAGGCGATGTCGCTCAATCGTGGCAGTTTCACCCAACCCGGCACCGACAGCCCGTGGCGCAACCGCAGCGTGGAGGAGAACATCGATCTCTTTGCACGGATGAGGGACGGCGAGTTCGCTGAGGGCTCCCGTGCGCTGCGGGCTCGTATCGACATGGGGCACGAGAACATGCAGATGCGCGACCCTGTGCTCTACCGGATCCGCCACGCTCACCACTATCGAACCGGCGATTCGTGGCATGTCTACCCAACCTACGACTGGGCCCATGGCCAGAGTGATGCCATCGAGGGCGTCACCCATTCGTTGTGCAGCCTCGAGTTCGACTCCCACCGCAGGCTCTACGACTGGTGTCTCGAGCATCTCGACCTGCCCGGCGACAAGCCCGAACAGACCGAGTTCGCGCGACTCAACCTGACCCATACCATGACCTCGAAACGTGTTCTACGGACGTTGGTGGACGGCGGCCTGGTCGATGGCTGGGACGACCCGCGGATGCCGACCCTGCGCGGATTGAAACGGCGGGGATATCCCCCGGAGGCGATCCGCGCGTTCTGTTCTCACATCGGGGTGGCCCGGGTCAACGGCACCCACGAGATCGAATTGCTCGAGTCATTCGTACGTACCCACCACAACCGTCACGCGTTGCGCCGGATGGCGGTGTTGAAGCCGCTCGAGGTGGTGATCGAGAACTGGCCCGAGGGCCAGGTGGTGGAGCTCGACGCGATCAACAATCCCGAGGACGACTCGGCCGGCACTCGCAAGGTGCCGTTCACTGGTCGGCTGTTCATCGAGCGTGACGATTTCATGATCGACCCGCCGAAGAAATTCTTTCGTCTCGCTCCGGGACGCGAGGTGAGGTTGCGGGCCGGGTTCTACATCACCTGCATCGACCATGTCACCGACGAGACCGGTGAGGTCGTCCAGCTCAGGTGTACCTACGACCCCGAGACCCGGGGTGGTCAGGCTCCCGACGGCCGCAAGGTGAAGGCCACGCTCCATTGGGTGGCGGCCGAACATGCCGTTGACGCCGACGTGATTCTCTACGGCCGATTGTTCACCGACTCGCACCCCGGTGCCGATGGCACCGATCCGCTCGACGCGGTCAACCCCGATTCCCGGCAGGTTCTGACCGGTTGCAAGCTCGAACCGATGCTGGCCGACACTCCCGGCGGTGTGGTGGTGCAGTTCGAGCGGCTCGGCTACTTCGCCCACGATCTCGACGACCCCGGCTTGTGGCACCGCACCGTCGGGCTCCGCGACGAGTGGGCCAACATCCGAAAGCGCAGGGTCAAGGGGTAGTCCCGGGACCGACACCGCTGAGAGCCACCGTTGCGTGACGGCCGGCCGGTCGTGGATGAGCGCGACCCGACGCAGTTGATACATATGGGGGGTAGGGGTAAAGTACCACTGTTCCATCCTGTTATCGATGTGGATGGCCGAGTTCGCCGGGGCAAGGAGATGGTCGGGGTCGCGTGACAGAGGAGACCAATATGGATGAGCAATCGACGTTGGAGGTCGGCTCCAACCCAGAGGCGCAGCGGGAATACCGTGACAGTGGCGGGACGATTCACATGAAGCGGCTGCTGCTTCGATTGTTGGGTGAGGACACTGCCGGTCTGAGAGTCGAGGTGTACGACGGCACCGCATTGGGCCCTGAAGACGCGGCAACGACAGTTCGGATCGTTTCTCCCGATTTCTTTCGCCGCGTCATCTCAGGTCGGGGAAGAGAGCTGGCCTTCGGCCGCGCCTTCATCGCCGGCGACGTGGAGGCCGAGGGCGACATCTACGGGCTTCTCGGAATCCGAGACCGGCTCGGCAAGATCAGAATCGACCGCCGGCTTCTGAGCGACGTCGCCCATGTACTCGGTGTGCACTCCGTCGGCGACCTGGTGGCGCTACGACCGCTGCCGGCACCGCCCGAGGAAGCCAAGGTCCGTGGTGTGCTGCACAGCCGTGGTCGCGATGCCCGGTCCGTGTCCAGCCATTACGACGTCTCCAATGACTTCTACCGTCTGTTCCTCGGCCCGACCATGACGTACTCGTGCGCGGTGTTTGAACATCAAACCGACTCTCTCGACGAAGCCCAGATCAACAAGTACGACCTGATCTGTCGCAAGCTCGGGCTCGTCGCCGGCATGCGTCTACTCGACATCGGATGCGGGTGGGGAGGTATGGCGATTCATGCGGCCCGGCAATACGGCGTCTCCGTGGTCGGCGTGACCATCTCGGCCGAGCAGGTGAAACTGGCAGAGACGCGGGTGGCGGAAGCCGGCCTGAGCCACAGGGTGCAGATCCGACTGCAGGACTACCGGGACATCAGCGACGCGCCGTTCGACGCCATTTCCTCGATCGGTATGTTCGAACATGTCGGGGAACGACGCCTCGGCGCTTACTTCGGGCAGATCGAGTCTCTGCTCGTACCGGGCGGCAGGCTTCTCAATCACGCCATCAACCGGTCGGTCGACACGGGACGAAGCCGAATCGATCCCAGCGGGTTCATCGCCCACTACGTGTTCCCCGATGGTGAACTACTCGAAACGGGTCAGGTGGTGTCGGCGATCAACCGAAATGGGCTCGAGGTTCGCCACGTCGAGTCACTGCGCGAACACTACGCAGCGACCCTTCGCCTGTGGGTCCGTCACCTCGAGGACAACTGGGACGAGGCAGTCGAGCTGACCTCGGTCGGAAGAGCCAACGTCTGGCGTCTCTACATGGCCGCCTCGGCGATCGGCTTCGAAACCAACGAACTGAACCTGACCCAGGTACTGGCCACCAAATCGACCGATGGCAAGTCGGGACTCGGGCTACATCCTCACTGGTGATTCTGTCACGCCACGATGGGACCGGTCGGCTCTTCGGGGGCGGGTGCGCGGTCCTGGTGACACACACACCAGACGCAACTGCAGGCATCGCTGTGACACGATGTGTCGTGGTAGCCGAGGCGCCTGGGGGAGAGCAACCGCCTGGCTACCAGCGACAAGGCCGATTTGGCAGCCCATGGAGCGCAGTGCCGGCGCAGGCGGGCATGGAGATGCGCCGACGCCGCACCGCGACGCAGGACCATGGGGATGACCGCCTCGGGTAGGGCCTCGAACATCAGGCGGTTGGCGAATGCGGTGCGCATGCGCGCGTCGAAAATCTTCTCCGCCGCCGCCTTGTAGTTGAAGCCTTCGACGAGTGATCGGGCGACAAGGCTGCCCGATTCGACCGCGTATCGCAGACCGAAGCCGAACTCGGCGTCCTGCAGACCAGCGGCCTCGCCGACGAACAGGTGGCCGGCTTCGTCGGTGTAGCGAGCATCGGGAAACACCGATCCACAACCGGAGAACACCTTGGCTTCCCGGAGGTCGGCTCGAAGCGTCGGCAACAGTTTCGAGAAGGCGTCGACGGTAGATTCGCGGGCTGACCGCCAATCCGGATGGCGTCGGAACAGGCAGGTTGCCAAGGTCGCACGGCCGTTCCAGACGAGGAGGTACCCGTATCCGGCGGGGGAGAGGCGGTCCGAGACGATGCAGCGGGCCTGGTCCTCGAGCCGGGTGTCGAAGACCAATCCCGTGACCAGTCCGTCGGCATACTTGGGTCCGGTGGCGATGATGGTCCCCCTGGCCGCATTCGTGGCCGTGACGCCGAGATCGACTCGCGCGCCGGCGGACCGGGCCTGTTGGAGCAGCGCCTGATCGATGGAGCCGTCCTGGGGCCCACGCTGAACCAGATAGAAGAACGGACGGTGGGCGCTGCTCACCACCACGTGGTCGAGGTGCCTGTCGTGGAAGGTCACCTCGTGGAACGGTTGGTAGTCGAAGTCGGCTTCGATTCCGAGAGCGGCGAGCAACTCGAGTGAGTCCCGGGAGGTCGTCCAATTCTCCAGACCCTGGAAGTCCCCTGCGTACCGGTGCCCGACCTCATGGTTTCGTTCGAGCACACGAACCGACCGCCCTGATCGGGCGAGAGTCGCCGCAGCCACGAGGCCGGACGGGCCGGCGCCGACAATGGTCCGGCATGTCTTGTCGACCCCCGGCGGACAGTGCATGATCGGGGTCAGTGCTGACCTTGGTGGACGTACTCGGACTCGCAGCGGACCTCGACATCATCGGTGGGAGCCTTCTTCGGGGTCGACATCTTCTCATCGGATCCGAGTTCGATCAGCGGCTCGCCGACGGCCGTGACCTTGGAGACGTCGATCTCCCGCGGTCTCCAGCGGCGGAGACGACTCGCGTTGGTGACAACCGAGAGACTCGACCCGGCCATCGCGCCGGCGGCGAGCATCGGGCTGAGCTGGACCCCGATGAACGGGTAGAGCACGCCCGCCGCCACGGGGATTCCGATCCCGTTGTAGATGAAGGCGAAGAAGAGGTTCTGCCGGATGTTTCGCAGTGTGGACCGGCTCAGGGTGATGGCCGTGACGACCCCGTCGAGAGCGCCGGAGATGAGCGTGATGTCCGACGACTCGATGGCCACGTCGGTCCCGGTGCCGATGGCGAATCCGACATCGGCCTGAGCGAGCGCCGGGGCATCGTTGATGCCATCGCCGACCATGGCGACCACCCCTCCCTCCTCCTGGAGGCGCCGGACTTCGAGGGCCTTGCGTTCGGGCAGAACCTCGGCCAGCACGCGCTGCACCCCGACCTGACGGGCGATCGCTGCTGCAGTTCGGGCGTTGTCACCCGTGATCATCGCCACCTCGATCCCGAGGGCTCGTAGGGCGGCGATCGCCGCGGCGGAGTCCTCCTTCACCGTGTCGGCAACAGCAATGACACCGCCCGGTTCGCCGTCGATGGCGACCAGCATCGGAGTCTTGCCTTCTTCGGCCAGTCGGTTGCTGAGGTCGGTCACTGCATCGGAGTCGATACCGGCGTCGTCGAGCAGGCGCCTGTTTCCGATGAGGACCTCACGGCTGCTGACGATTGCCCGGATCCCCTTGCCGGTGATCGAGTCGAACTCGGCCGGTTCGACGAGGTCGAGGTTCCGGTCGTGTGCCCCGCTCACGATGGCTTGGGCCAGGGGATGTTCCGACGATTGTTCGGCGGACGCCACCAGCCGGAGCAACTCTGCCTCGTTGATGCCGGCGAATGTGGTCACATCGGTCAGTTCCGGCTTGCCCCTCGTGATCGTCCCGGTCTTGTCGAGGACGATCGTGTCGATCTTGTGTGCAGTTTCCAGGGCTTCGGCCGATCTGATCAGGATGCCGTGCTCGGCCCCCTTGCCGGTGGAGACCATGACCGAAAGCGGTGTGGCCAGTCCCAGTGCGCACGGGCAGGCGATGATCAGTACCGCAACGCCGGCAACGAGGGCGAGCGTGAGTGCAGGTTGGGGGCCGACGATGAACCAGGTGACAAAAGTGGTGATGGCGATGAACATGACAGCCGGGACGAAGTACGAGGCCGTGAGATCGGCGAGGCGCTGGATTGGAGCTTTGGAACTCTGGGCCTGTTCGACCAGCTTGATGATCTGAGCCAGCATCGTGTCGGAGCCGACGTTGGTTGCCTCGAACCGGAAGGCGCCGGTCTGGTTGATGGTGGCCCCGATGACAGTGTCGCCCACGGTCTTGCTCACCGGGATCGATTCCCCGGTGACCATGGCCTCATCGAGGGTAGAGCGCCCGTCGATGATCACGCCATCGACGGGAACCTTCTCACCGGGTCTCACAAGGATCACGTCACCGGGGACGACCTCCTCGATCGGAACTTCGACCTCGTCACCGTTGCGAATGAGGGTCGCGGTGCGAGCCTGCATTCCGATCAACTTCCGGATCGCCTCGCCGGTTCCCGCCTTGGCGCGCACCTCGAGCAGTCTTCCGAGCAGGATCAAGGTGATGATGACGCCGACTGCCTCGTAGTACACCTCTCTGACTTCGACGGGGACGAGAGATGGTGCGACCGTCACGAGAAGGCTGTAGCCGAAGGCCGCGATGCTGCCGATGGTTATGAGCGAGTTCATGTCGGCGGCGCGGTGCTTCAGGGTCAACCAGCCCGTTCGGTGGATCGGCCAGCCCGTGTAGAACATGACGGGCGTGATCAGCGCCAGCTGGAACCATCGGTTCATCAGGAAATCGGGGACCCAGCCCACCGAGAACAGATCCACGGCCATCACCGCGAACACGACCGGCGTGGACAGGATCGTTCCGATGATGACCCGTCGGGACAGATCGGCGATCTCGGCCTTGCGCTCCTCGGCCTCGTGATCGTCGGGGGCCACCTGGCCCGAAGTGCGCGGAACGAGTTTGTAGCCGGCTCCGGCCACGGCCGTCTGGAGATCCGCGACGGTGATCGTGTTCGGATCGAAATCGACTGTCGCCCGTTCGGTACCGAAACTCACTTCGACCCGATCGACGCCGGGGAGTCCGTCGAGGACCGACTCGATTCGTGTTACGCAGGAAGCGCACGACATCCCGCTGACGCGGAACTCGGTGCTTTCGGTGTGGACAGTCTCGATGTTGCTGTCATCGATCTTGGTGTCGGCCCGGCCTTGTCCGTTGTTGCTGACAGCAGCGCCGTTCTCGAACGTGTCGGCCGATTCGACCACGAGAGTGCCGTGGATCATGTTCATGCCACAAGCGAAGCGGAATTCGCCGGCTTTGTCAGGAGTGAACTCCAGCGACGCCGAACCGAACGCCGGCAGCGGCTTCGATGCACCGAAGTCGGGGAATACCACACGTGAGGTGCAGTCACCGGCCTCTCGGCGGTCGAATGTCAGTCTCAACGGGACTCCTTGGCGAACGCGGACGATGTTGGGGCTGTAGCCGCCCTCCACCGTGATCGCCATCTCCTGAATGTCCCCGTGCACGTCGGAGTGGTGTTCCTTCCTCGGACCGAAGAAAAACCACCAGAGAAACCCGGTGAGAGACGCTCCGGACACCAGGACGATCAACTGTGAGAGTTGCATCGTCTCACCTCCTACTGTTCGAGTTGTTGACCTGTGGGCTGCGGGTCATGCAGGATGATTGATAAAGCCCTACCCCCTAGGGGTATAAGATGAGGGTAGCGGCCTCGGCTTCGAAACGCAATGCCCGATTCACATTGGGACTTTGGGCCCTGACATGGTCGTGGCGTCGCGGCGACCATGCGTGATGGACAGTGCCGGCCTGATCCGGATCCCTCCGGTTCTGTCGACACGCGACCAGGAGAGGTACCGATGACGGCTGATGAGATGTCGAAAGGACATGAGCGGTCGGGTCAAGAGGCTGTCACCCGCCGGTACGACCGGGTGGCTCGTTTCTATGATCTGTACGACGCTCCGATGGAACTTCTGGGCGGACACCGACGCCGGAAACGAGTGTTGGCCGGGGCCAGTGGGCACACGCTCGAGGTCGGGGTCGGGACCGGCAAGAACCTCGACCTGTACCCGACCGGGGTGGATCTCACGGCGATCGACGTCTCTTCAAACATGTTGACGAGAGCACGCGGCAGGGCGAAGAGGCACGGAGTGGATGTCGCGTTCGACCTTGCCGATGTTCAGCACCTGCCGTTCCCGGACGATTTCTTCGACACGGTCACGGCCACTTGCGTTTTCTGCTCGGTCGCCGACCCGGTTTCGGGCCTGGTCGAGATCGGTCGGGTCCTGAAGCCCGACGGAAGGATTCTACTGCTCGAGCACGTACGTCCCCGGGGTCGGATCACGGGCTGGATCGCAGATCGCCTTACTCCGCTGGTGAGCAAAGTGATCGGTTCCAACATCAATCGTCGCACCGAGGAGAACGTGGACAAGGCCGGGCTGGACATCGAGGTGGTTCACCGTTCCGGCGTCTGGCGTGAGATCGTCGGCCGGCCCGGATCCGGCGGTCGGTCGTAGCCCGATCGCCCCGGTCTATTCGCCCCAGCCGGCCCGGGTCCTTCCCTGGGGGTCGTCGAGCATCCGGCTGGTATCGCCGAACTCCATGGTGGGTCGTCGGTCGGTGTCGTAACGGGGCCAATCGGGGATGCCGCCGTGGTTGGGGTTGCCGGTGTGCACGAAGGAGATCCATGCCCGGTGCATCCGGTCGGCGAGATCGGGCGGCCACGGTTCGCCTTCGCCGAGCAGTTGCCCCCACGGCTCCAGGGGCATGTTCCAGACGAACGGAATCTCGAGGGCGTGCATCGCACCGAACATTCCGTGGAACCCCTGGCTCTGCCAGGTGAACAGGTAGACCCAGACCGACGTGTCGGTGGTGGCCTGGGCATCGGCCACCCTCAGACTGGCGCTGCGGAACAGTGTGTCGCCGAGCATGTGGATCAACAGCTGCCGGTTGGTCTCGCCCGGATACTCGGCCTTGAACGCGGCGACCACCCGGTCGGTGTCGTGACCACCGCTCTCGACGGCCCGCCGGAGTTGCGAGTCGGTGATCTCCTCGGGCAGGTCGAGGGTGAACAAAGTGCCTTCGTCGAGGTTGGTACCGATCAGAAGCGGGACCGGATCGGTGGCGACGGCATCCGATGGGTTTCCGGTGATGGTGGTGTGGTCGATGGCCGGACGAAAACCGGGCCGACCGGCCGGGATGAGGCCCAGCCCCATGGCGGCGGCGCTCCGGTCGAGCACCGCAGTCTGGGCCGCGAGTATCCGGTCGGCCGGGGTGGCCATCAGCTCGTTGAGGCCGATGGGGTCACCGTCGGCGCTGAGCTGGACCCGCAGGTCGTCGGCGAAGGTGGTCTCGCTCTCGCTGAACCGGGCGGGGGCACTCTCGGATATGGCCTGGTGAAAGAGGCCGCGGGCGTTGGGCGAGGCGAGCAGGGCGTTGACCGCGCCGGCGCCGGCCGATTCGCCGCAGATCGTGACCCGCCCCGGGTTGCCCCCGAACACCGTGATGTTGTAGCGCACCCACCGCAGCGCTTCGATCATGTCGCGAATGCCGTTGTTGTGAGAGCCGGTGAGAGCCGGGTCGAGGTGCCCGAGTTCGGCGAAGCCGAGCGCACCGAGACGATAGTTGATGGTCACGACGACCATGTCGCCGGTACTTGCGAACGAGGTGCCGTCATAGGCGTCGCCCGAGCCGTTGACATACGAGCCGCCGTGGATCCAGACCAACACCGGTCTCGCCGAATCGTCGGCGGCAGGTGTGTAGACGTTGAGGAACAGGCAGTCCTCGCTCCAGACGAGGTCACGCTTGGGCAACACGCTGTCGATGGCCCGCGGCGGCTGGGGGGCGGAGGGGCCGAAGTGAGTTGCGTCGTAGATCCCTTCCCAGGGCTTCACCGGTTCAGGCGCCCTGAACCGTCGATTGTTCCCGGTGGGCTGGCCGTAGCGGATACCGAAGAACTGGAGGCAACCGTCGCGTTCACGGCCACGAATCACCCCGAGCGGGGTCCGGATCTCGGTCAACGGTGGACCTTTCGGCTGGATTGCTCCTGGGTGCGCTCGATCATCGGCACGGTGTTCACGGCATCGAATCTACGCGATCGTGCTCCCGAAGCCGAAACGCTCGGGGCAGATTGGCTCGCTTGCAGCCTCTGCCGGGGTCGGTGAACGGCACCAGAACCGTGTCGGATCGTCACGGTTATCGTGTACGGATTGGGGGAGGTGGTGGTCATGTCGGACCAAACCGAAGTGACGGCAGACGAGATGGGGACCATGTCGAAGGAGATCACCCTCGGCATCTCACCGGAACACTCGTCGTTGGAGATGACCCCGGAACGCCGGGTGGCTTGGGAGAGACTCCGTGCTCAGATCGCCGAAATCAAACGTCGTGGCGGCATCGTCGACATCCCCGAGTAGTCCGAGAGCGTCGCATCGGCCGGAACGCTCCAAGGTCATCGGTCAGTGGCGCTCGTTGCGGGGGCGGGTGTTGTACTGGTCGAGCCAGGCCTGCACGGCAACTTCGTTTGTCAACTCGATGCCATCGGCAATGATGTCGCGCATGATCGCTGTGCTCGAGCCGGCAGTTTCCGTTGCGTGGCTGCGAACCGCAGCCATTCACGGAGCACCACCGGAAGGTCCCGGTACCATTCGTCGCCCGGGCATCGGCCGGGTCCACCTCGGTCAGGAAGGTGCGGGGATCATCGGCAGCGACCTTGGCCGCTCGGGCACGCGCCGGCTCCGGACCGTAGACCGCCATTGCCGCAGCCAGTACCGCGCCGCCGGTTCCACCCTCTCCACGGGCTTCTCGGAGGGCCAGTCTTGGGGATACACCGGGTCGGGGCGGGAACCCCGACGTTCGAAACGCCGACTGGATGGCCGACGCCCAACCCTCGGTCTCGTTGATGTCGTCATGGTCACGCGCCACCGACCCGGCGTCGCACAACAGCAGTTCGATGGGTGATGGCATGGCCGCCGACGAGTGGTGTCGCCCGCTTGGGCGAACGCCCTTCGGTGTGATGCGACCGCCCTTTGGGCGCCGTCTCTTTGCCATGACCGTGAGACTATTCGGCCACCGTTGTTCACCCCGGTCCGGTGAAGACTCAGAGGAGCGTCCTGACGTGATCCCACATCTGAGCGGCGTTGGGCATCAGGTCGGCGATTGCCACCGGGTTGCCGGTGATTCCGGTCGATTCTGCCCAAGTGGTGGCCGCGGTGGTGTCGGGGAAGAGGTTGACGGTGGGGCACCAGGTGTCGACCACCGAGTCATCGGTGAATCCGTCGGCTATGAACACGACGGCCGATGAGTCGGTGCTGCCGTCCTCTTTGAACTCGACGGTAACCGGTGCCCCCGTGTCGTGCCCGCCGGCACCAGGCACGGTGGTGGTGAAGCGGCCGCCCCGTCCGAGCGCACCGATGATGCCGACGGCGTCGAGGGCACACCACGTCCACCGGATCGTGTCGCCGATCTCGATCTCGTGTTGAGTGGGAACAATGGTCATGCCGGCGATGCCAACGATGTTGCCGTCGTCGCTGCGACGCAGCATGCCCTTCGCTTCGATCTGGGCGAGGGCGTCGACGGTCTCCGCGGACCCGAGTCCGGCTCGATCCGCGATTTCGGGTTCGGTGGCGGGGTGCTCATATTCGAACAGCAGCGCGAACGCCGCCGCTTGGATTCGGAGGTGCAAGTCGAAGAGGTCTGCCCCGGGCAGCGAGAAGTCCATACCGCATTGTGCCGCGGCGCGGTGGATGCCGGTATCGGAAAATCGCGAAACCTCCGTTCGGCTGGGGTTTCGTCGGTGCGCCCAGAGGGATTCGAACCCCCGACCTTCTGATCCGTGGGTGGATCCAAGGCTGTAGCCGCTGTTCCCGAACGCTGCCCGGTGGACCCGTTTGTAGGCCTTGAGCCGGGCTTTCGCCGGCTGTCAATTCATCGCTGTTGTCCGCTGCCATGTCGTCCGCCACACCCTTTGGCTCCCGGGATCTTCTCACTAATCTTCTCGCGGCGGTGTGGTGGTTGGGTCGGCCGGGCTGGGTGCGTCAGGACGGGTAGTCGGCGATAACGATCTGGGTGGTTGATGCGTCGGGGGGTGCTGAGGGTGTGGCGGGCTGGGTTGTGATGGCGGCGATCAGGCCGTGTGATGTGACCTGCATGTCGGCGACGTATCCGCTGGTTCCTGCGAGGCCGGCCACGTCGTTGATGGTCCAGGTGATCGCGTCGGATGAGAAGAGGATCCGGCTCTGTGTCCCGACGTACAGGCGGCCCTTGTTGGCGATGGTTTCGAGTTGTCGTAGTTCGTCGATCGTGAATGTCACGTATGGGTCTGATGTCTGCGGATCGACGAACGTGACTGTTCCGTTGCCGAGGTCGGCCACGATGCCTGCTTGGCTGTTGGAGTAGGCATACACGGTGATCAGTGTGTCTTGGCCTCGACGGAGCACCAGGTTGTTTGTGCCGCCGTCGTTCGCGGCGAGCGTGTAGCCGTCCTTCATGAGAATCACTTCTGGGAGATCCGTCCTCACAGCAGCTTCTGGTGGTGTTGTGTAGACGGTGGCAGCGATTCCTTCGTCGCCGGCCGCGAGGCGAGACCCGCTGAGCCGGAAGCTGGTAGGGAGGATGCCGGGGAGGCCAATTGGTCTCCAGTCGGAGCCGTCGGTTGACATTGTGATGTCACCGCTGCCAAGAGGTTGTGTGCCGATGAGCATTTGTTTCCAGGACACCACCGAACTCGCCGCGTTCTGCCCGCTGCCGAGTTGTTGCCACGACTCGCCGAGATCTGACCCCCAGGCCACGAACCCCTGCGGTCCGCTGCCGGACATCACGAATCTGCCGTCGTTGTCGACTGCGAGACTCGAGGGAGAGACTTGGTCCAAGGTTGTGACGCGCCAGTCGAGGCCATCGCCTGAGCTCCACAAGGTTGCCGTAGGGCTGTCAGCATCGTCGTTTTGGATACGGCGCACATCCTCTTGTGACAGGCCGAGTTCCGCTCCCGATGCCGACAACAACGGCAGACCGAATGGGCCAGAAATGGTGGCCTTGAATGAGCCCCCGTATTGGGCGCTGACACCGAAGCCATCGAGTGACAGTCCGGTCAGTTTCCGCATGGCCGGCAACACCGGATCGAAGGGATTCCGAGACATCGGGCGGCCGACGACCACTTCGACACCACCCGCCGACGCCGACATGACAGGGACCGGTGCGACCGATGAGAGCGGCGCGGCAGGCAGTGTTGTCATGGCCCAGTCGGAGCCATCAACAGATCGCCAAATCGCCGGGTCCCCGTCGGCGTTCTGACCTACAGCGACGAGTCCGTCAGGATTCGCTCTCACTGACATCACCAGGTTTGGTGCTTCGATCACCGTCCCGCCGGGCTGCCAATCCACACCGTCATCGGAGCGCCACATGTCGACACCGACCCCCACCAAGTTCAGCGAACCGCTCGGCGGCGAGGCGAAAATGAACACCTGACCGTCGTACTCGACGATCCCCGTCGGCGTGAGCCCGCTGATGTCGAGGCCCGCATGCCAAGCCAGCGAATTGCCGGCATCGAGGACAAGGGTCGAATCCTCGACCCCGGTTGAACCTGTCACGGAGGTCGAGGGCTCCGCCTTGTCCAGCGCGACAGTTGTCGATGGTTGCGGCCCGGCCGACGGAGCGTCGCCTGTGGCAAACCAACCGAAAACCACCAATCCGACGACAACCACCAATGCCAGGGTCGACGCGCCAACCAGCAGGGTGCGCCTCGACGGCCGGATTGGCTCCGGATCGTCAGACCGCCATTTCCGGCGCTCATCTCCGTAGATGTCGACATCGATCGGGGCGCCATCGAGACGCCAGCCACACGCGTGACAATATTGTGCGCCGTCGACCGCCTCGACCCCGCAACTGCCACACACATCCCCGGCCATCGACATCGACACTACCCCGGCACCGAGATACGACATGATCGGCCCGGTCCGGCTCCCGTCTTCGACTGCACCAGAAAGCGTTGACGTGGATGGCACAGATTTGCCGGGTGCGCTTTCGCACCTAGCTGCAACACCCGCGACACTTGCGACGGGGCGACTCACGCCGCTACCCGTGTTGGGCCCCTCTGGAGGTCCCCGGCAGGAATTCGTTGCCGTGGAGCGTTCGCATATGTACGATTCGTACATGAACGAAGTTGCTGTGAGCGAAGCCCGGAACCGGCTGGCCGAAGTGATCGACGAGTCGCGTCGATCAGGCGAACCGATTTCGGTCACCCGCAGGGGTCGGCGGGTAGCGGTGATCGTTGGCTCCGAGGAGTTCGACCGTCTCGTCGACACAGCCGATGACGCCGAGGATCGCCGTGAACTCGCGGCTGCCCGAGCCGACGACGACTACGTTCCCTGGGATGAGGTCAAAGCGGCCCTCGGACTCGGGTGAACCCCTACAGCGTCGAGATCGCACGGCGTGCGATCAAGTCCATCGCCAAGCTCCCCCGCAAGGAGCAACAGTGGGTACGTGCGGCCATCGATCTCCTTTCAGGCAACCCCCGGCCTCCCGGGTGTGTCGCCTTGACTGGGGAGGATTCGGTGTATCTAGTGCGAGTAGGCGACTATCGGATCCTCTACGAGATCGTCGATGCCCGCCTGGTCATCCAGTTGGTTCGAGTGGGCCACTCCCGCGAGGTCTACCGGGATCGATGACCAAGCTTGCTCTGCAGGCGGAGTGCGCTTTGGTGTCTCTCAGGACCAGTCGCTGTCCAGATCGAGCTCAAGTGCCAGGAGTTCGATAGCGCCATCGGACACGAGCTGACCGACTACTGAGTAGCTACGCACGAGAACGCCGGTGGCGATCATCACCCGGTAATCAGATCGGTCGGGAATTAGCTTCGGTAGGCCCGCGAAGTCGGTGGCGAATCGCTCGACGATGGCCAAGAGTTCGAAGACTTGGAAGTCGTTCGTCGACGGCTCACCGTGTGGCCCTCGGTCCGAGCCGAGCTGTCGGTCGAGGTCTGCAAAGAACTCCAGCGTCGCTCGTACTTCGAGACGATCGTCGGTCAAGTCGTTGACGGAGAGTCTGACTCGCGAATCATTCGTTGCACACGCTTACGCGTTCGCTCCAGAAGCTCCGGTGGTGCGTCGTCAAGGTCGCTCACGATGCTTGCATCGAAGGCAGCCTGCCGTTGGGCTGGTGTCATCTTCTCAAGCTCTTCAGCCGTAACGATCTTCATTGCCATGACTGCTCATGGTAGCGGCTCAGCCTGTCCATCTCGGCCGCGGGGTCGATTGGGCGTGACGCTGACCGCGAGCTCCAACTTGAGGGATGACACACCGAGCATCACACTCGGAACCCCACCACTCGACGGGAGACTGCCCTTCGACCCCCGGGATCTTCTCACGGAGGTGCAGCGGTGCCTGTCGCGAGCGGAGCGCCGCCTGGTCCTTCCCTCATGCTGTCATACAACCTAGTATAAACGTATGACAATGTTCAGCTTCAGGATCGACGATGACGAGGCAGCAGCAGCGCAACGCTGGGCGGACGAGCTCGGAGTCGACAGGTCCGAACTGCTGCGTGAGGCTTTGCACCGTCATCTCACCCGTCTCGCATCCGAACACGATGCCGTGACCTGGATAGACCGGCCGCTTACCGACGACGAGTCAGCGATCGGTCAGATCGCCGAGTGGGGACCTGCCGAGGACTGGGCGGATTGGGCCGATGCAGCGCGGTGAGGTGTGGTTCGCAGCGACACCGGGCGGCGATCGTCCAGTGCTCGTGCTCACACGGGATCCTGTTGCTGATCGCATCGGCTCTGTTGTCGTGGCGGCCATCACACGAACTGTCCGAGGAGTCGTCTCCGAACTTGAACTCACCGCCGCTGACGACCACGTCCCGACGGACTGTGTCGTCAACTTCGACAACATCCACACGATTCCCCGAGCCGCCTTCCGCCGACCGGTCGTCAAGCTCGAACCCCCACGTTTGGCGCAGGCGTGCCAACGCCTGCGCGACTCCACCGGTTGTTGATGCGGCTCCAACACGCCCGGTAGTTGCGATGCAAGCCGCTGCCTGTGTTGGGTACCTCTGGAGGTCCCCGGCAGGAGTTCGATCGTCTCGTCGACACGGTGCACTTGGGCCGCACTCCAGGTGCATTGGTGTGGACCCATTGTTATGACGGTTCGGTGCAGTCGGCGTTCACACGTCGCAAGGGGCAGATAACGGCCGCGATCCAGATCTTCTACGGGCCGAGTGTTCCGATGGGCAGCACGTGTACTCCATCGGGTCGGGTGTAGCCGACACCGGTTCCGGTGATGACCGCCAGGAAGGTGGGTGCCGGGCCGGTGATCTGAGTAGCGAGGCGGATCAGCGATCTTGCTCCCTGATCGATGGCGGCAGCACCGAGTTTGACTTCGATCGCGGCCCAGCGGCCGTCGGCGAGTTCGATGATGGCGTCGGCTTCGGTGCCCTTGTTGTCGCTGTAGTGCATCACGGTTCCGTCGAGGGGTTGGGACAGGACGCGCAGGTCACGAATCGTCAGCGATTCGAACAGGTGCCCGAGGTAGGGCAGGTCGTTGAGCAACGCCCGTGGCCCGGCGCCGAGAGCAGCGACCGCGAGTGCCGGGTCGACGAGGTGACGTTTCGGGGTTGATCTGACCCGGCGTTTGGATCGCAGCGACGGCGACCATGCGGGTTGATCCTCGAGCACCATCAGACGTTGGAGGGCGTCGAGGTAATCGCGGACGGTTCGGGGGTCGACCTGGTGGGTGGTCTCGACATCGACGCCGGCATCGCCGGCCAAAGTCGATGATCTGACGGGACTGGCGATGCTTCGGGCGATGGCCCGAACCACGGCGCGAACCTTGACCGGGTCGCGTTGTCGTTCACCGAGCCGGCTGACATCGACCGCGCATATCTGTTCCAGATAGTCGACTGCCGCGCGCCGGGCTGCTTCGACCGAGCAGCGCTGCTGGGCGGGCCAACCGCCCCTGGTGATGATCTCGGCAATGTCGTGGACGGTGGTGCCGGGGTTGCGTGCCGCGATGCTTTCGCCGGCGAACATCGCCGAGAGCGAGACATCCCCGGTGGAGGAGCCCGATTCGAAGAGGCACATGGGCCGCATTCTCAGGAATGAGAATCGGCCGGCGCCGGAATGGCGGGAGACGTCATCGGCCGGTGTCGACGATCCCGTCAGGATGAACTGCCCCGGTAGTTGGCGCTTGTCGACGGCTCGTCGTACGTGATTCCAGATGCGGGGAACTTCCTGCCACTCGTCGAGGAGCAGTGGCGCCGGCCGGTCGAGTGCCACGTCGGGCGCAATCTCGATCGCGGTTCGGGCCGCTTGGTCGATGTCGAGCAGTAGCCGGTCGGTCGCCTGTTGCTCGGCGGTCCAGGTCTTGCCGCATGCCTTGGGGCCCTCGATCACCACCGCTCCGGCAGATTCGAGCCGCTCCGACAACTCTCGATCGACGATCCTCGGCAGGTAGTCCACAGCGACAGACTACCTCAACCTGCTCTTAGATGTCCTCTAATGATCCTCTCTTAGATGTACTTCTTGTACCCTAACTAGATGCTGTTGACGTACAAGATCCGGACACGTTCGGCACGTCGACATGGTGATGTTCGATGCTTCCGCCAGGTCCGCGAAGCGCACCCGGCAAGTCTGTGCCACTCATGTCAACGGACTCTGGTGCAGTGACCGGTTGTTCCGGAGTTGTGGTGGCGGACGATCGAAAAGTGCTTGCATTGCCGGCCTGAGTCTCTACCATGGCGGTTGAACCACTTGGCTCTCTTAGCGGGGACCAAGCCCAGCACCGGCCCGCTTCGGCGGGCCGTTGCGCGTCAGGACCACGAAGCTGGTTTGCTGATCCTCTCACCTCTGGCGTCGAGTACCGGGTCCGGAAGTTGGCTTCGCTTGAGAAGTCGCCGGTTGAGAGTTCGCTTCTCGGCGCTGAGCAGTCGGCGAGGTTGGTCGCTTTGGTTGTGTGGATTGACCGTGACCACTCGAATTCCAATGTCCTCTGCCATGGACACGGGCGTCTGCAAGTCGCTGTCGTTCGAGAGCACGAGGGCTACGTCCATGTTGTGATGGCAGGCATCCCAGACGAGGTGTGACCCGAGGGAGACGTCGGAGCCCTTTTCCTCCGTGTCGATAACCATGACAATCTCCGTGACCCCCCTCGCCAGTCTGTCGGCCAGTGGGCGAGCGACGCGGCGCCGCTTGAATTGGCCGAAGTGGACCTCGACCTCAGAGTGGGCCTCCAGTGCACGTATGTAGTTATCTTGCCGCTGGGCAAGTCCCAGGTCGTCAGGTCGATCCTGTACTCGGGCCGTGAAGTACTTGATGGTGTCGATCTGATGTCCGCGAACCAGCACGTTGCCGAGCGCTCGATAGTCGAGCCATTTGAACGCGGTGCTCTTGAGCGCCCCGTAGTAGAAGTTGAACCCGTCGACATACACGATTGTCCGCGGCTGGGATCTCTGCTTCAACGTCGGCTGCCTCTCATTCGTTCAGTCACCGAACAGTGCCTCGCCGATTTGGGCGGCGGCTTCCTTCTGCATGGTCGGGGTGACGTGGCTGTAGAGATTTGAGAACAAGGTGGCGTCGGCGTGGCCGAGCCGCTCGGCGGCGACCTTCGGCTGCACTCCGCTGGGAGCATCAACGTGGCGCTCGTGTGGCGCAACCCGTGAGCGGTGAGCCGGGGCAGATCAAGCTCGCCGCTGATCCGGCCCAGCAGCCGGCGCTGCTGTCGCAGCACGTCGACGAGATGCGCATCGAGATCGATCGTGCGGATCGCTTCGCGGCTCTTGCCGCCGGAGCGGTGCACGTCGTAGCCGAGCACGGTGGCGAATTCGTTCACCCGCACCAGCCCCTTGTCGAGGTCGACGTTGGGCCATCGCAGGAACACCAGCTCACCGATGCGTACGCCGGAGCCCAGCAGGAACGACCACACCGGCAACAGTCGGTCGCCCTCGTGCAGGGCCAGGAAGTGGCGGGCCTGATCCGGCGACCAGTGCTTCGGGATCGAACGCCGTGGCTTGGGCCGTGGCACCGCCGCCACCGGGTTCGCCGCCAACATGCCCATCGCCACCGCTCGTTTGAGCGCACCGTTCAACGGCGCCC
>QIIW01000134.1 GCA_003231645.1 Acidimicrobiia bacterium | reverse complement strand
ACGACAAGCTCTGCGAACGCCCCACCGCGAGTCGAGGTCAACATCGCCATCGCGATCTACAACTCGCAGATCACCACCGCCGCGAGAGTTGGCCGCCGGCACACCCCCACCGGCAACAAGACGGCCCCATCCGATGTTGCAGGCGCCGAACCCTGATGATTCCGTCAGTTCCTCGAAGCGCCTCTGGCAAGCCTGTGCTATCCACGCACCACCAGACACTCCTTGCCGGCCGAGCCGGTTCGGCGTGACGCAACGGCCGGGGAGGGGCCACACTGGCGTGGACAAGATCCAGGGAGCCCACGCCATGCCGCAGCACGTCATCATCGAACCGTTTCGTGTTCACACCGTCGAGGCCATTGCCATGCCCGGTCGCGACCAGCGGGAGAACGCTCTGCGGCGGGCCCACTACAACCTGTTCGGGCTCCATGCCGACGAGGTGATCATCGACCTGCTCACCGATTCGGGCACCGGTGCCATGTCGACCCGGCAGTGGGCCGGGATGATGCTCGGTGACGAGTCCTACGCCGGGAGCCGTTCGTTTTTCAGATTCGACGGGGTCGTGCGTGATCTCACCGGTTTCTCCGAGATCATCCCCACCCATCAGGGCCGTGCCGCCGAGAAGATCCTGTTCACGGTGATGGCCGGCGAGGGCGACGTGATCCCCAGCAACACCCACTTCGACACCACCCGGGCCAACATCGAATACCAGGGGGCCGAGGCGCGCGACGTGGTGCGTCCCGAGGGTCTCGATCCGTCACTCATCGCCCCGTTCAAGGGCGATATCGACCTCGATGCGCTGCGGGCGACGCTCTCGGACGGCTCGCACCACGTGCCGTTCGTGATGTGCACGGTCACCAACAACTCCGGCGGTGGCCAGCCGGTTTCGATGGCCAACCTCAGGGGCATCCGGGCGTTGTGTGACGAGTTCGACGTGCCGTTCTTTCTCGATGCCTGCCGGTTCGCCGAGAATGCCTGGTTCATCAAGACCCGCGAGGAGGGTTACGCCGACCGGACCCCAAAGGAGATCGCCCAGGAGATGTTCTCGCTCGCCGACGGATGCACCATGTCGGCCAAGAAGGACGGCCTCGCCAACATTGGTGGTTTCCTCGCCGTCAACGACCCCGAGATCGCCGCTCAGTGCCGCAACCTCCTGATCCTCACCGAGGGCTTCCCGACCTACGGTGGTCTTGCCGGCTACGACCTCGAGGCCGTGGCCCAGGGTCTGGTCGAGGTGCTCGACGAGAACTACCTGCAATACCGGATCCGGTCGGTTGAGTATCTCGGCGAGAAGGTCCTCGCCGCCGGGGTGCCGATCGTGCAACCGACCGGTGGACATGCCGTGTACCTTGACGCCAAGGCCCTGCTTCCCCACATCGCGCCCCATGAGTACCCGGCCCAGGCGCTGGCGGTCGAGCTCTACCGCGAAGGCGGGGTGAGAGGGGTCGAGATCGGCACGCTCATGTTCGGCACGCCCCGCGACGACGGCCCCGACCTGCCCGCCGCCATGGAACTGGTGAGGCTCGCCATCCCCCGCCGCATGTACACCCAGAGCCACATCGACTACGTGGCCGAAGTGGTGATCGCCGTGGCCCAGAGGGCCGCCGACATACCGGGCTATCGGATAGTGGAGCAGGCCCCTTGGCTTCGCCACTTCACCATGAAGCTCGAACCGCTCAGCTGAGCCGGGCCTGCACCCTCACCTCGACCAGCGCGCCGGGTACCGCCAGTTCGACACAGCCGATCGCGGTCCACGCCGGCCAGGGTTCGCCCACGAAACGGTCGCGCACCGTGATGAACGTGGTCAGGTGGTCGTGCATGTCGACGTGGAACGTGGTCATCTCGAAGACGTCGGCCCACGACGCCCCGGCTTCGTCCAGGACTTCGGCCACACCCTCGAAGGCCGCTGTGAACTGCTGCTCGGGGTCGGCTATCGCCGCGCCGCGCGAATCGACCCCGATCTGCCCCGAGCACGAGAGCAGATCGCCGGTGCGCGCCCCGGCCGAGAAATGGAACCGGTCGTAGGCAACCTGTTGTGACGGCGGGATCACGGGTTCGTGCATGTCAGAACCGTAGCCGCGTGCTATGACGGACGACGCGCCGACGGACGCCGGCGTCGAGATCCCGCCGAACGAGCCGACGATGAGCAGCTACGTATTGATGAAGATCCTCGAGTCGTCCCCCGAGCGTTACGACCGGGGGATCCGCATGCTCGGTCGGGGCTGGATCGACTCGGCCTACGCGTCGATCGCCGATCTCACCGCCCGTCCGGGGGCACGAGTGCTCGACATCGGGTGCGGTACCGGCAACGTGTCGGTCGCCTGCGCCAGACGCGGCGCCGACGTGGTCGGCATCGACATCGACGCCGGGATGCTCGAGGTGGCCCGTCAGAAGCCCGAACCGATCATGGGCTCGCTCCGGTTCGTACAGATCGGGGCGACCGAACTCGACGACGAGTTCGAACCGGGCGAATTCGACTCGGTCGTGTCGTGCCTGGCGCTCAGTGAGATGTCGCCCGACGAGGGACGGTACGCGCTGAAGGCCGCGTTCAGACTGCTGAAACCGGGCGGCCGGCTCGTGGTGGTCGACGAGGTCGTGCCGGCCAATCGGCCCCGCCGCATGGCCCACCGCCTGCGGCGGCTGCCCGCCGTGGCGGCCACCTGGATCCTCACCCAGACGACCACCCGGGCGCTGGACGATCTCACCGGACTCGTCTCATCGGCCGGCTTTGAGCACGTCGAGACCATCAACCGATTCGGGGGCCATCTGATAATGGTGACGGCCCGGCGTCCCAGCGGGGATCAGGAGCCCGCGGAGGCGACCGATGCGTGACCTGCTGCTGCGGGTGTTTCCCCACCGCCTGGCCACCGGGCTGATCGAGATCGGATCACCCGGCCGCGACTCGCCGGTTCTCGTCACCGGCAACTACACCGTCACCGTGCGGCGGATGAAACGGGTGCTGCGCGGCCGCGACGTCCACCTTCTCGTGGCCGACAGCCGCGGGATCAACGTCTGGTGCGCGGCCGGCGGCGGGCACCTCACCGACCATGATGTGGTCAGTGTCATCCGCACGTCGGGAATCGACGAACTGGTTGAACACCGCCGCCTGATGCTGCCGCAGTTGGCGGCCACAGGAATCGAACGACGCCACATCGCCGACGCCACCGGATGGGACCCCCGCTGGGGACCGGCCCACCTCGAGGACCTGCCCGATGTGCTCGATCGGGAGGGACGCGTGCCCGCCATCGACCGCCTGGTCCGCTTCGGATGGCGCGACCGGGCCGAGATGGCCACCGTGTGGGCGTGGCCGATGGCCGTGATCGGTGGTGCGATCGCGTTCGCCGTCGGTGGAGTGACCCTCGCCGTTGCCGTCGCCGCGACCATGACCGCAGTGACCGCGGTGGCGTTCGTTCTCGTGGGTCGGACACCGATCGTCGATCGTGGCCGCTTCGTGACCCTCGGAGTGCTCGCCGTCGCGGGATTCGGTGCCGCCTACGCCGCCATGTCGGCCGCCACGACCGTCGGCGTCGTCGACACCGCGATGCTGGCCGTGGCCGCCCTCGCCACGTCGGCGCTGCTCTCGGTCGACCTACCCGGTACGACCCCGTGGTATCCGAGCGCCATGGCCCACGATCGCTTCGAGATCGAACTGCTGGTCGAGGCCTGCCGGGGAGCCGCCGACTGCGTGTCGGTGTGTCCCCGCGGTGTGCTGCGCATGAATGGTCCGATACGCAAGGTCGAGATCGTCGATCAGGCGTCGTGCATCCGGTGCGGTGCCTGCGTCGTGCAGTGCCCGGAGGATGCCTTGCGGTTCCGGCGACCCGACGGACGGATCGTGGAGCCGAAAACCATCCGGACCACCCGCCTGAATCTGCTCGGCCGCCGTACCATCGACGTGTCGCGCTGATCGGGCGTGCGTGGCGTAGCCAAGCCAGCCTCAACGCGCCCGGAAGTCCGCCATGATCGGTCTCGTCAGTCTCTTCATCGTCGTCATAGCCTCGCTGCTCGTCACCCGGGTCGCCGCCACGATGCTCATCCTCACCGGGCTGTCGCGCGATGTCGCCGAGTTCCAGGCCCGTTCGGCGTTCTACGGCGTGGGGTTCACCACCAGCGAGTCGGAACTCGTGGTCAACGACCCTCTCCGGCGACGCATCATCATGACCCTCGGCCTGCTCGGCAACGCCGGCCTGTTCACGGTGCTCGTATCTCTCGTGCTGTCGTTCAACAATGTCAACAACTCCGGGCTGGCCCTGCAACGAATGGGGCTTCTCGCCGGCGGGCTGACACTCGTGTGGATCTTCTCCACGAGAAAGGTTGCCGACCGATGGCTCAGTCGCCTCATCGAAACTCTTCTCAAGCGATTCACCCATCTCGACGCCCGCGACTACATCGGGCTGCTGCGGCTCACCGACGACTGGGTGGTGGCCGAAGTGTCGATCGAGGCCGAGTCATGGTTGTGCAGCGTGCCCCTGCGGGATCTCGACCTGCCCGAGGAGGGTGTCGTCGTCCTCGGCATCGACCGGACCGACGAGCGCTGGGTCGGTGCGCCGAAGGGCACCGCTTCGCTGCACGAGGGCGATGTCGTGGTCCTCTACGGAACCAGTGACGCCATTGACCGGGTGGGCCGGCGACAGCGGGGCAGCGAGGGTGAACTCGATCGGCTGACCGCCCAGGTCGACTTCACCGAGCAGTACCTCGAGCAACAGGAACTCGAGAAATGCTGCGGCGAGGACATCACCGGGGAAACACCGATCATCGAACCCGAACTCAGTGTGGGTGAGAAATCCGAGGACGAAGAACCCCGGTAACCGGCTCAGAACGGCACGCCCACCGCGCCACACAGGAATCGCATCAGTGGAGCCGAGGTTCGACAGAGAGTGAGGAACTCGTCGGCGAAGTTCCCGCTGGTGATCTGGCGCTGGGTGAGCGGGGTCGAGGCAATGAAGTCCTTGCGTTTCAGATCGACGATCAGGGGATGGTCGGTGTCGTAACCGCGGGGTGGGCGCACCAGCGAGTCGCCGACAAGCGCGAAGGTCGCCGCGAACTTCTTCGAGGCTGTGGCCTTGCGCCAACCCGCCCGATCGTCGTCGATCCGCTCGCGAATCTCATAGGCCACCCGGGTCTCGGGGTGCCACAGACCGGCACCCATGAAGCAGCCGCCGGGCTGGAGGTGCAGGTAGAAGCCGGGGGCGTGAGCATCCCCGGCCGCCTCGTGACGGAAATGCACGCCGGTGTTCTCCTTGTAGGGCGTCTTGTCCTTGGAGAACCGCGTGTCGCGTTGGATGCGAAACAGCGAACCCCCGACCTTGCGGGAATCAGTAACGAAGTGGGGCGACACCGTCGCGAGCCGGTCGCCCATGTCGGTGATGAAGTCGAGCGCCGGTTCGCGCACCAGACGTTCGTAGTCGTCCTGGTGGGCCTTGAACCAGCCACGGTCGTTGTTGGCCGCCAGTTCGCGCATGAAACCGAAGAGTTCGGGTGTGAAGTAGCGGGTGGCCATCGCCCGATGCTAGGCGGCTCGACGATTCTCTTCCCCCGAAAGGCCGGATCAACGGCTGAGCTGGAGGATGCGGCGTGATCCGTTGGCGACCACGAGGAAGATGAGGGCGCCGGCGATGAGATCGGGGGCCGGGCGGCCGGTGACGGCAACGCCGATGGCGGCGACAATGACGAGGGCGTTGACCTTGATGTCGTTGGCGGTGAAGATCCAACTCGCCTGGATGTGGGCGTCGCCGGTTCGGACGCGCTGCAGGATGAGCAGAGTGGCGGCGTTCCCGACGAAGGCCAGCAACGAGACCACAACCATGGTCGTGACATCGGGGACACTGCTGCCCGTGACAAAACGTCGGACGACCTCGGCGAGGCCGGCGGCGGCCACGCCGAGCTGGACGTAACCGCTGGTGGCGGCGAGCCGCTTCTTGCGACGCACCGGCCGGCCGACAGCCGCGAGGCTGAGCGCATAGACAGCAGCGTCGGCGCCCATGTCGAGGGAATCGGCGAGCAACCCCATCGACTTGGCGATGAGGCCGGCGGTGAGTTCCACGACGAGGAACGGGGCGTTGATGCCGAGCGCGATGAGCAGGGCGCGTCGCTCCGAACGGTGATCGGTGCCGGTTGTCGCTCCGGCGGTAGTGCCGTCGTCGAGTCGACTGGTGCCGAGACGAAGGGAACGCAGCGCCTCTTCGATGGCCTCGGGATCGGTGTCGTGGCCGACGGTGACCGTGTGTTCGGCCAGGCTGACAGCAACGGTGTCGACGCCATCGACAGTGTCGAGTCGCATGCGGACGAGTTGTTCCTCGGCGGCACAGTCCATTCCGGCAACCCGAAATCGAGTGGTCGTCACTCCCCGTCGCTCTTGTAATTGAGCAGCAGGAGGGCGTTGGCCACGACGACCAGGGTGCTGCCTTCGTGGGCGATGACCGCAATGCTGATACCGATCCCCAGGATCGTCGCCGGGATGAGGGCGGCGACAACACCAAGGCTGAAAAACAGGTTCTGTTTGATGGTGCGGCTGGCCCGCCGGGACAGACCGACGGCGACCGGGAGGCGGTCGATACGGTCGGCCATGAGTGCGATGTCGGCGATCTCGAGGGCGACATCGCTCCCGGCCGCCCCCATGGCGATGCCGACATTGGCGGCGGCGAGCGCAGGTGCGTCGTTGACACCATCGCCGATCATGGCGACACCGCCCTGGTCGGCGAGCCCGTTGACAGCGTCGACCTTGTCCACAGGTAGCAGCCCGCCGCGGGCGTCGGAGATACCGACCTGTCGACCCACGGCGGTGGCGACACGCTGATTGTCGCCCGAGAGCATGACGATCGTGTCGATACCGAGTTCACGCAGCTTGTCGATGGCCGGCCCGGCTTCCTCCCGGGGGGTGTCCATGACGCCGAGCACGCCGAGGAAACGTTCGCCGTGTCGCACGATCATGGTGGTGCGCCCCCGACCCTCCAGGACCTCCTCCCGTCGCAGGATGGCGTCGGGGAGGTCGATGCCCTCGTAGAGGGCGGCGTTGCCGATCATCACCGGCTGCCCGTCGAGGTCACCGGTGACACCTTTGCCGTTCACGGCGGTCACGTTGGCCGCATCGACGAGCAGACGACCTTCGAGACGGGATGCGATCCCCGTGGTGATGGCCCTCGCTATCGGATGGTCGCTGGACTGTTCGACCGCCAAGGTGACCCGCAGCAGTTCGGTTTCGTCGACCCCGTCGACCGGGACCACGTCGGTCAGGACGGGATTTCCCTCGGTGAGGGTGCCGGTCTTGTCGAAGGCGATCGCCGACACGCTTCCCAACGATTCGAGAGGACCACCCCCCTTGACCAGGATCCCGGCCCGAGCGGCACGGGCGATGGCGGCGAGCACCGCACTCGGTGTCGCTATCGCCAACGCGCACGGGCTCGCGGCCACCAGCACGGCCATGGCTCGGGCGAAGGATTCGGAGAAGGCCTCGCCGAGCAGGGGAGGAAGAATGAGCAGTCCGACGACCAGGGCCAGCACCGCCGGTACGAACACCCGGACGATGCGATTCGTGAACCGCTGAGTCGGCGATATCTGGGTCTCGGCCTCGGCGATGAGCTGAACGACCCTGGCGATCGTGGAATCTGCCGCGACTCGTAGGACCATCACGTCGATGGCGCTGGGGCCGTTGAGGGTTCCGGCGAATACACGGTGTTTGGTGGGAATCGTGTCGATACCCGCGAGTGCCGTGGTCGGGTCGGCGATCGGCGACTTGTCGACAGGAACGCTCTCACCGGTGACCGCCGACTCGTCGATCGAGGTCTCACCCACGACGATCACACCATCGACCGGGAGCCGCTCGTTGGGGCGGACCACGACGATGTCACCCACGACAAGTTGTGCGATCGGGACCTCGGTCGTCGGGTCTTCACGGCGACGGGCGGTGGCCGGTGCCAGCTCGCCGAGTGCCTCGATGGCGCCGCGGGCCCGGTTCATGGCGTAGCCCTCCAGTGCGTGACCCAACGAGAACAAGACCAGCAACAGCGCCGAGTCGGACCAGTGCCCGATGGACGCCGCCCCCACCGCCGCGATCAGCATGAGTTGATCGATGTCGAATACCCGGGCCCTGACCGACAGCGCGGCGTCGCGGGCCACGAACACGCCGGTCAGCACCACCGCGACGACATACAGCGCGGTGACCGGACCGCTTATGTTGGTGAACCAGTCGAGTGACCGGGCCACCAGATAGATGAGGAGCGACACGATGGCGGCACTCAGCTCGATCCGGCTGGCGCCATGGCCATGATCACGGCCGGTCTCGGGCTCGGCTCCACCCAACCGGTCCGGGCCCGGGGGTTCGACCCCGACCACCGCCTCACGACCGCGGACCGGCCTGATCCCGATTCCGACGAGTTGTTCGAGAATTCGGCCCTCGGTCGTGGCGTCGCGGTCGTACTCGACTCGCACGATGCCCTCGATCGAGACCGCACCGTCGAACACCCCCTCGAGGTTGCGGAGCCTCTCGCTGAGGGCCAACGCCCGGGTGCCGTGGCCGGCCGGTGCAGCCTCCAGGAGGAAATGGCCGTACCTGGTCTCGATCTCGGCGCCGGCCGCCCGGACCCGGTCCTCGAGACGAGTGATCGACACTGCACCTGATTGCAGGTGCAGGCACACTCTCGCCGCACCGTTGCTCTCGGAGTCGATGACATGAACCGAATCGATGCCGTCGAGCCGACCCAACACCGTCACCAGGTCCTCCACGCAACGGTCGCGTGCGTCATGGGCGTGGGGCAGAACCACATCGAGATCGAGTTGCAGTGTGTCCATCGTGGTTACTGACTTTCGTTTCCGGTTGTGGTGCCGGCCGCGAGGTAGACCGCACCGGCGAGAGTTTCTTCATGGATCGTGTCGGTGGTGTGGGCCTCGATCGCCTCCCACGGTCGGTGGGAGCGATAATCCTCGGCCACGCCGAACGGCCGGTTGACGAACGACCCCAACCTGATGACCCATTCGGGCCAACGTTCGGGGTCTCGGAGACCGGTGACCGCGATCCGTCCCCCTGGTGTCATCAGGTTCGACAGTCGGCTGATGAGGTCGTCGTAGGTGGGCAACATTTCGATGGCGTAGCTCGACAGCACAGCGGCCGTGTCGGCGGGCGGCTGGTAGGTAGCCATGTCGGCCTCGACGAGTTCGACGTTGTCGAGACCGTGTTTGTCGATCTTGTCTCCTGCTCGGCGCAGCATCTCCGGCGACACATCGACACCGATCACCCGTCCCGTCGGCCCGACGGCGTCGGCGAGAGCGGCCAGGTTGCGGCCGGTTCCGGTGCCGAGATCCACCACCGTGGCCCCCGGGGTCAGCCGCAGCTCGATGATCGCCCGGTTCACCAGTCGACGGGCTCCCACCCAGTCGTAGGGCTTGGATGCCACGTCGTAGAACGGCGCCACACGGTCGTACAGTCGCCGGACTCCGCCCGCATCCAATACTCCCCGAGCCGAACGGGTCCGGCGCCCGGGTCCCCGCCGTGGCGCAATTTTCGCGCCGATGACATTGCGCCTTCGAGTCATCGGGCTCAGTCTTCCGACGGGCGGTGGGAGAGATGCTCGCGCGACAGGTCCAACAGCATCCGGACGTGGGCGTCATGGAGTCGATAGAAGATGTTGCGCCCATCGCGACGGTTGCGCACCACCCCCGCCCCCCTCAGCAGCCGCATCGCCTGGGACACCTTGGTGTCGGATGTGTCCACGACCGCGGCGATGTCACACACGCACAGCTCGCCTGCCTCCAACAGGGCGAACAGGATCCGTACCCTCGTCGGATCCCCCAGCAACCGGAACATTTCCGCCAGATCGACCGCTTGGTCGACATCGATCAACGACGCCGAGATCAACTCCACCTTCGCGGCGTCGACGGCCGGAACCTCACAGCTGTCCGGCACTTCCGTCACCTCTGATATCTGCATATCTATGAAGTTATCTGCTGATCTCGATCATGACAAACCACTCGGCACGATGAGAACCGTCTGGAGATCAGCCGCGAGGGCGTCGAGCGATTCGGCGACAGGAACCGCGATCACCGAACCCAGGTCGTGAGGGGGTGGGGGTGGTGGTCACTCGCCGGTGTGCTGAGAGCCGAACTGGCTCTCGGTCGGCTCCGCTCAACAGAACCACGGTTCGGTCAGCCGAGGCCGGCCGACCACCGAGCCGGCCGATACGTCCGGCGGGGCCACCTCCACTCCGGCCGATTCATGGATCAGTCGCCACATCGCGGCGAAGGTCCGTGGCGGCGGAGTGTCGGCGGCGGTGAGCTTCTCGAGCAGCGAGACGAGCGAGGCGTGGAGTTCGTCGACCGCGGGATCGGGCGCCGACCAGGGGTAGGTGAGCCGGTCGTGGTCGAACGGGCCCAGCACCTCGGCCAGGTCGGGGTCCCCGAGAAGAAGCGAACCCTCGGGGATGAGAAGGCGAATTGTCATCTGGACCGGGTCGACGTTGCCGATCAGGTCGTGACGGGAGATGAAATGGCAGAGATCGAGGAGATCGCAAGCCGTCGTCCACGGGGTGAACGGCAGGAACGTCGGCCTCATCTCGATGCCGTTGTCCCGCAGCAGTTCGATCGCCTCGACCGCTTCGAACTGATGGTGGCCCTTGCGGAGTCGGTCGAGAACCAGGTCACTGGTCGACTCCAGCGCCGTCACCACGAACAGACAACCGGCGGCGGCCAGTCCGGGGATCGCCCCCCTGTGATCCAGGAGATGTTCGACCTTGATCGTGCAATCAAAGGTGAGGTCCGGGAACTCGGAGTGGACGGCATCGACGACCTTGAGGGCGTGGGGCACGGCGTTGAAGAAGTCAGGATCGCCGAACGTGATGTGGCGGGCACCGGCCCCGACGAGGTTGGCGACGTCGGCGACGACGGTCGACGGCTCGACCACACGCACCCGGCCGTCGTAGATGACCGGCACCGGGCAGTGTCGGCACCGGTGCCGACAGCCGCGGCTCGCCTCCACGTATCCGGCGAGCCGGTGATGGCCGTCGATCTCAAGCCTGGCGTAGTGGTCGATCGACGGCAACAGACTCCGGTCGGGAACACTCGTCGCCCGACGTCCGAGTTCGACCCGAACCGGCGGTATCGGCACCTCGCGGTCCGGAGATCCGAGCGCTGCGACCCATTCGAGCAGACCGGCTTCGTACTCGCCGGCGATGAGTTGATCAGCCAGCACCCCCGACGTTCGCTCCGAGCCGACCAGGGCGTAGAGACCGTAGAAACAGATGGCAAGCTCCGGTCGCCTGGAGCGGACGAAGGCCGCAGTTTCGATCGCCAGACGCATCGCCGTGTGCATCGGAACCGACACCGCCAGCGCCTCGGCCCATTCGATGGACTCGTCATCGAGTGCCTGGACACTGGTGTCGACACACCGCACCTCGTGCCCGGCCGCGATCAGAGCGGCGCCGGGGCCACCCAGATGAATCGGCTGATGGCCGAGTTCGTAGCCCGATACGAGAACGACTCTCACGACCCCCTCGGGCCGAGGACAGGCGACCGCGCGATCGGTGGGGCCGACCAACGGGTCATGGGCGAGATCGAGCTCGTCGGACATCGGGGCGAGTCTACGGTCGACACCGCACCGACGGTCCGCCTCCGCCGCCGTGTGGATCGTGTGCCACACTCCAAACAATGAGCCCGAGCCCTTCGTCGCCGACCGGTGAATCGCCAGCCGACCCCGTGGTGGGTGATCTCCCGCGAGATGTCGATGTCGTCGTCATCGGTGCGGGAATCATCGGACTGGCATCGGCCCACGCGATCCTGGCCCGCCACCCCGGCCTCGGGGTGATGATCATCGACAAGGAGACGACACCCGCCCACCACCAGAGCGGCCACAACTCGGGGGTCATCCACTCGGGCATCTACTATCGGCCCGACTCACACAAGGCGAAGATGGTGGCGGAAGGCCGCCGCATGATGTTCGATCTGCTCGAACGCCACGACATCCCTCACGACATGTGCGGCAAGGTGGTCGTGGCGGTCGACGAGTCGGAAATCCCCCGGCTCGATGCCCTCGAGACGCGCGCCGCCGGCAATCACATCGCCACGGAGCGACTCGACCGCGACGGCCTGCACGAGATCGAGCCGCACATGGCCGGCATCGCGGCGCTGCGGGTGCCGAGCGCCGGAATCACCGACTACACCCGGGTCTGCACCGCTCTCATGGCCGAGATGACCGAGCAGGGCGCAAGTCTCCGACTCGGCGTGACCGTCACCGGTGCCACCCCCATCGGCGGCGGGCTGGTCATCCACACGTCGGCCGGCGACATCGTCGCCCGTACCGTGGTCAACTGCGGCGGACTCCACTCCGACCGGGTGGCGAAATCCGCTCGGGCCGACACCGACGGCGTGAGGATCATGCCATTTCGGGGCGAATACTACGAACTGGCATCCTCCGCCCGCCATCTCGTCAACAATCTCGTCTATCCGCTGCCCGACCCGGCGTTCCCGTTTCTCGGGGTGCATCTCACCCGCATGATCGACGGTTCCATACACGCCGGGCCCAACGCCGTTCCCGCTCTCGAACGGGAGGGATATCGCTGGCGCGACGTCTCGGTACGCGACACGGGCGAAATGGTGTTCGCCACCCGAAGTTGGAAACTGGCTCGGCGCTACTGGCGTACCGGGCTCGGGGAGATCAGAAGATCACTCAGCCGACGTGCCTTCCTGAGCGCTCTGCAACGGCTGTGCCCCGAACTGACCGCCGACGACATCGAACCGTCGGGTGCCGGCGTGAGAGCCCAGGCCATCGACCGGGCCGGCAACCTCCTCGACGACTTCGCGTTCGCCGATGGACCCCACGCGGTTCACGTGATCAACGCCCCGTCACCGGCTGCCACGGCGTCACTCGCCATCGGTCGAGCGGTGGCGCGACGTCACGAGACGCTGCTCGGTACCACTTCCTGACCGCAGGCGGCAGCAAAGGCGGTCCGCCATCCGGTGTCGTCCATTCCGATCGCCGCCGCGAGTTCGCGGGACCGTTGCCGAGCCTCGTCGGCCTCGGCGGCATCGACCGCCCGCAGACACTCCGACTCGGCCACCGCGACCAGCACCTTGTTGGCACGATCGCCACCATCGGGAACCGCCTCGATCGCCCGCTTGAGCGCCACCCTCGCCCCGGACTCGTCGCCGACCCGCGCTGCGGCACACGCCACCGCGCACCGGGCCAGCACCCGGTCGGAGTAGGTCGACCGGGTCGAGGACTCGACCGCGGCCGCATACTCACGAACGTCGAGGCCGAGAGCGGCTGCGGCCAGCGCGATCACCGCCCATCCCCAGGTCGAGCCGTGGTCGCTGTCGATCTCGGGCATGAGGTCGAGCAGCTTCATCGCCTCGGCCGGCTCACCTATCTGGATTTGACTGAGCGCGTGGGCCACCGCCCGGTCGGATTCGCCGATCGTGTCGGGGTCGAAACTGGCGATCTCCCCCCCGTACCGTCGAGCCTCACTTGTGTCGCCGACGGCCGCTGATCCCGCGGCGAGAGCCACCCGGAGCATCTCGTATCTGGGGTCACCCTCATCGGCGCCGGCCATGGATTCCCTGATCGTGCGGAACCCCTCCTCCACCCTTCCGGCCTGCATCAGTGCCCGACCCAGCACGGCGGTCGCCTGGGTACGGCCGATCGGGTCGGAACCGGCAGGGAACATGGCGAGAGCCTGCTGGGTCCGTTCCACCGCCTCGTCGACTCGACCTGTCCAGAGGGCCGACGTGGCAAGCGCCACGTTCATCATCGACTCACCCCAACGGTCGCCGCGTTCATGGGCGTCCTCGAGGGTGCGCCGGGCCAGTTCGTCGGCCTCGGCGAAGCGACCCGAGTGGATACGCACGTAGGCCAGCAGCCCGGTCGACCAGGCCCGGCCGGCCGCGTCCCCGAGAGCATCGAATGCCTCGATCGACGCGACGAGGCGCTCCTCGGCCTCGGCCATACGCCCGGCGATGAACGAAAGCCACGCCAGGTTCTGACGAGCCCAAGCCATACCGTTGGAATCGTCGGCTCCCTCGTAGCAGCGGTAGGCGTCGGTGATCGACTCCTCCGACTCCTCGTTTCGACCCATGAACAGTTGAACCACTCCTCGGCGACGCAACCCGTCGGCCACGAGGATCGGGTCGTCGGCCTCGCGCGCCATGCGCAACGCGGTGTTGGCTCTTTCGAGCGCCGCCACCTGGTCGTTGGCCCACTGGGCCGCCTCGCTCTCGATCAGAGCCGCCCGGGCATCGAGGCGAGGATCGGCCACCTCGTCCAGCAGTGGCCGGGCACTCTCGAGGTCGACGGCGACCTCCTCGAGCCTGACCATCCGGACCGCGGCCGATGCCCGTTCGAGCAGCACCTCGACTCGCCTGACGTCGTCGGGGGCCATGAGGGCGAGGGCCGAGCCGTAGAGACGTTCGGTACGTTCGAGCGCCGCGGTCGTCGCGGTGTGGCGAGCCGCCTTGATCGTCCAGTCGATCGCCCTGTCGGTCAGATCGACAGGGAGCCCGTCGATGGAGCCGAGGTCCCGGGCCAGTTCGGCCGAGCGGCGATAATGGTAGGCGATCGTGTTGACAGCCGACACCTGGTTCGACTCGAGCCACCAGGCGATCCCGGCGTGTCGGCGCGCCCGATCGGACTTGGTCAGCCGGTTGTAGGCGACCTCGCGTACCAGGTTGGATCTGAAGGCCCACAGTCCGGTCGTGGTCTCGACGAGATCGGCACGTTCGAGATCCCGAAGGGCCACATCGACGTCGACGACGACCCGCTGGGCCTCGGCCATGCGCCGCAGCGCATCTATCTCGCCTCGAAGTCCCAGAACCGCAGCATCCTCGACCAGGCTCCTCGCGCCATCGGGGAGATCGTCGAGGCGTGCGCTTATCGCACTCCGGACGTTGGTCGGCAGCGACAGGGCATCGGTCTCGCCGGATGAGGCGAGCATCCGCGCCATTTCCTCGATGAACAAGGGGTTTCCCGCTGAACGCTCGACGACCTGGCTGCGAACCTCGTCGCTGACCCCGGGAAGCAGTTCGACGGCCAGGAGATTGGCTGCGGTGTCGTCGAGCGGTTCGATGCTGAGGGTGAGCGTGTTGAAGAGACCGGGTTTGGGGACCCAGTGGTCGAACACCGATACCCGGGCGGTGACCAGAACCACCAGCCGGCGACGCGACAGCCGTTCGAGCAGATCGTCGAGCAGACGAAGCACGGTGTCGTCGGCCCAGTGGATATCGCTGAGCCAGACCACGACCGGTGTGTGCTCGGTGTGGGCGTGGATGAAGGCACGAACGGCACGCATCGCCTCGGCCGACGCCCGATCCCGTTCGAGGCGAGCGACCTTCGAGGTCAGCCCCAGAAGGTAGAGCAGGCCCTCGACGATGCCTTCGACCTCGGCCTCGTCGGCGTCGATCCCGAGAACCGCCTCGACCGCGGCCTCGACCACGGGGCGGGCCTCGTCGTCGTCGGCCGAGGAGTCGACACCGAGCAATCCACGAATGGCCTCGGCGACGGCGCCCCAGGCGTTGGGCTCGCCGTACGGCAGACAACGGCCCTCGAGGACGAGGGCGTCATGGTCGTAGCGAGCGAGAGCGGCCACCTCGGCGGCGACTCGGGTCTTCCCGACGCCCGACTCACCGGTGAGGGTGAGGAGCTGCGCCCGGCTGCGTCTGGTGGCCACGGCAACCGTTCGACGCAGGACCGCGAGTTCCGGCTCACGCCCCAGCAGCGGCGTGTCGGGCCCGTGGCGTCGCTCACCCGGCCGACCGACCGGTTCGACCACCCGCCAGGCCTCGACCGGGTGCTCGCGGCCCCGGGCGTGGAGCAGCCCCAGCGACTGGAAGTGGATGACCTCGGCCGTGGCGGTGTGGGTGTCGGGGCCGACGATCACCGTGCCGGGCTTGGCTGCCGTCTGGAGTCGCGACGCGGTGTTGACCACATCGCCCATGGCCGTGTATTCGTCGCCGGCCGTGATCGCCCCCACCAGCACCTCACCCGTGTTGATTCCGATACGCAGCCGTAGGCCGACACCGGTCTCGGAGTCGTAGTTCTCGACCGTCTCCTGCATTCGGAGCGCGGCACGCACCGCCCGTTCGGCGTCATCCACGTGGGCTATCGGGGCGCCGAACAACGCGATGATCGCGTCGCCCACCACCTTGTCGACCCGACCACCGAAGGCCGAGATGTCATCGGCCAGCAGGGCGAAACACCGGTCGACCAGGTTCTTCACCTGTTCGGGGTCGCGGGCCTCGGAAAACCCGGTGAACCCGACAATGTCGGCAAACAACACCGTGACGACCCGGCGCTCATCACCCCGGGCGGCCAATTCATGCCCGCAATTCGCACAGAATCGGGCATCGGGCGGAACGGACGCACCACACGAGGGACAGTTCACCGCCACAGCGTATGCCGATGGGCCCGGTGGCAGCGTCGTTCGTGAGGACGATGGCGCTTCGCCACGGGGCTGGGCGCCTTCCCGACTCCCGGCCGGCAAGCGCCCGGGGGCTTGGGCTGGGCGCTGATCGTCGCCGTCAACGTCCCCTTGGCGTGGCTGCCCCCTCCGGTCCGGTCGCCTCGATGTGCTCGACGCCATCAGTCAAAGCTGACGGCAGAGCTGAGTTGCGCCGTCGCGACCGACTCAGCCCGTAGCGTGACCCGGTAACTTCCCACGGCGATCCGGAGACGGCCAGGTGACAACCACCACGACCACCAGCATCGAGACCGGCGCCGGACTGGCGGCGCGGGCGGTCTCCGCCACCAAGGTCTACGGCCGTGGCGACACCGAGGTCAGAGCGCTCGACGGTGTCACCGTCGATTTCGAGAAGGGCCGATACACGGCCATCATGGGCCCGTCGGGGTCGGGCAAGTCGACCCTCATGCATTGCCTGGCCGGGCTCGACACCCTCACCGGCGGCCAGGTGTTCATCGGCGACGTTGATCTCTCCAGCCTTTCCGAACGCCATCTCACCCTCCTGCGTCGCGACAAGATCGGTTTCGTCTTCCAGGCGTTCAACCTGGTGCCCACGCTCACCGCGATCGAGAACATCACGCTCCCGATGGACCTCGCCGGCCGAGATCCCAATCAGGCGTGGCTCGACAACGTCATCGACACCGTCGGGCTTCGTGACCGCACCGGCCACCGTCCGAGTGAACTCTCCGGCGGTCAGCAGCAGAGAGTCGCGGTGTCGAGAGCCCTGGCCTCCAACCCGGAGATCATCTTCGCCGACGAACCCACCGGAAACCTCGATTCCACCACCGGGGCCGAGATCCTCGACTTCATGCGCAAGGCGGTCGACGAAATGGGCCAGACCATCGTGATGGTCACCCACGATCCGGTCGCGGCAGCTCATGCGGACCGCGCCGTTTTCCTCGTCGACGGACGGATCGTCGACGAGATTTCCGATCCCACCGCCGAGAAGGTGCTCGACCAGATGAAGCACCTCGGCCACCGATAGCCGACATGTTCAAACTCACCGTTCGCAACCTGCTTCGCAAGAAGATCAGATTCGCCCTCACCACCGGCATCGTCGTGATCGGCGTGATGTTCGTCGTCGGTGTGTTCGCCCTCACCGACAGCATCCGTTCCTCGTTCGACGGCCTGGCCGGCGACATCGAATCCGGCGTCGATCTCACCGTCCGCTCACCGCTCGACATCGGCGACGAACTCGACCGGGTGCCGGTGCCCCAGGCGATCGCCGACGTGGTGGCCGCCGTGCCGGGCGTGGCCCGCGTCGACGGCCGCGTCGTGGCGCGCAACACCTTCGTGATCGACGGCAACGGTGACGCCATCATCCCCAAGGGACCGCCCGCGCTCGGGTTCTCGTGGTTCCCGACCCAGTTCTTCCTGATCGAGGGCCACGCACCGACCGGCCCCGGCGAGTTCGCCATCAACTCGACCACCGCCGCCGACCATGGCCTGGTGGTCGGCAACACCTACGGCATCTCCGGACCGACCCAGCAGCGCGATTTCGAGCTGGTCGGCATCTTCCACTTCGGCGATCCCAACGAGGACAAGTCTCTCGGGGTGACCGCCGCGGCGTTCGACACGACCACTGCCCAGCAGTTCCTCGATCGCAAGGGCGGATTCAACGAACTTTCGGTCGCGGTCGAACCGGGGGCCGATCCGGCGGTGGTCGAAAAGGCAGTGGCCGATGCGATCGGAAGCAAGTACGAGGTGATCAACCGGGCGACGAAGATCAAGGAGACCCAACGCGACTTCAACCAGTTCATCTCGATCTTCGGCAATGTGCTGCTCGCCTTCGCCCTCATCAGCGTGTTCGTCTCGGCGTTCATCATCAACAACGTGTTCCAGATCGTGCTGGGTCAGCGGGTTCGCGAACTCGGTCTCCTGCGGGCCATCGGCGCCACCGGACGACAGGTCTCCCGTTCGGTGATCGCTGAGGCCGCTCTCGTCGGCGTCTTCAGCACCGTGATCGGCATCGTGGGTGGACTGGGGCTGGCACGCGTGCTGCGGGCCATGCTCAGGGCGGGCGGTTTCTCCCTGCCCGACGGGCCCATCGAGCTCCGGGCCCGCACCATCATCTTCGCCATCGTCGTCGGCATGGGCGTCACCGTGATCTCCTCGATCTCGCCGGCTCGCCGGGCGCGTCAGATCTCCCCCATGGCCGCGCTGAGTGATTCACCCCGACTGACCGCCAGCAGCCTCAGCCGTCGCGTCAGGGTCGGGGGTCTGATGGTGGCGATCGGCGCGGTGCTTCTCGGCCTCGGCCTCTTCGGAGGGTTCGACACCAAGCCTCTCCTGCTTTCGATATCGGTCGGGGCGATCCTGGTGTTCATCGGCACCACCGTCCTGTCGCCGGTGTTCGCCAGACAGTTGGCCCGAGCCATCGGTTGGCCGATCCAGAAACTGTTCGGGGTGCCGGGGCAGCTCGCACGCGAGAACGCGGCACGAAGCCCGCGCCGCACGTCATCCACGGCCGGTGCCCTCATGATCGGCCTGGCCCTCGTGTCGATGGCCGGTGTGGTCGGCGAGTCGATCAAGCAGACGTTCGTCGACACGATCGACAACTCGGTACAGGCCGACTACTTCATACAGCCGGCCTCCGGTGGTTTCGACCCCACTGCCGGTTTCTCGACCGAGGTGACCGACAAGTTGGCCGCACTCCCCGACCTCGACTTGGTTGTCGGCTACCGGTTCGCCCGCAACTCCATCACTGTGAACGGGTCCACCAAGAGCGTTTTCACTACTGATTTCGCTGCCGGCACACGCCACCTCGACCCCAATGTTTTGTCGGGGTCGATCAAGGACGCCGACCCGCTCGGCAGCATCCTGCTCCACAAGGACCCGGCTCGTGACCTGGGCGTGGGGGTCGGCGACACGGTGGTGGTCGGTTTCCCCGACGGCAAGTTCGAGGCTCTGAAGGTGGCCGCCATCTACTCCGACTCGAGCATCTACGACAACTACGTGATCGACAACGCCATGTGGGACCGGCACTTCAACCGTTCCGAACTGATCTTCGCCACCGCCTCGATCAGGGGCTACTCCAAGGACCTGCCCGAGAGTCAGAGGGCCGCTCTGCTTGCTTCGTCGGCGGCCTCGATCGAGCGCGTCACCCGGCAGTACCCAACCATCAAGGTCGAGAACCGGGTGAAATTCCGCGAGAGCCAGCAGGCTCGACTCGACTCATTTCTGATCACGATCACGATCTTCCTGGGCCTCGCCCTGCTGATAGCCCTCATCGGCATCGCGGTGACCCTCGCCCTGTCGGTGTTCGAGCGAACCCGCGAGATCGGACTGTTGAGAGCGGTCGGTCTCACCCGCCGACAACTTCGCCGTGCGGTCAGGTGGGAAGCGGCGATCGTGTCGGTGTTCGGTGCCCTGCTCGGCATCAGCCTGGGTCTGGTGTTCGGGGTCGCGGCTTCGATCGCCATCCCCGACACTGCGGTGAAGTCGGTGGCGATCCCGTGGCTCAGCCTGGCGATCTACGTGATCGTGGCCGCCGTCGCCGGGCTGATCGCCGCCATCCTCCCCGCCCGCCGAGCGGCCCGGATGAACGTGCTCGACGCCATCGCCGCCGAGTGAAGCGACCGAGGGCTCGGTCAGTCGTCGCGCAATACGGCGACGTCGTGGGGATGGCTCTCGCGCAGACCGGCACCGGTGATTCGAACGAGACGGGAGCGGTGTCGAAGATCATCGAGGGTGGCGGCCCCGGCGTAGCCCATGCCGGATCGGAGCCCGCCGACGAGCTGGGACATCAGTTCGCTGAGCGCACCGGCGTAACGCACGCGGGCTTCGACCCCCTCGGCCACGTGCTTCCCGCCGGCCTGACCGGTGCCGTAGCGGTCGCCGGCCCGGCCCCGCATGGCGCCGGGTGAGCCCATTCCCCGGTAGGTCTTCCACATGGCGCCTTCGACCAGCTCGAGATCGCCGGGTGCCTCGTCGACACCGGCCAGCAGATTGCCGAGCATCACGGCGTCGGCGCCGGCCACGAACGCCTTGACGATGTCGCCGGAGGTGACCACCCCACCGTCGGCGATGATCGGAACCCCGAGTCGGCGGCCGACGGCCACACAGTCGTGAATGGCGGTCATCTGCGGCATACCGGCCCCGGCCACGATGCGGGTGGTGCAGATGCTGCCGGACCCGACACCGACCTTGACCGCGTCGGCTCCCGCCTCGGCGAGGGTCTCGACGCCTTCGCGGGTCACGACATTGCCGCCGATCACCACCAGATCGGGCCAGGTCTCCTTGATGGTGCGAACCGCGTCGAGCACACCTCGGGTGTGTCCGTGGGCGGTGTCGATCACCAGCACATCGACTCCGGCCGCGGCGAGAGCCTCGGCACGTTCCTCGATCCCGGACACGCCGATGGCGGCGCCGACCCTGAGCCGGCCGTCGGAGTCGAGCGTGGCGTCGGGGTTCTCGATTCGTTTGATGATGTCCTTGACCGTGATGAGACCCCGGAGCACACCTCGGTCGTCGACCAACGGCAGCTTCTCGATGCGGTGCCGGTGGAGCACCTCGACCGCCTCCTCGAGACTTGTGCCGACCGGTGCGGTGATCAGACCGTCGCTGGTCATGAAGTCGGTGACCGGCCGGTGGAACTGCTCGGGGCCGCAGAACCTGATGTCGCGATTGGTGAGTATCCCGACCAGACGGCCGTCGGCCTCGCAGATCGGCACACCACTGATCCGGTGGCGGGCCATCAGGCTCTCGGCGTCGTCAAGGGCGGCGGTGGGTGGCAGACTGATCGGTGACGTGATCATGCCCGACTGGGCCCGTTTCACCCGGTCGACCTGCTCGGCCTGCTCGGCCACCGACAGGTTGCGATGTAGGATCCCGATGCCGCCGGCCCGGGCCAGCGCGATGGCCAGGGGCGACTCGGTGACCGTGTCCATCGCCGCCGACATGAGCGGCACCCGCAGTTCGATTCCCGCGATTGACGTGGAAATGTCGACTTCGGCCGGCAGCACCTCGCTCCAACCGGGTACGACCAGAACATCATCGAAGGTGAGTGCCTCTGAGCCCGCGAAAACCTCTTCGTTCATCGGCACAGGCTATGCCTGCCTCCGACGGCCCGTGTGATCCGACCATCCGGACGGGACCTCAGCCGCGGAACGACAAGCCTCGGTAGCCGGAACTGAATCCTGCTGCCTCCAGGAGCCGTGCCCAGCCGGTTTCGCGCACCGCCACACCGTCGACCTTGGCGATCTCGAGGCGGCGCAATCGCCCCGACCTGACCAGATCCTTCACCGGCTCGATCCAGTCATCGCTCTTCTCGGCACCGGCGAACGTGATCAGCGAGCGGCCGCCCCGCTCCACCACCACGACCGGCACCCCCGCCGTCAGCACCACATGGGCCCCGGCGGTCCGGGTCGGGCGGCCGGCACTCGGGGGCCACCCCAGGGCCGCTCCGTAGGGTTGGGCCGGATCCGTCGCCGCCAGGACCAGGGGCTCGGACCCGGCCGGAGTCTCCCTCATCGACCGGAGTCGGTCGACTGCCCCGGCCAGGGCGAACTGGGCCGCGCCGAGACCGGCCACGAAGTAGCCACGACGCACCTCGCCGCGTTCCTCGAGCATCTTCAGCACCGGGTAGACGCCGGCGAACCCGCCCACCTGCCCTTCTCCGAGCGCGGCCTCCCTGGTGAGAACTCCGTAGCGATCGAGAAGCTGACGGGCCCGGGCGTGGGCGGCCTCGGTGGGCGAGACCTCGTCGGTTCGCAGGCCAGAGACCAGTGACCAGCGGCCGGCCGCGTCGGGCGGACCCAGGTCGCTCAGGTGAGCGACCCGCCGCGATGAACGCCGAAGCGGTCGACGGCTCTTGTTACCGTGGAGTCTCGCTCTCACCGCAGCGAACGAGTCGTTGGTGACCTCGCCCGCCCACACCAGATCCCAGAGGGCGGCGAGAACCGTTTCCTGCTCATATGGCAGTCCGGCTTCCTGCACCGCCGCCACCAGGTCGGGCCAGAAGGACGCGCCACGGGCGTCGAGGCGGGCCCGGATCGCGTCGTGGCCGGCGCCCTCGACCAGGGCTTCGACCGGCGGCACCAGTCGAGCCACCTGATCTCGGAACACCAACCGGATCCGGCCGTCGTTGGCCCCGATACCGGCCGCCCCCACCCACACGACCCGGCCGGTGGTGCAGAGCGCGTCGAGGTCGGAGGGGCGGTAGTCACTCATCCGTGCCGGCAGCACGTCCGACTCGAGCACGGATGCCGGGAGTGGAGCGCCCTGCAACCTCGAGATGACCTCGGCCGTGCCGTCCATGCCGCGGTGCCGCGCTCCGATCCCCTGCCATGCCGGAAGGAACCGACCGAAGGCTTCAGGATCGACCGGCTCGATCTCGCTGCGAAGGACGGCGAGAGAACGTCGACGCAGGCGTCTGAGAGTGTCGTCGTGACAGAACTCGCGCTCGACCCCACCCGGACGGAACTCACCACGGACCAGTCGTCCCTCGTGTCGAAGCCGGTCGAGAACGGACCGCACCCGGACTTCGTCGGCGCCCAGCCACGGGGCCAGTTCCGGAGCGAGGAAGGGGCCGTGAGTGCGGGCGTAGCGGAGGCAGAGGTCGCCGAGAGGGTCGTCGACCGGCTCGGTGAACACTGCCGGCAGACCGACCGGCAGCGACACCCCGAGGGCGTCCCGAACCCGTGAGGCGTCATCGGACGCCACGAACACCCGACGTCGACCGATGAACGCCGGGAAGGCCCGACGTTGTTCGACGAGCATTCGCAACCAGGCCGTCACATCGGAGCCGTCGACGGAGCGGGCGGCCAGGTCGTCGGCCGACAGCGGCCCGAGTTCACGCAGCAGATCGTGGGCCTCGTCGGCATCGCGGGCCCGACGGCCGTCGACGAGACGCTGCAGCTCGAGCTCGAGATCACCCAGCACACCGGGGTCGAGCAGTTCGCGCAGCTCCTCGGCGCCCAGCAGGTCACGCAGCAGCTCACGGTCGAGGGTGAGCGCGGCCGCCCGCCGTTCGGCCAGAGGCGCGTCGCCCTCGTACATGTAGACGGCGATCCACGAGAACAACAACGACTGGGCGAACGGCGATGCCTTCGGCGTGTCGACCGCCACCATGCGCACCCGGCGACTCCGCAGGTCCGACATCAGCTCACGCAGCGCCGGCACGTCGAACACGTCGTTCACACACTCGCGGGTCGCCTCGAGCAGCATCGGAAAACTGGGATGGGCCGATGCCACCGACAACAGGTCGGCCGAACGTTGGCGTTGTTGCCACAGCGGCGTCCGCCGGCCGGGACGACGGCGCGGCAGCAGCAGGGCGCGAGCCGAACACTCGCGGAACCTCGACGCGAACATCGACGTGTCGGGAAGCTGCGACACGATCAGATCGGTCACCTCGTCGGGGTCGAACATCAGCTCGTCGAGCAGCAGGTCGTCGACCGATTCGGGGAGCCGCAGCACCAGGCCGTCGTCGCTCCAGACCATTTCGACATCGGTCCCCCAACGCTCGCCGAGTCGGGCCCTGAGCGCCATGCCCCACGGGGCATTGACCTGGGCGCCGAACGGTGTGAGCACACACACCCGCCAGTCACCGATCTCGTCGCGGAACCTCTCGACCACGATGGTGCGGTCGTCGGGCACGACACCGGTACTTTCGGCCTGGTCGTCGAGGTAGGAGAGCAGGTTGCGGGCGGCCAGGTCGTCGAGGCCGTGACGCCCGGTGAGTCTGGTCACGGCGTCGGGGTCCTCACGGATCTCACGGACGAAGGCACCGATGGCCCGACCGAGTTCCAGTGGCCGGCCGGGCCCGTCGCCGTGCCAGAAGGGCATCTTGCCCGGCTGCCCGGGCGCCGGGGTGACGATCACCCGCTCGAAGGTGATCTCATCGATGCGCCAGGTGCTGGCGCCGAGCAGAAACGTCTCCCCCACTCTGCTCTCGTAGACCATCTCCTCGTCGAGTTCGCCCACGCGGGTGCCGTCGGGTAGGAAAACCCCGAACAATCCACGGTCGGGGATGGTTCCGGCGTTGGTGACCGCCAGGCGCTGTGATCCCGAGCGGCCCCGCACGACCCCAGCGGCGCGATCCCACACGATTCGGGGTCTGAGACCGGCGAACTCCTCCGACGGGTAGACCCCTGACAACATGTCGAGCACACTCCCGAGGACCTCATCGGAGATTCCGCTGAAGTTGGCGCACCGGCGGATCACGGCGGCGAGGTCGTCAACCGACCAGTCGTCCATGGCGCACATGGCAACGATCTGTTGGGCGAGAACATCGAGGGGCTCCCGCGGATATCGGGTCTCCTCGATGAGCCCCTGCTTCATGCGATCAACCACCACCGCCGCCGCCAGCAGATCGGCGCGGTGCTTCGGGAAGATCTTGCCGCGGCTCGGCTCGCCGACGCGATGGCCGGCCCGGCCTATCCGCTGCATCCCCGACGACACCGAACCCGGTGACGAGACCTGCACCACCAGATCGACCGCGCCCATGTCGATTCCGAGTTCGAGTGACGAGGTGGCCACCAGTCCCCTGAGCTCTCCCCGCTTCAGGCGGTCCTCGATCTCGAGGCGGCGTTCGCGTGACAGCGATCCGTGGTGGGCCTTGACGATCTCCGTCCCGTCGGCCACCGACGACACGACCGAGGTGTCGGGCGACACGGCACCGACGCCGCCGGAACCGTCACGGCGTTGGAGATCGAGTTCGTTGAGGTGAGCGGTGAGCCGCTCGGAGAGCCGCCGGGAGTTGGCGAATATCAACGTGGAGCGGTTGTCGTGGATGAGGTCGAGCAGCCGCGGGTGGATCGAAGGCCAGATGCTGCGTCGTTCGGCCGCCGCGGTGGCCGGCGCGTCGATCGACGGTTCGACCATCTCGCCGAGCGCGCCCATGTCGTCGATCGGGACGACGACCTCGATCCGGAGTTCCTTGGTGGCCCCGGCGTCGATCACCGTGACCGGCCGAGCGGTGACGGCGCCGTCGTCGGTGACCGTCGACCCGCCGAGAAACCGTGAGATCTCGTCGAGTGGTCGTTGGGTGGCCGAGAGCGCGACCCTCTGCACCCGTTGCTCACACAGCTCCTCGAGGCGTTCGATCGACATCATGAGGTGGGCGCCACGTTTGGTACCGGCCATGGCGTGGATCTCGTCGATGATCACCACCTCGACCCCGACCAGGGTCTCACGGGCCTTTGACGTGAGCATCAGGAACAGTGATTCCGGTGTGGTGATCAGGATGTCGGGGGGACGCCTCACCAGCCGGCGCCGCTCGGAGGTCGAGGTGTCGCCGGTGCGGACCCCGACGGTGGGGGTGTGGACCTGCGATCCGAGCCGTTGCGCGGCAAGGGTGATCCCGCGAAGGGGGGCCCGGAGGTTCTTCTCGATGTCGATCGCCAGCGCCCGCAACGGCGAGATGTAGAGCACCCTGGTCCGGGCCGACTCGGCCTCGGGCAAGGGCTCGGCCGCCAGCCGGTCGAGCGCCCACATGAACGCCGACAGGGTCTTGCCGGTTCCGGTGGGAGCGAGGATCAGCGTGTGGTCGCCACGGGCGATCGCCGGCCAACCCAGGGCCTGCGGCGGGGTCGGAGCCTCGAAGGTCGAGTCGAACCAGGCCCGGGTCGGCTCCGAGAACACGCTCAGCCGGACGCGTTGAGCCGGTGGTACATGCGTCTCTGCGACTTCGTCAACCGCAGAAACTCGTCGTGGCGGGCGGCGAACATCCCGGTCACCCTAGGGTCGGGTTCGAAGGTTCGGTCGATCGGTGCCCTCCCTTCCATCTCACCCACCCGGAGTCGACCCGTGACCATCCCGGCGAACATCGCCGCGCCGCGCACGTTGGCCAGCAGGGGTTCCTCGACCCGGCGCAGCGTGCGGCCGAGGATGTCGGCATGGATCTGGCACCAGAGGTCGGATTGCGCCCCTCCGCCGAGGATGTGAATGTCGGTGAGGTCGTGGTGGAGCACCTTCTCCGACCGGTCGAGGATCCATTTCATCTGATGGGCGACGCCTTCGAGCACGGCGCGGACCATTTCGGGGCGGCCGGTGTCGATGCCGATGTTGAGAAAGCTCGCCCTGATGGCCGTGTCGGCGTTGGGTGAACGTTGGCCCTTGAGCCAGGGCGCGAACATCACTCCGCCGGCTCCGGGGCCAACCTCGGCCGCCACCACGTCGAGGTCACCCAGTGTTGGCTCGCCCCGACCGAGGCCATCGTCGGGGGCCACCACCATGTCGCGCAACCACTCCATGCTGGCCCCACCCGAATCGTGGTTGTTGGCGAGGATGTAGCGACCGGGGAGTGCCGAGGGAACCGTGGCCATCTGGTTGGCGAGCGAGGTCCGCTTGTCGGGCGCATGGCAGCCCACCCACGCCGACGTGCCGATGACGAGATGAGCGTGGTGATCGGCCACGGCGCCCGAACCGAGGGCCGCCGTGTGGAGGTCCGGCAGTCCGCTGACCACCGGCAGCCCGGCCGGGATTCCCAGTGACTCGGCCACTTCGGGAAGAACGGTGCCGACCACCGACGCGATGAGGGCCAGACGCGGAAGTCGACCCGGATCGACGCCGGCGAACTTCACGAGCAGCGGGTCGTAGTCGACGCAGTCGAGTCGTCGATTGTCGGTGAGCCACGACAGCGTCATCGACGCCTGGGTGGCGGCGGGCACCCCCGTGAGCCGCAGGTTGAGGTAGTCGACCGGTTCGAGGAACACGGCGGTGTCGGCGTAGACGTCGGGCTCCTCCCGACGGATCCAGAGCCGGTGGCCCAGCGGATCGTTGCCTTCGGGGCTGGGCGCCCCACCGGAACGACGAATCCACTCGATGGCGGCTCGGGGCCGGTAGCCCTCGACCACCAGGCGCCCGCCGAGTTGCTTCGCGGCGAGGGCCCCGCCGCGCTGATCGAGCCACAGCATGCAGGGTCCGCACGCCTGGCCTCCACGGTCGACGGGAACGGTCGACCCCCACTGTCCGGTGCAGGCGGCCGCCACGATCCGGACCGGGTCGACCGTCGACCGGTCGGCGATCGCCCCCGCCGACTCGACGATCGCCGACCACCACTGGCCGGGATCCTCGAGTGCACCCCCGCCCGGAACGAACTGCATGTCGACTCGGCGATGCTCGTGTTCGATGACGTCTCCGGCCAGCGACACCAGAGCCACCTTCGGTCCCCCCGTGCCGAGATCGATCGTGAAGACCACGTCGTCGGGCGATGACGACCGGTCGCCCATCATCGGCCTCCGAGCGAGAACGGAATCTCCTCGCAGTCACCGGACGGCGTGAAGTGCTTCAGCGTGAGCGGCAGGCCTTCATCCCCCATGCCGACACCCGACGCCACCGTGCCGGCCAGTTCGAGCAGGGGGGCCACCGGAACAATCGACTCGGGGGGATGCACCCCGGGGCCGCCGTCGAGCTCCCCCCGGAGCATGAGAATGGTGCCGAGCGCAGCCGGGATGCCGGTGCCTTCGCCGGCGCCGGCCGAGCCTGACGACAGTGCGATCTCGTAACGGTGGGACTGCCCGTCCTTGTCGCCCGACGCCACCACCTTGAGGCACCCGGCCGGCCCGGTGACCCCGGCGGCGGCGAGCAGCTCGGGTCGTCGGGCCCGCAGGAGGGCGACCATCACGTCGATCGGTGCCACCTCCGCCCCGCCGACGTCCAGAGGCTCCTCCGACGCCATGCCCGCCCTCACCAGGTCCTGGGTCATCTCGAAGTAGGGCAACGGGAAGACGACCCCGAGATTGGTGGCTCTGCGCAGCGAGGGAAACGCCGTCGGCAGGGTGATGGTCTCCGGGTGCGGATACGGAAACACCGGTGACGACCCGGCATTGGGAAAGTCCTCGACCTTGATGAACGCCGCCCCGGATTCCTCGAGCATGCGGACGCTCGACATTTCGCCGTCGACGAAGACGGGCACGTCACTGGTCATGGCGTGGATTCGATGCTTGAGGACACCGGCACCCTCGTCGGGTTCACCGCCGTGGATGTGCATGATCTCGGCCGTGTGGATCTCATCGAGGAACCACTCGGCGCAGAGTTTCACGAACAGGTTGGCCAACCCCGGGGAGTTGCCCATGCCGACCAGGGCGGTGACCTCGGCCCGGCGCGCCGCGGGGTCGAGATCGAGCATCCGACGGGTGGCATCGAGATCGTCGCAGATGTCGACGTAGTCGACACCGACGGCGATGGCCGCTTCGAGGGTGGGGGGGCCGAATCGGTAGAAAGGACCGACACAGTTGAGCACCACATCGGCGTCGGCGATCAACGAACGCAGCGCGTCGGCGTCGGACACGTCGACGCGGGCCGCCTCGAACCGCTGGTCCGACAGTCCTGCCACCACCTCGCGCGCCGCGTCGAGATTGAAATCGGCGACCACCACCCGACCGGCATCCTCGGTCTGGGCCAACGCCTTCACGGCGACCGACCCGACCCCACCGCCTCCTCCTACCACCACAACCGAACCATCGCCCATCATCTGTGCCTTTCTCTGAGGCCGGCGACGAGCGCCCGTCACCGGTGATTCTCCCAAGAAACGATGATGGCCACGAAGGCGACGCGTATGACAACTCCGAGTGTGGGCGAGGTCACGGCGACGGGGCGAACAGGTCGGGCAGGTGCCACGGGCCGACCCGCGTACACTCGGGGCCATGGCCGAGTACCAATCGCCGGTGTGGCACCCCGCCTTCGAGGAGTACTGCGAGACGATCTTCGAGCTGGTCGAGGACGATGTCGATGTGATCCAGGCAAGGATTGCCGACCGACTCGACGTCTCGAGGCCCGCCGTGTCCGAGATGGTCAGGCGCATGGAGACCTCGGGTCTGGTCACCACCAGCCCGCGCATCAATCTCACCGACGAAGGCCGGGATCTGGCCGAGACGGTGGTTCGCCGCCATCGCATCGCCGAGCGTTTCCTCACCGACATCCTCGGTCTGTCGTGGGCATCGGCCCACCAAGAGGCCGGCAAGTGGGAACACGTGATCTCACCGGCGGTCGAGAAGGCGATGGTCGCCGAACTCAACGACCCCACCACCTGTCCCCACGGCAATCCGATCCCGGGTTCCGGATACGTCGAACCCGACCTGGTGAGCCTCGGTAGCCTCTCGCCGGGAGAGTCCTTCACGGTCGAGCGCATCCCCGAGGCACTCGAGTTCTCACCCGGGATGCTCGATTTCCTGGAGCGTTCCTCGGTGACCCCGGGCTATGAGGGCACAGTGTCGGCGGTGAACCCCGACGGCGACTCCACCGTCGTCATCGATGGCGACGAGACCACCATCAATCGGTTCGCCTGCTCCAGAATCCTGGTGAGCACCAATTGATCCGAATCAAGCGACACGAGCAGGCGTGCCCACCCGACCCCCTCCCGGTCTGCAATCCGGGGCGAACGGGCGTTCATCGCGACTCGGCGCGGGCCGGTTCGGTCAGGTAGCCGGGCAGTGGCTCACGGTGGACGACGGTGATTCGTTTGGTGGCACGCGTGAGTGCCACGTAGAGCGAGCGCACCCCCTGACGCTCCTCGGCGACGATCCGGCCCGGCTCCACGACGATCGCCGAATCAACCTCCAGCCCCTTCACCAGCCTCACCGGAACCACGGTGATCTGCTGGTCGAGACCGTGGCGGCTGGCTCCCCCGAAGGCGATACCGGCGTCGGCCAGCGCCGCCCCGGCCGAGTCGACCAGGGAGTCGGGGGCGATGACCGATATGTTTCCCTCCGCCACCTCGCCCAGCTCGACCACCACGGCATCGACGATCGCCTGCTCGAGGGTCCCGGTCGCGGTGACGATTCGCGGGACGTCACCGCCCCCGCGAATCGCCCGGGGAAGCTGCAGCCCGGGTGCGGCGTGAGGCAACACGCGACCGGCCAGTTCCATCGTGGCCTCGGGGATGCGGTATCCGACGGTGAGTTCACGTCGGTGAGAGACGTGACGCTCCGGCAACGCGGCCAGAATCTGATCCCACTCGGAGTTGGCCCACGCGCCAGTGGCCTGCGCGATGTCGCCGACCACGGTCATCGAACCGTTGAGCGAGCGCCGGGACACCATGCGCAGCTCCATCGGCGACAGGTCCTGCGCCTCGTCTACGCAGATGTGGCCGTAGGTGCGCAGCGCATCCTCCTTGCGCTTGCCGGGCCGATAGCCGAGGTGGGCCCGCGCTTCATCGAGCAGGGGCACGTCCTGGAATCGCCAGACGACCTCATCGGCGTGGGGGCTGCGTGCCCGATGGAGCAACTGGATCTGGGCATCGGTGAAATGACCGGCGTTGGCCGAACGGAGCAGGGCTCGCGAGCCGTAGAGATCGTGAAGCAACTGGGCCGGCGTGAGAACCGGCCACATCCACTCGAGCGCCTCCCGCACCGCGAGGTTGCCTCTCAGACGGTCGCGTACCTCGGAGGGATCGACCGGTCGTCGGGCGCTGCCTCCCAGCACCTCGAACAGCTCTTCCTCGACGATCCTGCGACCCGAATTGTGTGACCTCGACCGGCGGCTCGCCTCGACGATGATCCGCTTCGATTCACCGACGGTGAGCCGGAGCCGCTGCAACCCGAGTCCCACCACCAGGTCATCGCGCAACGGGCGTTCGCGGTCGGCCACCGCCCGGCTGATCACCTCGGCCATCCCGATGTCACCCTTGATCCTGGCCACGTCCTCGTCGTCGAGCTTGTTGACACCCACCTTGGGACGCAGCAGATCGGCCAGCACCGCCACGTGGACACCCGCCTCACCCAACGATGGCAGCACCTGCTCGATGTAGGCAATGAAGAGCCGATTGGGTCCCAGCACCAACACGCCCTGGCCCTCGAGTGGGAAACGGTTGGTGTAGAGGAGGTAGGCGGCGCGGTGGAGGGCCACGACGGTCTTGCCGGTGCCGGGGCCGCCCTGCACCACCATCACACCGTGATGAGGCGCCCTGATGATCTCGTCCTGCTCACCCTGAATGGTGGCGACGATGTCGCCGAGGTGACCGGTACGGCCCGCCTCGAGCGCCGCGATCAGAGCACCCTGACCGCGTCCGGTGCCCGCATCGAGCCTGGCCTCGGCTCCGTCGGGTCGACCGCCGAAGACCTCGTCGTCAATGCCGAGCAACGTGCGTCCACGGGTGGCGAAGTGTCGGCGCAGCCGCAGGCCCATCGGGGATCGACCGGTGGCCCGGTAGAACGGTTCGGCCGCCGGCGCCCTCCAGTCGACCACCACGGGGTCCTGATCCTCGTTCCAGACACCGAGGCGACCGATGTAGAACCTCTCGTCGATCCCGTCGGTGTCGATTCGCCCGAATATGAGCGAACGGTCGCCGACATCGAGTTGATTGAGCCGGATAACGACCCCCTCGACCACCGACTCCCGTTCGAATCTCGCCTGGTTGGTGCCACCCCGTGTGGGCTGGAAACCGGCGGTGAGGCGTGCGGCCCGCTCCCTCAAGGTCACGAGGCACGCGTGGGCGTAGTCGATGTAGGCCTGCTCGGTGTCGAGTTCAGGATGCCGCTGTGACACTCGTGTTCGACTCCCCCGGGGTGGGAAACATCTCATGCTACCGGCCGGGCCGCTGCGCCCGACCCCGATGCAAGCCTGCGCCCGGACGGGCCGCAGGCCTTGTAGCGTGCGGCGGATGTTGAGCGTTGGCATCGTCTTGAGCGCCGGGGGAATGCTCGGCGACCCGTGGCATTCCGGCGTGCTTGCCGCAATCATGAGAGACACCGGGTTCGATGCCCGTGACGCCGCTTTGATCGTCGGCACCTCGGCCGGTTCCACAACGGCCGTCGGACTTCGCGCCGGCGCCTCTCCCCTCGATCGTGCCGCCCACCACCTCGGTGAGCCGATGAGCGCGCAGGGCGAAGAGGTCCTGGGCCGGATCCACACGCCCTGGAGCGAGATCGACGAGGGCTTCCGGCTCGCCCCGATGTCGCCTCGCATGTCGATCCGGGCGATCTGGCCACCGTGGGAGATCGACCCGATACGGTTCGCGTTCGGAGTGCTGCCCCGCGGTCGACGCCGTGCCGACTCGCTCTCCACACGGATATCCGAACTCCATCCGGCCCCGTGGACCAGCCAACCGACATGGGTGGTCGCGGTTCGCAGCGACGACGGCAACCGCGTGGTGTTCGGACGTGACGACATCACGGTGTCGATCGGCGACGCCGTACAGGCATCGTGTGCGGTGCCCGGCGTCTACCGGCCGAAGAAGATCGGTCGCCACGAATACGTCGACGGCGGCCTTCATTCGTCGACCAATGCCGATCTCGTGGCTCCCCTCGGATTCGACGTGGTGATCGTGTCGTCGGCGATGACCGCGGCCGAATCGACCCGCAGTTGGATCAGCGACCCGGTACGTGCGTGGTTCTCCCGGAAGCTCGACTCCGAGGTCGACGCGATCCGTCGCGCCGGCACCCCGGTGCTCGTCGTGCAACCCGATGCCGTCAGCCTTCCCCGTCTGTCGAGAAACAGCGACGATGCGCGTTCGGTCGCCACGAAGGCCGGTGTCGATGCTGCCGGGCGAGCCCTCGATGCCGTGGGCGGATCCGGGATCCACGAGCTGCTGGCGGATTGATCCCTTCCTGATCGGTCGGGACCCGATCGGCGGCTCAACCATCGCCCCCCCGTGCCGATGGACACCCCATGTCCCCGTTCTCGACCGATCTCGGTCGAATCGCTGCCGAGCTTCCCGATGCCCTGGTGATCGTCGATCAACTCGGCACGTTGCTCTGGGTCAACGACGCATCGGTCGACTTGATGGGGCTGGATCGCAACGAGTGGGTCGGAGAGTCGGCATTCGGCCTCATGCACCCCGATGACCACGCCGCCGCGCTCGACGCGTTCAGTACCGTCGCCCAGTCGGGCCGGGGCGGACTCATGGACATCAGGGTCCGTGACGGAAACGGGAAATGGCGACAGTGCGAGATCCGCGGCCGCTTCGTGCCCGCGACCCCGCCGGACTCCGGGGTGGACGGCGAAGACAGCGGGTTCGTCATCATCGTCGTACGCGATGTCGCCGACCGACGGCGGCTGGAGTTGGCGGCGGGTGATGCCGATCTTCTACGGGCTCTCGTCCATCACTCGACGTCGCTGTTGATGATGCTCGATGCCGATGGGGCGATCGTCACCGCCAACGGGGAGCTCAGTCGGAGCCTGCGCCGTGACATCGCGGTGGTGGCCGGCGAGTCGCTCGACAGCCTGATGGTTCCCGCCGATCGGGCACTCTTTCGCGACACCTTGCGGGCGATCGAGGGATCGGCCGATGTCACGGTCAGGTTCCGGAGGCCCGATGACTCCACTGTGCATCTCGACATGTCGATCTCCGACCTGAGAGACGATCCGCTGGTCAACGGTTTCGTGATCAGTGGGACCGATGTCACCAGCCTCGTCGACACCCAGCGGGCCCTTCGCCACATGGCCGATCACGACTCGCTCACCGGTCTTCTCAGCCGACGCGCTCTCATAGCTGAACTCGAGGCCCTCGTGAACGACGGCTATCAACACGAGGTCGTGGTGCTCTTCTGTGACCTCGACAGCTTCAAGCAGGTGAACGATCGGCTCGGGCACGGAGCCGGTGATCAAGTGCTGGTGGAGGTGGCCAGACGGCTCGAGCAGTCGATCCGGCCGAACGATCTGGTCGGACGGCTCGGAGGCGACGAGTTCGTGGTGGTTCTGCCTCGGGCGGCCGGAGTCGTCGGCGGCGACATGGCCGAGCGCATCAGCACCGAACTGGCCGAGCCGATTTGTGCCGGAGACGAACTCATATCTCTCCGGGTGAGCATCGGTAGCGCCTCGACTGTCGAACATCCCACCGCCTCACGTCTCATGTCGGCCGCCGATCGTGCGATGTACACGCTCAAGCACGACCGCCGGGCCGCCGATGAGCACCAGTCGGTCTGATCGCTAACTCCGGGAGCCGACGGGCCGAATGGAACAAGTGGCGACCCGAACCGACAGCAGTTCGACCCGTGAGTGGAGGATGCACACCTATCCCCGCGTGTTCCTCGCGGTCGTGGGCGCGGCCTTTCTGCTCGTGGTGGGGCTTGGTAGTGGATCGTCGACCGTGAGCGGACGGGTGGGGGGCGACTTCCCTGCCTTCTACGCCGCGGGTTCGCTGGTGGCCCGGGGTCAGGTCGACGACCTCTACGACCCCGCCGCCCAGGCTGCCGTTCAGACCGATCTGCTCGGGTCCGAGAATGGTTTTCTCGCCTTCGCGTACGCCCCCCAGGTGGCTCTCGCCTACGCCCCGCTGTCGCTGCTCGACTACCGACTCGCCTACGTGGTGCACACCGCGTTGATGGTGGCCGCGCTGGTCGCCGCCATGACGCTGATCAGACCCATGGTCGAGGTGATCGACCGCTGGTTCGCCCTCACCATCGCCTCGGTCATCGGCTTCTACCCGATCTTCATGGCGGTGGGAGGTGGACAGAACACCGCCCTCACCCTGCTGTTGCTGGCCTGGATGTGGCGGTCATTGGCCACCGGACGCGAAGCACGGGCCGGCATCGCGGTTGCCCTCCTGATGTTCCGACCACAGTACGCACTTCCCGTGATGGCCCTGTTGTTTCTCGGCCGCCACTTCAGGGCGGTCGGGTGGGCCGCGGTCGGGATGGCCGCGACCTGGACGGTCGATGCCGTCATGCTCGGCCCGATGTGGGTGTCGGACTGGCTCGGCCGCGTCGGCCCGTTCGTGTCCGCCGATGCCGGGATCAACGGGCACAATGCCGTCGCCGTCGTTGGTTTCCTGCAGGCCCTTCTCGGCGTCGACTCCTCACTGGCGATCGTGGTCGGAGGCCTGCTGAGCGTCGTCATCGCCGCGCTCCTGGCCGCCGCGTGGTGGACCGGGTCGGTCGAACTTGATCTCCTGATGGCACTCACGGCTGCGGGCATGGTGCTGATGAGTCCCCACACGATGTTCTACGACGCCGGGATCATTGTCATCACGCTCGCCGTTCTCGTCGGGCGCGACCCGGGCCGCTGGCCGATCGTCGCGATGGTGATCGTCGCCGCCACCGCGCAGGTCGCTGCCTCGACCGTCGGCTTCTCACCTTTCGCCCCGGTCGTCGCCGCGGTGTTCGTGCTGACACTCCGGGAGGTCAGGGCCGACGCCACCGCAGGCGAACCCCTCGAGATGGCAACGGTGTGACCATGCGTGATCTGTCGATCATCATTCCCGCCTACAACGAGGCATCGAGGGTACCGGCGACCCTGGCGTCGATCGCCGACTATCTCCGAACCAACTCCTGGGACGCCGAGGTGATCGTGGTCGACGACGGATCGACCGACTGCACCGTCGCGGTGGTCGAGGCCATGACCGGCGACTTCAACCGCCTGAGGGTGGTGCGAAACGCGTTCAACGGCGGCAAGGGCCGGGCCGTCAGGTTGGGCATGCTGACCGCCACGGGCAGCCGTCGACTGTTTCTCGACGCCGACAACAGCACCGACATCCGCGAACTCGATCGCCTTCTCGCCGCCGCGGACCAGGAACCGATCGAGCCGGCCGTGGTGATCGGGTCGATCGCCCACCACCGGGAATTGGTCGGTCGGCCCCAGTCGTCGCTGCGACGGTTTCTCGGACGAACCGGAAATCGGATCATCCAGCGGGCGGTGCTACCGGGAATCGAGGACTCGCAACGGGGTTTCAAGGTCTTCGCCGGCGATGCCGCCGACCGGGTGTTCTCTCGTTGCCGGGTCGATGGCTGGGCCTTCGACGTCGAGGCCCTGGCCATCGCCAGGGCCCTCGGCTACCACGTACTCGAAGTGCCGGTGAGCTGGTCCCACTGCGATGACAGCAGGGTCCGCCCGAGCGCCTACTTCCGGACGCTGGGCGATGTCATGCGTATCCGTCGTGATCTCAGGACCGATCGCTACCGGATCGAAGAGCCGGTGTGATCAGAGACGGTCGATCACGGCCGACGCGAACTCGGAGCACTTGACCTCGGTGGCGCCTTCCATCTGGCGGGCGAAATCGTAGGTGACGATCTTGTCGCCGATGGTCGACTCGACGGCACGAACGATGTCGTCGGCCGCGTCACGCCATCCGAGGTGCTCGAACATCAGCACACCCGACAGAAGCAACGACGACGGGTTGACCTTGTCCTGGCCGGTGTACTTGGGAGCGGTGCCGTGGGTGGCCTCGAAGACTCCGTGACCGGTGACGTAGTTGATGTTGGCGCCCGGCGCGATCCCGATGCCTCCGACCTGAGCCGCGAGCGCATCCGACAGAAAGTCTCCGTTGAGGTTCAGGGTGGCGATGATGTCGAACTCGGCCGGCCGGGTGAGCACCTGTTGTAGAGCGATATCGGCGATGGCATCCTGCACGAGGATCTTGTCACCGGGGTCGCCGCCGCAGTCGTTCCAACCCACCGCCACGTCGGAGTACTCCTCCCGGACCAGTTCGTAGCCCCACTTCTGGAACGCGCCCTCGGTGAATTTCATGATGTTGCCCTTGTGGACCCAGTGAATCCGCTTGCGTTTGCGCTCGACCGCGTACTCGATCGCCGCCCGCTGAAGTCGCTGACTGCCGAACTTCGAGACCGGCTTTATGCCGATACCCGATCCCTCACGGATCTCCCACCCGAAGGCGTCGCGGAGCAACTCGATCATCTTCAGTGCTTCTGGTGTGCCGGCCTCGACCTCGAGACCCGAGTAGATGTCCTCGGTGTTCTCCCTGAAGATCACCATGTCGACGAGATCCGGGCGCTTCACCGGCGACGGTACCCCCTGGAACCATCGGACCGGCCGCAGGCAAACGTAGAGGTCGAGAATCTGGCGGATGGCCACGTTGAGGCTGCGGAAGCCGCCACCGATCGGCGTGGTGAGGGGGCCCTTGATGCCGATCAGGTATTCACGGAACGCCATTATGGTGTCTTCGGGAAGCCAGTCACCGGTCTCGTTGAAGGCCTTTTCGCCGGCGAGCACCTCCTTCCATTCCACCTTCTTGCCATATTTCGCGGCTGCGACGTCGAGCACGGACTTCGCCGCCGGCCAGATGTCGATTCCGATGCCGTCGCCTTCGATGAAGGGGATTGTCGGCTCGTCCGGCACCGTGAGGGTGCCGTCGCTCTGCATTGTGATCTTTTCTGCCATGGGGGCGATCGTAGCGGCGCTGCCGAGCCTCAGATGCCTCGTTGCAGATCGATTCGGTCGCAGATTCTCACCACGGCATTCGCTTGGTTGAGCGAGTAGAGGTGAATGCCCGGTGCTCCGCCATCGAGCAGTTTGACAATCAACTCCGTGGCGGCGGCGACCGCTATCTCCAGCCGCTCGTCCGGATCCGAGGCTCCACTCACCGCGTCCCACAGGGCGGCCGGGGTCTTGGTGCCGTTCATGTCGGCGAAACGCTTCACCGACACCGGATTGAGCACCGGGATCACCCCGGGCAGGACCGGCTGCTCACAACCCAGGGCCGCCAGCTCGTCGACCATGCGGAAGTAGTCGTCGGGATCGAAGAAGAACTGGGTGATACCGAAATCGGCTGCGGACAGTTTCTCCGCCAGATGGCGGCGATCGCTTCGGCGCGACTCCGAGCGGGGGTGGACCTCGGGGAACGCCGCCACACCGATGCACATGTCGGTTCGTTCTCGCACCGCATCGATGAGTTCGAGCGCGTAACGGAAATCGCCGGGATCGGGGGAGCCGTCGACGGGCGCGTCACCGGCCAGGGCCAGCACGTTGCCGACCCCCTCGGCCTGATAGTCGTCGACGAGGTCGTAGATCTCGGCGTAGGAGTGGCCGATACACGTGAGGTGGGGCATGGCCGGAAACCGTCGGTCGGAGCACAACTCGATGACCGTGTCGCGGGTGGTCTCGCGGGTGGTGCCACCGGCCCCGTAGGTGATGGAAACGAAGTCGGGCTCGAGCTTCTCCAGCACGTCGATGGTGGCGCGCAGGCCGGAGGCCGCGGCCTGCGACTTGGGCGGAAAGAACTCGAACGACAGAGTCCGGTGGGCTTCGATGAGGCCACGAATCGAGGGCACGACGACGACGGTAGACATTAGCCAGAGGCCCATCATGGCAGCGTGGGGCCACTTGGCGTCGGTGGGACGGTGCCGTCAGTCGGGACGAATCAATTCGTTGGCGCGATCGAGGGCGGCCTGCAGGTCGGTGGTGATCCTTCCGCTCAACTCGCGCATTGCCGGCCTGCTCATGCGGCCCTGGGGCACTCTGATCGGTTCGCCCACCACGACAGCCACCCGCGAACGATGGATGAACTTTGCCCCGGGGGGAAGGGCCGTCTCGGTACCGGCGATACCGACCGGCACGATCGGCGCTCCCGTCTTCGACGCCAGATAGGCGGTGCCGTCGAACACCTCGGCCACCCGCGGTCCGCTCTGACGGGTTCCCTCCGGAAAGACGATCATCGCCTCACCGCTGTCGAGGATGTCACGAGCCGATTTCATGGCGTCACGGTCGGCCTCTCCCCGGCGCAGTGGTATCGCGCCGAGGGCCGCCACCACCCACGCTGCCACCGGGTTCACGAACAGCGACTGCTTACCGAGGGCCCTCATGCGACGGTGGCCGACCCCCGCGATGATCGGTGCATCGAGGGCCGAACGGTGGGACGGCGCGATGATCACCGGGCCACCCAGGTTGAGGTTGTGGGCCCCCTCCGAGGTGACCCTGAGCCACGGGAAGATGAAGAGGATGATCATGCGGCGGATGAACCGGAAGAACCACACCGAGGAGCGCCGGGCGCCGACACGCAGCGCCCACTCCCGGCTCTTCGCCTGCTTCTTCTCGGGTTCGTGAGCGCCTTCCGGTGCCTGCTCTTCGGCCATGGATCAGTGAAGGAATTGGCGTTCGCCGGTGAAGATCATCGCCACCTCACGCTCGTCGGCCGCGGCGATCGTCCGGTCGTCGCCGATGGAACCGCCCGGTTGCACGATCACGGCGACACCGGCGTCGGCCGCGGCGTGTATGCCGTCGGGGAACGGGTAGAACGCGTCGCTGGCGCAGGCGCCTCCGGATGCCCGACCGTCGGCTTTGCCGGCCGCGATCTGGCCGGCCTCGACACGGTTCTGTTGGCCGGCCCCGATCCCCCATGCCACACGATCCTTGGCCAGCACGATGGCGTTGGAGGTGACGTGACCACACACCCTCCATGCGAACGCGGCGTCGGCCATCTCGGCATCGGTCGGATGACGTCGGGTGACCACCTTCCAGTCGGCGGGTCCGGCCACGAACCCGTGGGCCTGCTGGACGAGAAAACCGTCTGCTATCTGGCGCAGCTCGATTCTGAATCCGCCGGCGGGAGGATCGGCTTTCAGGATGCGGGTGTTCTTGCGCCTCGAGATCAGCCGGTCGACCACACCGTCGGCGTAGCCCGGGGCGATCACCACATCGGCTTGGGCCGCGGCCTCCATGGCCTCGACCATGGCCTCATCGATCGGGCGATTGGAGGCGACGATTCCGCCGAATGCGCTGCGCGGATCGCATTCGAACGCCCGGCGGTAGGCGTCGGCGGTGGTGTCGGCCACCGCGCAGCCGCACGGATTGGCGTGCTTCATGATGGCCACGGTCGGTTCTCCGCCGAGATCGTGGGCCAGCCGCCAGGCCGCGTCGGCGTCGAAGATGTTGAGGTAGCTGAGGGCGACCCCCGAAAACTGCTCGACGGTGTCCCACATGCTCGGCGAACCCGCCACCCGGTAGAGCGCACCCGCCTGGTGGGGGTTCTCGCCGTATCTGAGCTCACGGGTGCGCTCCAGAGCCAGGTGGATCGTGGGGGCGAGCCGCTCGGGCTCCGGTCCGTCGGCGTCGAACCAACCGACGATCGCCGCGTCATACGCCGCGGTGTGGGCGAACGCGGCACGCGCCAGACGCCGGCGGGTCGGGTCGGTGAGCCGACCCTCGCGGCGCAACTCGTCGAGCACCACCGGATAGTCGCCGGGGTCGACGACCACACCCACATGGGCGTGGTTCTTCGCCGCCGCCCTCACCATGGTGGGCCCACCGATGTCGATCATCTCGATGCCCGGCTCGATCGCGAACGGATAGAGGTTTCCCACCACCAGGTCGATCGGGTCGATCCCGTTGGCCTCGAGATCGGCCAGATGCTCGGGATTGTCGCGGTCGGCCAGGATGCCGCCGTGGATCCGGGGATGGAGGGTGACCACACGGTGCCCGAGCATGATCGGGGACCCGGTGTAGTCGGCCACATCGACGACCGGAATCCCGGCCTCGGCGATCGTTCGGGCGGTGCCACCGCTCGAGATCAACTGCCAACCGAGTTCATCGAGTCCGCCGGCCAGTTCGACGATTCCGGTCTTGTCGAACACCGAGAGAAGCGCACGTCGTTGCTGTGCCATCGCGGCGAACATAGCAGCCCGCCCGCCCCGGGCGAACCTCCGGTCCCCCAACCCTGTCCCTTCGGCGATGGTGCGTTACCGTTGCCACAGTCGACAGGCCACAACGGAGGCAGACATGAAAGAAGACATCAAGCCGAGCACGATCATGCTCATTGCCGGTGGTGCAGTGATGCTGATCTCCACCTTCCTGGCGTGGCTCGACACCGGGTTCGGCACCATCAGCGGATGGTCGACCGAGGCATACGGGCTGACCGGCATTTTCGTGGCTGTGATCGGCATCGTGGTTGCCGGCGGCACCGTGGCGACGAAGTTCGCGAACGTCTCGCTTCCCGACGAGATTCTCAGCTTCACGCGGGATCAGATCTACTGCATGCTCGGCCTTGCGGCGTTCCTGATCACGTTCGGACTGCAGTTCGGTAGTTCCACCGGAATCGGCATCCTGCTGGGCTGGATCGCCTCCGGTGTCGTGGTCGCCGGTGCCATCATGGACATCCAGGCCGCCGGAACCGGATCGACGCCCGCGGCTCCACCCAGTCAATTCTGACCGCGGTCGCTGACCGTCGTAACACCGTTGGCGCCCGATCGGTCCGTCTGACCGATCGGGCGCCGCTCATGGCAGGGATGGATCCACGCATCCCTCGGTGAATCCGGCGCCCGACGGTCCGTAGCCGCGAAAGATCGGATTGTCGGTGTAACCGCTGCCGGGATCGGTCGTGTGGACCCAGCGATCGAACGCCCGGGCCATGGCTGCGGCCACCTCGTCCTGGGCCTTCCGGGTCGACAACAGCTCCGCCTCGCCGGGGTTGGAGATGTATGCGATCTCGGCCAGCACGCTGGTGACCGGGCCCGGCCGGCGCAGGACGCCGTAGTAGTCGGTTCCGGCGCGGTTGGGTCGGGCCATCGCCCCGGCGTCCGACATCGACACCCAGGCGATGTCGTGGGTGCTCAACGCGGCAGTGGTTTCCTCGTAGAGCAGCCCCGACAGCCGCCGCGATTCCGGGTCGGCGAGCTGGAAATACATCTCGGTCCCGGGGCCGGGGCTCGGCGCGTCGATGCCGGCGTTGAGGTGGATCGAGATGAAGGCGCGGGGCGACAGCGACCTGGCAATCTCGGCCCGGGTGACGATCGGCAGCCTCACGTCGCTGCTACGGGTCAGCACCACCGAGTATCCGGCGGCCTCGAGTGCGACCGCGATGCGCTTGGCGATCTCCAGGTCGAGTTCGGCTTCGTGAACGCCGCCGTGGCCGGTGGCTCCCGGCTCGCTCGGACCGCCGTGGCCGGGATCGAGGACCACATCGACCGACTCGACGTACCTGCCCTCTGTGATGTCGGCCTCGTTGGCGCAAGGGGTCCATACCCGCCAGCCGTCGCCCACTCCGCCCAGTACCGGCAGCACCCATCCCGAGTCGGCGATCACGGCACCATGGGTCTGGCCGTTGACCGCCACGCCGGTGTCGTCGAGGACCAGCGGCTGGGGTGGCGCCAGAGTGGTGGTCGTCGTGGTGGACGATGTCGTCGTGGTGGCGGTGGTCGTCGATGTCGTCGACGTCTCGAGCACCGGAAGCGCCGCGGCATCGCCGTCCGGCGCGGAAGAGTCGGAGCAGGCCGACGCCAGCAGGGCGAGCGTCAGCAGCACGGCGGCCAGGCGAAATCGACTCAGAGGCCGACCACGATCTCGGCCATCAGCTCACCGGCCTCGGTCGGGTTGTTGCCGACCGACACACCGGCGTCGGCGAGGGCCGCCATCTTGGCCGCCGCGGTGCCCTTGCCGCCCGACACGATGGCTCCGGCGTGACCCATCTTCTTTCCGGGAGGGGCAGTCACGCCGGCGATGTAGCTGGAAACGGGCTTGGTCATCCTGTTCTTGATGAACTCGGCCGCTTCTTCCTCGGCCGACCCGCCGATCTCGCCGATCATCATGACGGCCTTGGTCTCGGGGTCGGCTTCGAAGGCTTCGAGACAATCGATGAACGACGTGCCCGGCACCGGATCGCCACCGATACCGACGCACGTGGTGACGCCGATGTCGTTTTGCTTGAGTTCGTAGAGGGCCTGGTAGGTGAGGGTGCCGGAACGGCTCACGATGCCGACCGGGCCGCCGGGCTTGGCGATGTGGCCGGCGGTGATACCGATGTTGCACTTGCCCGGGCTGATGATGCCGGGACAGTTCGGGCCGAGCAGTCGCACGTTGGGGAAGTCACGCTTCAGCTTGTTGAAGAACCAGGCCTCGTCATGGGCCGGGACTCCCTCGGTGATGGCGACGATCAACTCGACGCCTCCCTCCGCGGCTTCCATCACCGCGCTCTTCACCCCGGCCGCCGGAATGAATATGCAGCTCGCGGTGGCACCGGTGGCCTCGACGGCCTCGACGACGTTGGCGAAGATCGGCACGCCGTTGACCTCGGTGCCGGCCTTTCTGGGGTTGGTGCCGGCCACGACCTGGGTGCCGTACTCGGCGTTGAGACGCCCGTAGTAGCTGCCCTGCGAGCCGGTGAGGCCCTGGTAGACGACCTTGGTGTTCTCGTCGACGAAGATGCTCATGTTGGTTCCTTGGTCATGGGGTTCGGTCGGCCCTCGTCGCGGTGATCACTCGGCCAGCTCGACCGCACGACGGGCGGCGCTGAGCATGGTGTCTTCCATCATCAGGCCGTCGCCGAGCCTGGGTTCGAGGATCCGGCGGCCCTCGACGGCGTTGGTGCCATCGAGGCGAATCACGATCGGCGAGTCGATCTCGACTCGCTTCATGGCCTCGATGATCCCCTCGGCGACCAAGTCGCCGCGGGTGATGCCGCCGAAGATGTTGATGAAGATCGACTTCACGGCCGGGTCGTTGTTGATGACCTCGAGCGCCGCCGACATCACGTCGGCGTTGGCGCCGCCACCGATGTCGAGGAAATTGGCGGCCTGTCCACCGGCCTGATTGACGACATCGACGGTGCTCATGGCGAGGCCGGCACCGTTGGCGATCACACCGACCGTGCCGTCGAGGCCCACGTACTGGAGGCCGTGGGCGTGGGCCGCGGCCTCACGCTCGTCGCGTACCTGGGTGGAGTCGTACTGCTCGTATTCGGGGTGGCGATACTCGCTGTTGCCGTCGAGGGTGACCTTGGCGTCGAGCACGTGGACCTTGCCCTGTTCGGTGAGGATCAAGGGGTTGATCTCGACCATGTCGGCGTCGCCCTGGACGTAGGCCGTGTAGAGCTTCTGAAGAACATCGACCGAGCCCTCGACCGCGGCGGCGGGAAGTTCGGCGGCGGCCACCCAGTCGCGACAGGCCGCTTCGGTCAGTCCGTCGACCGGGTCGATCCAGATCTTGGCGATGGCCTCGGGATTCTCGACGGCGACGGTCTCGATCTCGACGCCTCCCTGCCGCGACAGCATGCCGAGATGCAACTTGGCGGAGCGATCGAGGGTGAAGCTGGCGTAGTACTCGTCGGCGATGTCGGAAGCCTGCTCGATGAGGAGGCGCTTCACCACATGGCCCTTGATGTCAAGGCCGAGGATGTTGCCGGCGTGCTCGCGAACGGCGTCGAGATCGGCGGCGAACTTGACACCACCGGCCTTGCCGCGTCCGCCGGCGTGGACCTGGGCCTTGACCATCACCGGGGTGCCGAGACGCTGGGCGGCGGCCACCGCCTCGTCGACCGTGAAGGCGATCTCGCCGGGAGAAACCGGCATTCCGTAGTGGGCGAAGAACTCCTTGCCCTGGTGTTCGAACAGATCCACCGGTATGGCCTCCAGGCTCGATTTCGCGGGGAACGACGTGAGCGCGGGCCAAAGCGACGGCCGGCAGACACAGCGGCGATACTAGGCACCTCCAACCCCGTAAACCCACATCCGAGGGAGATAGAAATGCCCGTCGCACGGGGACCGCAGATCAACGCCAGAAGCGCCGTCGTGGTCGGCATGGCGGGCGTCGTCGTGGCGCTGCTCCTCGGGGCCGGGGTCATCTGGCCGGCCGGTTCGGGGAGCAACGTCAAGTTCCAGGTCGGTGACACCGACTTCGACGCCGGGGCCGCGGGCCGGATCGCAGCCGAGATCGTCGACAACGGTCCTCTTCTCTACTCCGACGTGGGCGACGCGACATCATCCTCAACCACCTCGGTGACGACCCCACGGTCGGTTGGTATTGGTTCGAGGCCCGGCCCGCCGATCAGCCCCGCGGCTGCTTCTTCCGGCGAAACGAGACGAGAGGGTTTTTCGAGTTGACGACCATCGACGATTCCCTCACCCGTTCCGATGCCACCGTCGATGCCACCGGTGACGGCGTGACCCGGTACCCGGTGTTCATCGACAACCGCGGTTCGTTGCGGGTCGACATCAATCTCACCTCACAGGACCAGCAGGAGGGCCAGTGACCACCACCCAGCGTCTCTACCTACGCGACTCGCAGTTGCGGAGCTTTCGTGCCGAGGTGGTCGAGGTCGACCCGGCCGGCCGAATCGCCCTCGACGCCACCGCCTTCTACCCCACCGGTGGCGGCCAGCCCCACGACACCGGCCGTATTTCGTGGGGTACCGAAGAAGCCGAGGTCACCGACGTCACCGGTCGTGGCCCGCTCGTGTGGCACACCATCGCCGACGGCGACCCCCTTCCCGAGGTCGGCACCGGTGTCGAATGCGAGATCGACTGGCCGCGGCGCCATCGGTTGATGCGCACCCACACCGCTCTTCACATTCTCTGCGGCGTCATCTGGAACGAATGGGGCAAGCCCGTCACGGGGGGCAACATGGAGCCGTTGTCGGCTCGCATGGACTTCGAGTTCAGCCCGCTGCCCGATGGCTTCGCCGGCCGTGTCACCGACCTTGTCAACGCCGAGATCGCCGCCGCCCGACCCGTCGAGGTGTCTTTCCTTCCCCGGGAGACGGCGGTCCTCGACGCCGATCTCATCCGCACCAAGGTCAACCTCATCCCCGAGGCGGTCGGTGAGATCCGTGTGGTCGACATCGTCGGCCTCGACAAGCAGGCCGACGGTGGAACCCACGTGTTGTCGACCGACGAGATCGGCAGATTCGAGGTGGTGAAGACCGAATCCAAGGGCAAGGGCAACAAGCGCCTGCGGATCCGAGTCCACGACTCCTGAGATCAGCCCCGGAGGCCGGCACCGGCGGCGGTCGAAGCCGGCTCAGATCTTCTCGAGCGGCGCCCAGGAGAGCAGGAGATGCTTCTCGCCCACGCCCGGGAAATTGACTCGGGCCTCGGCGTGGTCGCCGGTGCCGGTGATGTCGAGCACCACGCCGTCGCCGAACTTCGCGTGCCTGACATCGTCGCCGACCCGAAGGCCGATGTGCTGCGCCCCCGAAGGGGTCGGGCGGGCAGCACGGCGGGCCGCGGCCTCGACGATGCGGTCACGAGACGCCCCGGGTAGCCGGCCCGCAGAGCCGGTCGAGACGCGATCACGACGCGACCGCAATCCGGCCGACCCGCCGACCTCGTCGATCAGCTCCGAGGGAATCTCCTCGATGAATCGACTCGGGGGGTTGTACTGGGTGATGCCGTGGAGCATCCGACTCCAGGCGCTGGTCAGCACCAGACGTTTCTCTGCCCTGGTGATACCGACATAGGCGAGTCGGCGTTCCTCCTCGAGCTCGGCGGGCTCACCGAGCGAGCGGATATGGGGGAACACACCGTCTTCCATCCCGACGATGAACACGACCGGAAACTCGAGCCCCTTGGCGGCATGGAGTGTCATGAGGGTAACGGTTGATTCGGAGTCATCGAGATCGTCGGTGTCGCTCAGCAGGGCGACGTGTTCCAGGAACTCGTCGATGCTGTCGGCCTCACGGGCCATGCCCATGAGTTCGGACAGGTTCTCGAGTCGCCCCTCGGACTCGACGCCCGGCTGGGCCCGTAGCTCGTCGAGATAGCCCGACCGCTCCAGGATCTCCTCCAGCAGATGCGCCGGTCCGAGTTCGAGCCCCCGCACCTCGTCGGTCATCTCGATGAACCGGGTGATGCCGGTGGCAGCCCGACCCGACACTCCGGCCTCGTCGTGTCTGCGCAGACCCTCATGGAAAGTTACACCGCCGGCGGAGACCCACGAGTCGACGCGCGAGATCGACGAGTCGCCCACACCCCGCTTGGGCACGTTGACGACTCGCTTGAGGCTCACCTCGTCGGACGGGTTGATCACGGACCGCATGAAGGCAACCGCATCGCGGATCTCGCGGCGGTCGTAGAAGCGGGTGCCACCCACGACCTTGTAGGGGATCCCCGCTCGGATGAGGTACTCCTCGAGCACCCGTGACTGGCTGTTGGTGCGGTAGAAGACCGCCATCTCGCCCCACGACATCTGATGATCGTCGTGGAGCCGCACCATTTCGCTCGCCACGTACCGCGACTCGTCGGACTCGTCGTCGGCGTGGTAGCGCACGATGGTGTCGCCGGCACCCTGATCGGTCCAGAGTTCCTTGGGGGCACGGCCGTAATTCTTCGAGATCACCGCGTTGGCGGCATCGAGAATGTTCTGGGTCGAGCGGTAGTTCTGCTCGAGCAGCACCACCGTGACGTCGGGGAACGCTTTTTCGAACTCGAGAATGTTGCGGATGTCGGCGCCCCGGAACCGGTAGACCGACTGGTCGCTGTCACCCACCACCGTGACCTGGCGGTGTTCCTCGGTCAGCATGAGCACCAGCTCGTTCTGGACCGGGTTGGTGTCCTGGTATTCGTCGACCAGGACGTGGGAGAACCGATGTCGCCAGTGACGAAGGACCTCGGGATCGGATCTGAGCAGCACCACGGTGTTCATCAGGAGATCGTCGAAGTCCATGGCTCCGGCCGCCAGCAGACGCCGCTGGTATTCCGCGTAGATGTCGGCGATGCGGCGTTCGAATATCTGGCCGGCCGAGTCGGCGTAGACCGCGACGGAGACGTTGTCGTTCTTGGCGTTCGAAATCGAGGCATGAACGGCCCGGGGGGCGAAACGCTTGGTGTCGAGTCCGAGGTCGCGGATGACGTATCCGACGAGCCGCACGGCGTCGGCCTGGTCGTAGATCGAGAACCCCGACGGGTAGCCGAGCAGTCGGGCATCGCGCCGCAACATCCGCACGCACGCCGAATGAAACGTCGACACCCACATCTTCTCGGCGACCGGCCCGACCAGCGCCGCCACACGCGACTTCATCTCTTCGGCGGCCTTGTTGGTGAAGGTGATGGCCAGGATCTCGAACGGCGACACACCGCGTGCGGTGATCAGGTGGGCGATGCGGTGGGTGAGCACGCGGGTCTTGCCCGATCCTGCCCCGGCGATGACCAACAAGGGCCCTCCGCTGTGGACCACGGCATCGAGCTGCGACGGATTGAGCCCGCTGAGAAGGGGGGATTCAGACACTCGGGTCACCCTATCCCTCTCCTCCTTCCCCGAAACTCGGGCGCAAGGCCGACAAGAAAGGCAAGGGGGGGTTCAGGCGGGACGGGGTGCTGTCAGCTTGTATCCGAGTCCCCTTATGGTGACGATTCGCTCGGGATGGCCGGCGTCGGTCTCGATCTTGGCCCGCAGACGTTTCACGTGGACATCGAGGGTCTTGGTGTCGCCGATGTAGTCGTAGCCCCATACCCGGTCGATGAGGGTGTCACGGGTGACAACGATGCCGACGTTCTCCATCAGCACCTCGAGGAGCTGAAACTCCTTGAGCGGCAACTGCACTTCGTCGCCTCGGAGCCTGACCTCGTGTCGTTCGTGATCGAGAACGAGGTCGTCGACGCAGATCCGGCCGCCATGCTGCTCGGCGACGGACAGGTCGGGGCCGGAACGACGCAGCACGGTACGCATTCGGGCCACCAATTCGCGGACCCGATACGGCTTGGCCACGTAGTCGTCGGCCCCCACCTCGAGAGCCACGACGGCATCGATCTCCTCGTTTCGTGCCGACACCATGATGACCGGGGTCGGCCCGGCGGCTCGAATCTCACGGCAGACGTCGATACCCGACATGCGGGGCAGCATCACGTCGAGCAGGACGAGATCCGGCGCCACCGATCTGAACATGTCGAGCGCCTGCTCACCGTCGGCCGCGAGGTGGACCGCGAACCCCTCCTTTCGCAGCGCCTGGCGCAGCCCCTCACGAAACGCCGGTTCGTCGTCGACGACCAGCACGGAGACCAGCTCGGCCATCAGTCCCCGACTCGTTGTTTGGGTATGCGCATCGAGAAGATCGAACCCTGACCAGGTTTCGACTCGACCACGACCTTTCCGCCGTGCTTGCCGACCACGTGACGCACGATCGACAGGCCGAGGCCGGTACCACCGGTCTCACGGCTGCGGGCCCGATCGACACGGTAGAAGCGTTCGAAGATTCGTTCGAGATCGGGGCGCGGGATACCGATGCCGGAGTCGCGAACCGAGATGTCGACGGTGTCGTCGAGATCGTCGACAGCGAGCGACACGCGGGTGTCGGGGTCGGAGTAGCGGATGGCGTTGTCGAGCAGATTGGTGATCGCCCTCACTAGTTGGCGTCGGTCGCCGGTGATGGTGATACCGCTCGGGACACCCACCGTGGCGAGCTCGATCCGGTTGGCATCGGCGAACGAACGGGTGGAGTCGATGCTTCTCGACACGATCTCGTCGATACTCACCGGCGCGAAGTCGCCATCGGATTCGTCGAGTCGGCTCAGCTCGAGCAGGTCGTCGATGATCGCCTCGACCCGCTTCGATTCCCGGTGAAGCATGTCGGCCAGGCGGTTGCGGTCTTCGGGGTCGTCCTCTCCGGCGAGCGTCTCGGCGAGGAGGCTCATCGCGGCGATGGGTGTCTTGAGTTCGTGCGAGACATTGGCCACGAAATCACGACGTATCACATCGATTCGACGGTTCTCGGCGATCGACTCGATCACCGCGATACCCCGGTTGCGCAACGGTTCGTCGACGGGCGAAACCGCCACGTGTCGCTCGCGTGCCCGCTCGGCGGCCTGGGCTTCGGGCAGCCACCCGGTGATGATGTAGCGCACCCGCTCGCCGATGTTCTCGGCGTGGTCGCCGATGCGCTCGTAGAACCGCCCGACCAGCGCCAACTGCAATGACTGTTGGGGCTCGAGGGTGCCCCGCCGGGCATCCTGGATGACGGTCTGGATGTATCTGACATGGAGATCGTCGAGGACATCGTCGAGCTCATCGATCGACTCGGCCAGTTCGGCGTCACGGTTGGCGAACGATTCCGCCGCCCGCCGGAACAGGAGCTGCGCCTGCACCGACATCTGGACGATGAGGTCGCGAACCCGCTCGTCGGTGCGGGCCCCCTGGAGGCGCCCGATGGCCTTGGCGATGTTGGTCGTGAGGTCGCCGCTGCGTTCGATCTCGCTGTTGAGATGCATGGCCGACAGCACGAGGCGCAGGTCGCCGGCCACCGGAGCCTCACGCACGATCGTGTCGATGCAGTTCTCCGCGACCTGCATCGACGCCAGGTCCATGTCGTCGTCCGACCGGATCAGCTCGTCGGCGGCGTTGACATCACCTTCGAGAAGAGCCGACGTGACCTCGCCGATCCGTACGGCGACCTCCTCGGCCATGTCGAGCAGCGCGGTCTCGATTTCCTCGAGACGTTCGTCGAGACTCGTACGTATCTCAGACATCGTCGGGGCCCTCCACGTCGATCGAAACGTCTCCAGGACCCATCAGCCGAACCGACCCGTGATGTAGGCCTCGGTACGTTCGTCGGCCGGGTTGGAGAAGATCGTGCCGGTGTTGTCGAACTCGACGAGCCGGCCACGACGCTGACCGGTGGGGCCGTGCACCTCGGCGGTGAAGAAGGCGGTACGGTCGCTCACCCGGGCGGCTTGTTGCATGTTGTGGGTGACGATGATGATCGTGTAGTCGTTCTTGATCTCGCGCATCAGCTCCTCGATGCGTCCCGTGGCGATCGGATCGAGGGAGGAGCACGGCTCGTCCATGAGCAGCACGTCGGGGCTGACGGCGATGGCCCGGGCGATGCAAAGGCGCTGCTGCTGCCCGCCCGACAAGCCGAGAGCCGAGGTGCGCAGACGATCCTTGGCCTCGTCCCAGAGACCGGCGCGGGTCAGCGACTGCTCGACAATGCCGTCGAGATCGGCCTTGATGCCGGCGATTCGGGGGCCGTAGGCGATGTTGTCGTATATCGATTTCGGGAACGGGTTGGGCTTCTGGAAAACCATTCCGATTCGGCGCCGCACGACCACCGGGTCGACCCGGGGATCGTAGAGATCGACACCGTGATACAGCACGGAACCCTCGACGTGGGCCGAGTCGATGAGATCGTTCATGCGATTGAAACAACGCAGTACGGTCGATTTCCCGCACCCCGAAGGACCGATGAACGCAGTGATCTCACGCTCGCAGATCGTGAGATCGACCTCGGAGATCGCCGTGACCTCGTCGTAGCGGACCGCGAGACCGGTGACCTCGAATACCTCGACGTCGTCGGTCACCGCAATATCATCGACCCGCTCGGCCAAGGCGGGGCGAATGTCGTCATCTGCCATGCTCATCGCGGTCCTGTCGGGTCCGGTCGTTGCGTCATGCGGGAGTGTAATCCGGCGGTCGGAACAGCCCGGTGTCAAAGTGTGCCTGTCACCGGTTAACACCGACCCGCCCCCGGGTGAACACACGGTGAACACCGCGGCGCCGCTAGCTTCTCGGCATGTCACACCCGTTCAAGTTCTCGGTGAGTCTCGGCCCCATAGGCGACCCCCGGACTCTCGTCACCACCGCCCTGCGGGCCGAGGAGCTCGGCTACCACGGCATCAGCCTGCCCGACCATCTCGATGAGCAGTGCGGCCCCCTCGTCGGGCTGACCGCCGTGGCGGTCGCCACCGCCGACCTTGCCCTCACCAGCCTGGTACTCGCCAACGACTACCGCCATCCCGTGGTTCTGGCCAAGGAGTTGGCCACCCTCGACCGTCTCAGCAACGGACGGCTCGAGTTCGGTATCGGCGCCGGCTGGCAGACCACCGACTACCAGCGCGCCGGCATCACCAAGGACGGTGCGGGCGTTCGCATCGCACGGCTGGCCGAGGCCATCACCGTTCTCAAGGGGTGTTTCGCCGACGGGCCATTTGATTTCCACGGCGACCACTACACGATCGAAGGTCTCGACTCTTTGCCGTTGCCGACCCGTAGGCCCCACCCGAAGCTGATGGTGGCCGGAGGCGGGCCCAAGTTGTTGTCGCTGGCGGCCCGCGAGGCCGACATCATCGGGGTCAACTTCGACCTCAAGGCCGGGGTGATCGATGCCGGAGTCGGTGCGAGCGGGTCGGCGGCGGCCACCGACCGCAAGATCGCCGTGATCCGCGACGCGGCCGGCCGACGTTTCGACTCGATCGAACTCCAGACGCGGGTTCACCTCACCTCGGTCACCGACGATCGCGACAGTCTCATCGCCGCCATCGCCCCGGGGTTCATGATCACGGCCGACGATGCCGTCACCATGCCCCACGTGCTCGTCGGAACGATCGATCAGATGGTCGACATGATCCGCACGTGGCGCGACCGCTGGGGGTTCAGCTACGTGACCTGGTCGGCCGACTCGATCGAGACGCTCGCCCCGGTGGTCGAACGGCTGGCCGGCCGCTGAGTCCCCGGCCCACCAGGTCACGTGGGGCGGCGCGGCTCCGGATCAGGCGATGCGGCCGGTGAACGCCAGGAGCCGGGTGGGCGCGTCGGCCTCGGCCGGCGGTTCGATCGGACGGTTGGGCAGGACACCGCCGCCCATGACCGCTTCGGCGTGCGCGGTCCAGAAGCCGAGACACCACTCGGCGAGATCACCGGGAATCTCGATGTCGCGCCCCACGGCCCGACCTATGTCCCAGGATCTCACCAGGTTCTCGCTGACCCGCTGGCCGACAAGATCGCCGAACGCCAGCCGACCACTCGGATGGTCGACCGAGATGTCGAGGGAGCGCACGTTCCGGATGCTCGATATGGCGGCCACCGCGGTGCCTCGCCAGGTGGCCACCAGGTTCGGGCCGAGCACACCGGCGTCGATCTCTTCGATTTCGTCGAGCCGGCCCCGTTCGGCGGCGGCGGTGATCTGGGAATCGCCCACCACCACCCAGGCCACGGCCTGGGCGATGGTGAGTTCGTCGGGGCCACACCGCAGGTCCCATTCCTGATCGGTGAGCGACGTGATGGTCTCACCGAGCAGACCGGCCGCGACCTGGTAGGCGTCGGCTGGTTCGATGTTCACTTCCATTCGATGGTCACTCCCACTCGATGGTTCCCGGGGGCTTGGAGGTTATGTCGTAGGCGACGCGGTTGATGCCGGGCACCTCGTTGATGACCCGACTGCTCATGGTCTCGAGCACGTCGTAGGGGATACGGGCCCAGTCGGCGGTCATGGCATCCTCACTGGTGACCGCCCGGATGATGATGGGATGACCGTAGGTTCGCTCGTCGCCCATCACCCCCACCGAACGAATGTCGGCGAGCACCGCGAACGACTGCCAGATCTCGCCTTCGAGACCGGCCCGCCTCAGCTCCTCACGCACGATGTGGTCGGCGTGTTGAAGGGTGGCGACCTTTTCGGGGGTGACCTCCCCGATGATCCTCACGGCGAGGCCGGGCCCGGGGAACGGCTGGCGCAGGACGATCTCGTCGGGAAGGCCGAGTTCGCTTCCGAGCCTGCGGACCTCGTCCTTGAACAGGCTGCGCAGCGGTTCGACGAGGGCGAAGTCGATGTCGTCGGGGAGGCCGCCCACGTTGTGGTGACTCTTGATGGTGGCCGCGTGTTCGTTGCCCGATTCGATCACGTCCGGGTAGAGCGTGCCCTGCACCAGGAACGCCGCATCGTCGAGCTCGGCCTTGGCGTCCTCGAACACCCGGATGAACAGCTCACCGATGGCCTTGCGTTTGGCCTCGGGTTCGGTGACCCCGACGAGCGCGGCGAAGAACCGCTCCCCCGCGTCGACGCTGATCAGCCGAATGCCCATGTGACGGCCGAAGGTCTCGATCACCTGGGTCCCCTCGTCGAGACGCATCAGGCCGGTGTCGACGAACACACACGTGAGCTGATCACCGATGGCCCGATGAACGAGCGCCGCGGCCACGGCCGAATCAACACCGCCCGACAGCCCGCAGATGGCGTTGGCGTCGCCGACCTGAGTGCGGATCAACTCGACCGCCGAGTCGATTACCGACGACATGTTCCAGTCGCCGACCAGGCCGCAACCCTCATGGATGAACTGTTGGATCACGTGCTGGCCGTGGGGCGTGTGGACCACCTCGGGATGGAACTGGACGCCGTAGAGACCCCGTCGGCGATCCTCGAATGCGGCCACGGGGGCGTCGGAGGTGGCGGCAAGGACCAATGCGTCGTTCGGGGCCTCGACGATGGCGTCGAAGTGACTCATCCACACGGTCTGCTCGGACGGGAGACCACCGAGCAGGCACCCACCGGAGGTGCCGTCGCCGGCGGCGAGGAGACTCATCGAGGTACGACCGTATTCACCCCTGTCGGTGCGACCGACCGTGCCGCCGTTCTGCTGGGCGATCAGCTGGGCTCCGTAGCAGATCCCGAGGATCGGGAGGCCGAGGTCGTAGACCCCGGGGTCGATGCTCGGAGCACCGTCGACGTGCACCGATGCCGGGCCACCGCTGAAGATGAGCCCACTCGGGGCACGACGTGCGATCTCATCGGCGCCGATGCTCGGCGGGACGATCTCGCTGTAGACACCGGCCTCACGCACGCGGCGGGCGATGAGCTGGGCGTATTGGGCTCCGAAGTCGACCACGAGCACCGTGTCGAACGCGCCGTCACCGCCCGGTGCGGACGCCGCGGAGGCCGATTTCACAGGGCAACCATCTCGGCGGTCTGAAACGACTTCAGGTCGGTGTAGCCGCAAACAGCCATGGCCTTGCGGAGCGCGCCGGCGAGGTTGCGCGAACCCGAGTTGTCGGTGGCCGGACCGGTGAGGATCTCGGCGAGGGATCCGGTCGGCTCGATCGGTACGCGGGCCCCGCGGGGCAGAACCATCTGGACGGCTGACGGTCCCCAGTGCCATCCCCGGCCCGGAGCCTCGGTGGCCGCGGCGAGCGGGGCACCCAACATCACGGCGTCGGCACCGAGCACTATGGCCTTGGCCACGTCGCCACTGTTGCGCATGCCACCATCGGCGATCACATGACAGTAGACACCGGTTTCGTCGAGGTGGCGGGCCCGGGCGGCCCGGGCATCGGCGATGGCGGTCGGCTGGGGTACCCCCACGCCGATCACATTGCCGTTGGCGCAGCTCGCTCCGGTGCCGATACCCACCAGCACACCGGCCGCACCGGTGCGCATGAGATGCAGAGCGGCCCGGTGGCTGGCACAACCACCCACCAGCACGGGGACGTCGAGCGTGCGGATGAACGTCTTGAGGTTGAGCGGTTCGGTGGCGGTCGACACGTGCTCGGCCGAGGTGACGAGGCTGTGGATCACGAGCAGGTCGACGTCGGCCGACACCGCCGTGGGCGTGAGTTCGGTGGCCATGCGAGGGCTCACGCGTGCGGCGCAGCGAATCCCGGCCGCCTTGACCTCGGCGATCCGCTCGCGTACCAGACCGGGATCGATCGGGGCGGAGTGGAGCTCACACAGGCGGGCGATCGCTCGCTCGGGCGACATCTCGGCCACCTGGGCCAGCAGCGTGTCGGCCTCGGCGTGTCGGGTCCAGACACCCTCGAGATCGAGCACGCCGATCCCGCCGAGCCGCCCCATCTCGATGGCGGTGGCCGGGCTGGTGACGCTGTCCATCGCCGATGCCATCACGGGGAGGTCGAAGCGGTAGGCATCGATCTTCCACGAGAGGTCGACGTCCTCGGGGTCGCGAGTGCGGCGGCTCGGCACGATGGCGATGTCGTCGAACCCGATCGCCCTTCTCGCCGTCTTGCCCAACCCGATCTGCATGTCGGCCATCATCGATCCCCGAGGATCGACTTCAGGAGCTGTCTGGCGACGTTGCTGTTCATTTCGTAGGCGACCTTCGCCCCGGTCTCACCGACCCGCTTCACCAGGCGACCGTCGGTGACCGCGGCCAGACCGTCGAGGCCGGCGAGCAGCCGATCGCGGGTGAGGTCGGTGGCTCGGTAGCCCATCTCGGTGAGGCCCCGGACCAGCTCGCTGTCAGCGATCGCCGCCGGCGCCGACGCCGCGATGATCCGCAAGGCGTCCTTGGTGAGATCGGCGCTCGCGTCGACCACATCGGCGGCGGAACGTTCGGCCTCGGCCGAGTCGAGCCACACCCTGACCTGACGTACGAGCTCCGGATGGGTGTCGGCGTTGAATCTGATTTCGGGCACGCCCCGAGTGTAGAAGCTCGGTTGGTCGAGGCTCAGGCCGGGCCGCCGCCGGTGAGGTCGTCGGTGCCGGTGACGACGGCGAGAAGCTGACGCAACATGGCGCCCGTGGCCCCCCACACAGTGTCGCCGACCAGCTCGAAGAACGTGATGGCGCGCCGCCCGACGAGGGAGGGAATCGGCCACAGTTCTTCGCGCCAGACCTCGTCGAGCAGCAGCTCGGTCAGCGCCACGCGGCGAATCGACTCGACCTCGTCGGGCGAGGCGGTGAGTTCGGGGCACCGATCGGTCACCGCCACGAACGGGTGGACGAGAGTGGTCGAACCGATCGTCATGAAGCTGTCGAGTTCCCCGATTCGGTGCAGGGTTCCGGGGTCGATGTCGATCTCCTCCATCGCCTCGCGCCGCGCCGTGTGCCAGAGGTCGATGTCGCCGGGCTCCCGACGTCCCCCCGGGAACGACACTTCGTGGGCGTGATGGCGCATGTGGGGTGAGCGGCGGGTGAGCACCACCTGGACCTCGCCCGCCTGCTCGTAGAGCACCACCAGCACCGCCGACTCGGTGGCCCCGGCCGGGGCACTGCTGCCGATGAGCTTCGCCGGTCCGCGGCCCGCCAGGGCACGGATGGCATCGTCGAGGGTCACCGCTCGCGCCTCGGCACTCAGGTGGGCCCACGGCGGTGGGCCACCGGGGAGCACCCCCGCGGGACGGGGAATGATCTGAGGCCCACCCCGACCCGCCGGCGGTTTCAGGAGGCTTCCTCGATCAGCGAACGCAGCAGAATTGGCAGCCCACCGGTCTTGAGGTTGCTCATCACCCGGCCGGGCGGGGTCACGCCGCTTTCCCACTCCTCCCAATCGGCGAGCAGTTTCTCGGGGTCGGGTATCGTAATCTCCATGGCGACGAGGGTATCGACGCCGGCCGAGGATCTTCCATCGCCCGCGGTCGAGCCGAGACCGCAGGATTCCTAGGGTGACGGGACCTGCGGCGGCACCATTGTCGTGGCCGAACCGGCGAAGAAGGCATCGCTCGTCGTGACCGGTATCGACGATGTCCGGTCGAACGGGCCGGTGAAAAAGCCAGAGATCGAGTCGGCGGCGGTGGCCAGGTCCTCGGGGCTGACGGCACGCAGCCCGGCCAGCATCGCCGTGGTGACCGTGCGTATCGGTGAGACGAACCACTTGCCATCGACCTTTCGCGTGACGATGCCCTGGTCGAGCGCTCCCATGGGGTCGAGACCGAACCCGGGCAAACCGAACAGTCCGAGGCCGAACGGACCCATCGCGTCGGGTTGATCACACGAGTCGAAGGCCGGACCCATGTCGGGATTGTCGGTCTCGAAGATCGTGCACCCGTCGCGCACCTTGTAGGAAGCGGTGTAGGAGCCACCCGTGTAGTCGGAGGCGGTCCAGGTGGCGTCGATGTTCCCGTCGGCCAGTGACAGATGTGCCTTGACGTCGGGACTGGTGAGCGACCCTTCGAAGCCGTCGAGCCTCACCGTGGCGAGTCTGCCGTCGACGGTACTCGACAGGCCGATCGAGTCGATCGTCCAGGTCGTGTCGGCGTCGATCGCCGCCTGGAGAGCATCGTTGGCCGCCGATTCGGCCTGGGGCAGGAACAGCGGTGCGTAGTCATAGAGCGCGGCCATCTCCTCCGGGTCGAGCATGCCGATCACGGTGCGGGGGTCGAGCCGCGCCGCCTCTCTGATCAGACGTTCGACCGCGCCCTCGGGCGAGTCGGCCCCGATCGGCACCGGTCGGTCGGCGGCCGAGGGAGTCGGTTGGCTGGCGGCCAGGCGGGCGTTCTCAGCCACCGAATACCAAAGGCTCACGTACCACCGGCCGTCGCGCTTCACGACCGCGATCGGGTTGGTCGACGAGATCGGCGAAGAAACCGAGTCGGTGAAATTGAGCAGGTCGGCGGGGGCCCGATCGAGGATCAGCTTCCCGAGCGGCAGTTGGGATACGTCGATCGAGGCGCGGGAGCTGCCCCCGTCGATGAACACATCGGTCACGTCGGATCGAATCGGCACCGACCGCAGCGTCAGATTGTCGAACCGGAGATCGACGCCGGTGAGCGCACCGAGGTCGAGATCGGGAGACAGCACCTCGAGGCGGACCAGTTCCTCGGAGATGCTCACGCCGGTGTCGACGAGCGTGGCCCTCTCAGCGGGCTCGATCACCTCGGCCGCACCCAGCAGATCCTCGTTGGACAACGACGCCAGCAGCTGCTCGACCGCCGCCTCCGGGGTGGCGGAGCCGCCGGTGGAGCTGCCCGCGTTGATGGCGAGAGCCGCTCCCCCGCCGGCCAGGCCCAAAGCGATGACAACGGCTGCAGCCCTGGCCACGACACTTCCCCGCGGATTCCTGGGCTCTGCCCCCACCGCCTCGACCACGACCACCGGACCGTCGGGCACCCAGCGACCACCGCCGCCACCAGCCGCGCCGGAGAGCGGATTTCCCGAATCAGTCATGAGTGTGGGTCCCGTCGCTTTGCATCAGAGAGCAGGATCATGATTACACAGATCGACCCGACCATCCCCATGGTTGAGCCGGCCACCGCGCCCCAGCGCAACGCAAGTGGCGTTCTGGCGACGACCACGGCCGCCACGAGCAGGATCGGCCCCGGCCCGAGCAACGCAACCGCGGCGATTCGATGACGCGACCACGCCGTCGCCACCAGGGCAACCGAAACCAGGGCCGCCACCGCAACGACCGCCACGACCGCCACGACCTCGGCGAATCCCGACAGCAGATCGAGGGCGCTCGCCGACGCGATCAAACCGAACAACGACCGGTCGACCCGACCACTTCGGGCCCATGGCGCGAGCAACGACAGAGCCGACAGCAGCCCGCTCACGAGCGCCGTCCCCAGCAACACGCGCCAGCGGGGTCCCGACATCTGAGCGACGCTAACCGCGGTCGGAGCGATCAACGGCCCGGACCTCCTCGCGAGGTCCGGGCCATTGGTCGATATCTGAACCGACAGGGTCGGCGGTCAGCGACCGGGGATCACATCATCCCCATGCCACCCATTCCGCCCATGCCACCCATTCCGCCCATCGGATCGCCGCCGGGCATCGCCGGGGTTTCCTCGGGCTTGTCGGCGACCAGCGCCTCGGTGGTCAGGAGCAGGGCGGCGATCGACGCTGCGTTCTGCAGAGCGGCACGGGTCACCTTCACCGGGTCGATCACGCCGGCCTCGATGAGGTCGACATACTCGCCGGTCAGGGCATCGAAGCCGACGGAGCCCTCGGCCTTCTCGACTTCGCTCACCACAACCGCGCCTTCCCGGCCGGCGTTGTCGGCGATGATGCGCATCGGGGTCTCGAGAGAAATCTCGACGATACGAGCGCCGGTGGCCTCGTCGCCCGAGAGCTCACCGGCCACCACCGCGACCGCGGCGCGGGAACGCAGCAGAGCCGTGCCACCACCGGCGACGATACCTTCCTCGATCGCGGCGCGCGTCGCCGAGAGGGCATCCTCGATGCGGTGCTTCTTCTCCTTGAGCTCCACCTCGGTGGCGGCACCGACCTGGACGACGGCAACGCCGCCGGCCAGCTTGGCCAGACGCTCCTGGAGCTTCTCACGGTCCCAGTCGGAGTCGGTGTTGTCGATCTCGGCCTTGATCTGAGCCACCCGGCCCTCCACGTCCTCGGAGGTGCCGGCACCTTCGACGATGGTGGTGTCGTCCTTGGTGACGACGATCTTGCGGGCCTGACCGAGCAGCGACAGGTCAACCGAATCGAGCTTGAGCCCGACCTCTTCGGAGATCACCTGACCACCGGTGAGAACGGCCATGTCCTGCAACATTGCCTTGCGGCGCTCGCCGAACCCGGGGGCTTTGACGGCCACCGAGTTGAACGTACCGCGGATCTTGTTGACGACGAGCGTGGCCAAGGCCTCGCCCTCGATGTCCTCGGCCACTATCAGAAGCTGCTTGCCGGCCTGCATGATCTTTTCGAGCAGGGGAAGAAGATCCTGGATGTTGGAGATCTTGCCCTGGTTGAACAGGACGTAGCAGTCGTCGAGAACCGATTCCTGGCGTTCGGGGTCGGTGACGAAATACGGCGACAGGTAGCCCTTGTCGAACTGCATGCCCTCGACGAACTCGAGATCCATGCCGAACGTATTGGACTCCTCGACGGTTACCACACCGTCCTTGCCGACCTTGTCGATCGCTTCGGCGATCACCTCGCCGATGGCGGCATCAGCCGCCGAGATCGAGGCGATCTGGGCGATCTTGTCCTTCGAATCGTCGACCTGAACGGCTTGGGCAGCGAGAGCATCGACCGCGGCGGCGACCGCCTTCTCGATGCCTCTCTTCAACCCCATCGGGTTGGCCCCGGCCGCCACGTTGCGCAGGCCCTCGCGCACGAGGGCCTGGGCCAGAACCGTGGCCGTGGTGGTGCCGTCGCCGGCGATGTCGTTGGTCTTGGTGGCGACTTCCTTGACGAGCTGGGCACCCATGTTCTCGAAACTGTCGGACAGCTCGATCTCACGGGCGATCGACACGCCGTCGTTGGTGATGGTCGGGGCGCCGAACTTCTTGTCGAGGACCACGTTTCGGCCCTTCGGGCCGAGGGTGACCTTGACCGTGTTGGCCAGTTTGTCGACACCGGCCTCCAGGCCACGGCGCGCTTCTTCGTCGAACTTGAGGATCTTGGGCATGTGGATCTACCTCAGGCCTGCTTGGCCAGGACGTCGCGGGCGTTGAGAATCAGAAGATCCTCGCCTTCCACGGTGATCTCGGTGCCGCCGTACTTCGAGTAGACGACGATGTCGCCAACGGCGACGTCGACCGGGATGATCTCGCCGGTGTGGTCAGAGCGACGGCCCGGTCCGACAGCCAGGACTTCGCCCTGCTGGGGCTTTTCCTGGGCGGTGTCGGGAATCACCAAGCCGCTGGCCGTGGTGGATTCAGCTTCGCTTGCCCGGACTACGATCCGGTCCTCGAGGGGCTGAAGGTTCATTTGGTCCTCCGAATATTTGCGTTAGCACTCTCTAATGCCGAGTGCCAACGATACGACGGAGGAACGTCTGCGACAACCACGAATCGGTCGTCTCGGGTGTTGACCGGCTCGGTGGGCGCGACCTGATCGGCATCGGCTCCGGAGCCTGCCGGGTTTGCCGTGTCCAACACCGCACCGGCGGCCGAGATCATGGTGCGGGTGTCGCCCACACCGGCCGAGCCGGCCACACCCACCCGCACCACCAGGCCGCTGAGTCCGGCCGTCTCGAAGGCCTCGGTGATCTTGTTCCTGGCGACGCTCATGCGCCCGTGAGCCACTACGGACGAGGTGCCGCCGAGCACGACCACGAACTGTGACCCTGTCCACCGGCCACACCAATCACCTGGCCCCACAGACTGCCGCAGCACGTCGGAGAACAGGCGAATCGCATGGTCGCCGCGATCGTTGCCGTGGCGTGCGTTGAGTTGTATCAACCCGCCGATCTCGACCAACGCCGGTGAGCCGGGGTGGGAGCCGGCCACGAGCCTGGAGATCCGTTCCTCGCAGGCCCGACGGTTGGAGAGCCCGGTGAGCAAATCGATGGACGCCTGCATCTCCGCTCTGGCGACGGCTCGAAGAGTTCCGAGACGGGTCGAACCGACCGCGGCCACGACCGTCATGTCCTCCACCAGTTCGGCCGGGGCTCGACTCCGACCGAGCCGGTGCGTGGATCACGCCGATCGGCTGACCCATGAAGACCAGCGGGGCACACACCGCCGGGCACGACCACGGCGAAGCGACCCCCGCATCTCGGAACCGGTGCCTTGCCATTGGCCGCGGCCACCGTCATGTGGGCCATCGACGAATCGGCGAGCAGCAGTCCGGCCGGGAGCCCTGCAACGACATGATCGAGTGCACGCCCGTCGCCCACCAGGGTGCGATACTCGGACCTGAGCGTCGGGTCCTCGGTGCCGGCCAGTCGCGAAAGATCGCTCGAGAGCTGCGAGAGATCGAGTCGTTGCTTCGCGGCGAGGGCGGCGATCTCGTGGGCGGACCCCACTGATCTGCTCGCCGCCTCGGTCAGGATGAGCGTGCCGAGGCCCACGGTCGCGGTGACGACGACGCCAAGCCACACACCACGGCGGAACCGCGCCGCGAGCGGTACCTGGCGTCGCGCCAGGTGTTCGGTCACTCGTCCCATCAACCAGATGGTCGACCGGTGTCCTATGTCACTTCATGCGCCCCGGACCTCCGTCGTACCGGAAAGGTCCGAACGGCCCACTCACCGGCCGGTCGGCCCGGGGCCAAGGGTTCGCGACTCAGATGGTGGGCAGGCGCAGCGAGGGAAACGCCCCGAGATCGAGCGCCGACGGACCGTCGGCGCAGAGTCGATGCCAGGCAACGGCCGCCACCATGGCAGCGTTGTCGGTGCACATCTCGCGGTCCGGCAGGAACGCACGAAGTCCGTCGAGTTCGCAGACCTCACGCACCCGCTCTCGCAGGCGAGAGTTGGCGGCCACCCCACCGGCCAGGCAGATTCCCCTCGCCCCCTCCTCACGGGCTGCCCGGCGGGCCTTGGTGACCAGCACGTCCGCCACCGCCTCCTGGAACGATGCCACCAGATCCCCGACGTCAGTGTCGGGGTGGCGTCGCATGTGGTTGACAACGGACGTCTTCACCCCGCTGAACGAGAAATCCCACCCGTCGGACATCATCGCCCGCGGAAACCTGATCGCCTCCGGGTCGCCGTTGGTGCTCAATCGATCGATGATCGGCCCACCCGGGTAACCCAGTCCGACGTGGCGGGCGACCTTGTCGAAGGCCTCGCCCGCGGCGTCGTCGAGAGTGGAACCGAGCACGCGATAGCGCAGGTGATCCTCCATCACCACGAGCATGGTGTGGCCGCCCGACACCAGCAGAATCACGAGTGGCATCTCGAGATCGGGTTCCTCGAGAAATGCCGCGTAGAGGTGGGCTTCGAGATGGTTCACACCGATGAGGGACACTTCCCACGCCAACGACAGGGCCTTGGCTGCCGACACGCCGACCAGGAGGGCTCCGATCAGGCCGGGCCCGTGGGTGACACCGACGGCATCGAGGTCGACGTGGTCGATACCGGCCTCGGCCAGTGCCTCGGCCACCACCGGAATGATGGCCTCCACATGAGCCCGGCTCGCCACCTCCGGAACCACACCCCCGTAGCGGGCATGGATGTCGATCTGGCTCGCCACCACCGACGACAGCACCTCGCGGCCGTCGCGTACGATCGCCGCCGCGGTTTCGTCGCACGACGTCTCGATGCCGAGGATGATCGACGGCGGTTCGACCGCGACATCGTGTGCCTCGCCGATCACAGTGCCACCTCCGGTCGTGTGTCGGCTTCCACCCGATCGAAACGCTCCCGGGTGTCGTGGGATCGAAGGTCGAACAGCCACATGACGATCCCGTCGTCGGCCGGATCACGGTAGTAGCCGCGGCGCACACCGACCGGGACGAAACCAAGACGCGAGTAGACCCGTTGGGCCCGGCGGCCGGCCGCCCTCACTTCGAGCGTTGCCGCCGTCGATCCCGCGGCCACGGCCGAATCGAGCAGGGCCACGAGCAACTTCGAGGCGATACCGGTCCCCTGACATTCGGGAACCACCGCCACGGTGGTGACGTGGACCTCGTCGAGCACGTACATGACGCCGGCGTGGCCGACGATCGCTCCACCGTCGGCGGCAACGAGGTGGACATGCGAGGAGTCGGCGAGTTCACGATCCCAGAGGGCACGCGACCACGGGTGCGCGTAGACCGCGGCATCGATTCGCATCACGTCGTCGACGTGGTCGGCCGCCATGGCCACAACCCCGATGACGGGGGTCACGACGGTGTGCCCGCGGCCGGGTCCCATTTCGCCTTCGCATCGGGTTCACGCAGGTACAGCGGGGCCACGTCGGTCGGATCGACGAACTCGCCGCGTTCCACCACCGGAGTGGCCAGAGACACCAGCGCGGCGGCGGACGGGCGATCGAAACCGGTCGGGGCGACATCGACACCATCGATTCCACGGAACACGTCGATATGAGTGCGTGCCCCGTCGCCGACCACGAGAACATTGTCGCCCCGGTTGGCCGCCGAGGTCGCCAACGAGGACGCCACAGCGGCCGGCGACGCGACCGCCGGGCTCGACATCTGCGTCATCCCGTCCGGCGTACGCCGGTAGCGGGCGTGAAACACCTCGCCTCGGCGGGCATCGACCACGGCCATGACCTCGCGGCCGTCGGTCGTGGCCGCAAAGGCAAGCAGTTCGAGCGATGTGGCGGTCACCACCGGAACGCCGAGTGCCCAGGCCAACGACATCGCGGTCGTGATGCCCACCCGCAGGCCCGTGAACAGGCCCGGCCCCACGTCGACGGCAACCGCGTCGACATCGCTCAGGGCCACTCCCGCCTGATCGACGATGAACCGAATCTGAGGGGTGAGCGATTCGGCATGGCGGCGGGGCCTGACCGTATGGGCCGACGCGAGCAGGCCCCCGCGCCCACCGAGCGCGCAACCGACCTGACCGGTGGCCGACTCGATACCGAGAATCAGCACGACGACCCTCTCGGGGTGGCCGCCCACGGTTCCAGGGTCGCCATGAGAGCCGATGCCCGACCCGACCACTGCCCGCCCCCGAACTCGAACTCGAACTCGAGGCGACGGTCGTCGTCACCCTCGCCGAACCCGAACCGGACGTCGAGACGATCGGGGGGCAGCGCCGCCATGATCACGTCGGCCCACTCGATGAGTGTGACACCGTCGTCGAGCAGTTCGTCGATCCCGAGATCGCGGGACTCCGCGGCACCATTCACGCGGTAGACGTCGAGATGGTTGACCACCAGACGGCCGTGGTAACGGTTGGCGAGGGTGAACGTCGGGCTGGTGACCCGGTCGGTGACACCCAGTGCCCCGGCCAGGCCCTGGGCGAAGGTGGTCTTGCCTGCGCCGAGCCCTCCGCTGAGCGTGATGAGGTCGCCGTCCTGCACCAGGGCGGCAACGGCCGCGGCTATGCCACGGGTGCCTTCGACTCCGGATGTCTCGCACCTGATCATTGGTCGACCGTGGGGTGGCAGATCACCCGTCGAGCGTATCGACCCCCGACCTGACGGCCTGTTCGACGGCGACCAGCGCGGCCAACCTCACATCGTCGACGTGGGCTTCGACGGCACCGGTGGCCCCCGCCACGAAGGCGTCGCCGTCGGTGCGCAGATGCGGCGGGGTGACGGCCCGAGCCAGCCCGTCGTGAGCCCCCTGAGCGACGATCAGACACTCCGATTTGTCGAGTCGTGCGTTGGTGACGACCACCCCGATGGTGGTGTTGGCGAACACATCGCTGCGGTCCGGCCACTCGCCGAAGCTGCCGTCGGCGATCGCCGCCGCCACCGTGGCCCCGTGGTCGCCGATGTCACCGGCCGCGTTGACGGCGACCAGTGCGGTGACGACCAGTCGGTCGCGTCGCACGGTCGACACGGCGAACCATCCGGGGCGCGCCGCGTCGGGGCCGCGCCACTTGCCGATGGTCGCTCCTGTGGCCGCGCCGACCCGGCCGGAGGTCGGTTCCGCCGATGCCGAATCCAGGGCCACTCTGCCCTGCTCGGGTCCCGGCCTGACATCGGCCGATCCGACGCTCAGGTCGTAGAGCGACATTCCCACGACGATCGGCACGGGCCCGCCCCCGGTCGGGAAGCCCCGGTCGGACGCTTCGAGACCGGCCATCACACCATCGGCGGCAGCGAGACCGAATGCCGAACCGCCGCTCAGCACCACCGCGTCGACCCGATCGACGAGACACTGCGGGTCGAGCAGAGCGAACTCCCGGGTGGCCGGCGCCCCGCCTCGCACCTCACCGGATGCGACGGTCCCATCGGGCAACACGACCACGGTGACACCGGTGAGTGCCTCGCGGTCGGTCCAGTGTCCGACCAGCAGTCCCGGGATCTCGGTCACCATGGGCGAACCGTAGCCCGGCGGGCGATCCTCCGACCGAGAGCGACGAGGACTTCGTATCCGATGGTGTCGAGACGAGCGGCGACCTCGGCGGCGGTGATCGACTCCGATCCCTGATCACCGATCAGCACCACCTCGTCGCCGACCGCCACCGTGTCGTCGACCACCACCATGGTCTGGTCCATGGTGACCACACCGACCATTGGGCAGCGGCGCCCGCCGATCAGGACCTCGACGCCGGCCGCCGCGCTCGACCGCCTGATGCCGTCGGCGTACCCGATCGGCACGGTGGCGATCCTGGTGGGAGTATCGGCGAACCAACGGCGACCGTAGGACACGCTCTCGCCGGTATCGACGGTCCGCACCGCGGTGACCACGGCCGTCAGGCGCAGAACCGGCCGCAGGTCGACCACCCCGTCCAGCCCGGCCGACGGCGCCACGCCGTACATCGCGATGCCGAGCCTGATCATGTCGTGATGGGTCTCGGGGCGGGTCATGGCGGCAGCCGAGTTGGCCACATGGACGATCTCGGGATGATGCCCGACCGCCTCGAGGTCGGCGAGTACCTCGTCGAAGCGTTGGATCTGGGTGGCGGTGAACGGGTTGACCGGTTCGTCGGCCACGGCCAGGTGGGTGCACACCCCCTCCAGCGTCAATCCCGGCAGTTCCGCCACCAGGTCGGCGAGAGACACCGCCGCCGACGGCCCGACCCCCATGCGATGCATGCCGGTGTCGACCTTGAGATGGACCGGTATCGGTTCGGTCGCCAGCGAATCGACGAGCCGGGCGCCGGCCTCGGAGGCGATCGTCAGACGGGTCGTCGGTGGCAGGTCGGTCCACCGCCCGCGCAGCTCCGATTCGGGCCGTTCCGACAGGACGAGTATCGGCACGTCCAAGGGGTCGGCGGCACCCGCCAGTTCCGTCGCTTCGGCGACAGTGGCCACCGCCAGCCACGAGGCCCCGGCGGCGACGGCCGTACGCGCCACCTCGTCGGCACCGTGGCCGTAGCCGTCGGCCTTCACCACCGCACACACCCTGGCCGGGCCGACGAGATCACGGAACACCGACACGTTGTGGGCCACGGCCGACAGGTCGATATGGGCGGTGGCGGTGGTCATCGCCGCACCGCCTTCCACTTCATCACCGCCGGGAAGTGATCGGCCAGATCACCCGCCACCATCCCCAGGCCGGCGAGCCGGCCGGCCTCGGCGTGTATGAACGCACCCGCTGCTGCGGCCCGAGCGGCCCGCATTCCCCGCGCCAGCAGCGCCCCGACCAGGCCGGCGAGAACATCGCCGGTTCCGGCCGTGGCGAGACCGGGGGTTCCGTTGACCACGACGAGGACTTCTCCGTCGGAATCGGCCACGATTGTCGTGGGTCCCTTTCGCAGGGTCACCACGGCGTGGGTGACGGCGAAATCACGGGTCGCCGATATCCGGTCGGCCGACATCGACCCGCCGAGTCGCTGCCATTCGCCGTCGTGGGGGGTGATCACGGTGGGGGCGGTGCGGCGGCCCAGCGGGTCGAGGATCCCGGGGACGAGGGCGTCGCCGTCGACCACCATGGGGGTGGTCGTGGTGACCATCGCCGACAGGTCGTCGAGATGGCCTGCTCCGATACCCGGACCCACGATCAGGCCGCGAAACCGCTCGATCCCTGTCAGCGCCGCGGTCGCCCATTCGTGGGCCGGGAGGGGCAATCCGACGGCCTCCGTGGGTGCGCCGGGGTCGTCGGCGAGGCCCGGGGTCCCCAGTTGCACGTATCCGGCACCGCCTCGCTGGGCGGCGCGGACCGCGAGGTGGGCCGCCCCCGTCATGCCGGAACTCCCGGCGATGATCCGAACCGCCGACTTCCACTTGTGGGCGTCGGCGCGGCGCGGCGGCATCCATCCGGCTACCGTCGGCGCATCAACCAGATGAGTGCGTGTCTCGCCGACATCGAGTCCGATGTCGGCCACGACAATCCGACCGGCCAGCGAGCGTCCCGGCTCGATCAGAAGGCCGGGCTTGAGAGCCGCGAAGGTGACGGTGACGTCGGCCGCCGCCGGGGCACCGAGGATCTCGCCGGTCAGCCCGTCGACCCCTGATGGGATGTCGACGGCCAGAACCGGAGTGCCGGGGGCCAGGGCCGCGAAGCTGTAGGGCCGCTTCAATCCGGTTCCGAACGCCGCGTCGATCACCAGGTCGGCCGCCGGTAAGGGGGTGGGGCTCGACAGGGCGTCGATCACCACGCACCGCACACCCCGTCGTTCGAGATGACGCGCCGCGACCCGTCCGTCGGCGCCGTTGTTGCCAGGTCCGGCCACGACCACGACACGACGTCCGTAGGAACCGCCCAGGCGGGCGATTGCCGCCCTGGCGACGGCACGGCCGGCCCGATCGATCAGAGCCTCAACCGGCTCCGGGGCCGCGGCGTCGACCACCGACATTTCGGCCGGCGTCACGATCGATTTCATGATCCGAGCGCGACCACGACGGCTTGGGCCAGCGCGTCGGTGTGGCTGAGGGTGCACAGCAACCTCACCGCGCCCCGCTCGGCCGCGAAATCGGCGGCGTCGCCGTGGAGCATGATCTCGGGGCGGCCGTCGGCCTGTCTCACCACCTCGATGTCGAACATCCGCATGGCTCCCAGGCCGACGCCGAACGACTTGAGCGTGGCCTCCTTGGCCGCGAACCTGACCGCCAGTCGCGCCGCCGGCTCGGGGGCCGCGTCGGCGTAGGCCCGTTCCGCGGGCCGGAACAGCCGTTCGGCCACCCCCGGGGTTCGGTGCAGCACCTCACGGAAGCGATCGATGTCGACGAGGTCGGTCCCGATTCCCAGCACGCCCGGACCCTACCGCCCGGCGCCCGATCAGACCGTGCGCCAGCGATCGGCCAGATCGTTGATCGGAAGCGTGAGGAGGTCAGCCACCTCCTGATGCTCGAGCAGATCCTCGCGGAACGTCTGCTCCGTCTCGTTGACGGCGTCGCGCAGCGCCGAGTAGCGATTGCGGTAGCCCTGCAGCACTCCTCGTGCCGCCGCCGCCGTGAGAGCGTCGGCGAAACGCACCTGCAGCAGGGTGAGCCCGGTGGTGACGTCGTCCTTGAGTTCGGGGATGATCACCACCGAGCGACCGTCGGATCGGCCTCGGGCCACGAACACCCGCTTCTCGAGCGCGACCTGATGCTTGGTACCACGCAGCACGGGCGACGAATCGGTACGGGACGGGATTCCGAGCGAGATACCGCCCCGGTCGACGACGACGGCGGTGGGAGTGCCGGAGCCCGTCTCGCCCAGTCCTTCGATGCGGTAGCGAGTGTGCCCGAGGACCTCGGCCACCGCCGGGTCGAGGTCGGCGAGCGTGCGCAGCGAGGCGTAGCTGAGGCGATCACGCGGCGCGCCGGCGTCGAGAGCTGCTCTCGCCAGCGGCACCTCGAGCAGCGTCTCGTCGGAGCGGGAGATACCGACCGTGACGGTCTTGGCCTGATGTTTGATGGCATCGATCGGTCGGGTGAGTTCCTCGATGGCCCGGGTGAGGGCGGCAGCGAGATCGTCGAGGACCACCGCCGGTGTGCCGACCTTGCCGTACTCGATCTGATAGGCCTCGAGCGGTACCGATCCGAGTGCGAACCGCAACAACGACGACAATCTCACCGCGGTCGACGCTTCGAGATGACCGTTGTAGGCCCCCGAGCGGAGCCCGTCGAAGAAGACCGAAGCCGCCCGCTCCAGGGTGGGCACCACGCTCGCCACGGCCTGCTCGCCGGTGATGTCGGTGCGGGCCGCGGCCTTCTCGATGGCACTTCTGGCCTCGCGCAACGGCAGGGCCTGGGCGTCGATCGCCATCGCCACCTCGTAGCCGAACAGGTGGCCGGCCATGGCCGACAGCACGAACCCGAGCCGCGGGTCGACGCGGGGTACCGGAATCACGGCCAACGCGCCGTCGAAGCGATGTTGTCCCTCGTCGGCGATCACGATCGGCGCCGCCTTGTGGGCCCGGAAGATCGCCACCTCCTTGGCCACGTCGTCGGCGGTCGAGCCGCTGAGGCCGGCCGCGCACACCAGGATCAACGGTTCGGATGAGAGATCAATGTGTTTCTTGTCCTCGGTGGCGTCGCAGGCGATCGACTTGTAGCAGAGTTCCGAGAGTTTTATCCGAACCTCACTCGCCGCGATCCTGTTGGCACCGTTGCCGACCAGGGCCCAGTAGCGACGGGAGGGCGCGAATTGCCGTGCCGCCTCACCGATCAGGTCGCGACGCTCGATGACCTGCTCCATCGCGGCCGGCAGGGTACGGATTCCCTCCAGCAGGCTCCGGCGCTCGACCCCGCCTTCGTCGGGTGAGACCTCATCGGCGATGGCGACCGCCAGCAGCAGTCCGGCGGCGATCTGTGAGTAGAACGCCTTGGTCGATGCCACGCTCATCTCCACGTCGCGACCGTCGGAGGTGTAGAGCACACCGTCGGACCGGTCGGTGAGGTCGCTGTTGCGGCGGTTGACGATGGCCACGACGACCGCGCCGCGGGCCCTCACCAGATCGACGGTGCGGTTGGTGTCGGTGGTGGTGCCGGACTGACTGATGGCTACCACGAGCGTGTCGGACATGTCGGCTCGCAGGGAGAACCCGGAGAGTTCGGTGGCCGGTACCGCCTGGGCCACGATCTGGCCGTCGGGCAGCAGGGCCTTGAGTGCGGTGGCCAGGCTCTGCCCGGCGACCGCGGCGGTGCCCTGTCCGATGACCAGCACCTCGTCGATTCGACCGGACCGGAGATCATCACGGATCGATCCGGGCAGGATCTCGTCGCCGAGCGTCACCATCGGGCCGTCGGGTCCGTCGACCAGCTTGCCGCGCAGCGTCTTGCGGAACGAGTTCGGCGCCTCCCCGATCTCCTTCATCAGGTAGTGGGGGTTGTCGCCGCGGTCGATGTCGCGGGTGGTGATCTCGGCGATGACGACATCGGATTCGTCGACGGGAAGGTCGGTGCCGTCATAGGACCGGCGCATCACCCCGTCGAGACCACCGGCGAGATCGGCATCGAGTTCCACGATCTGGCCGCGGCCGGCATTGGGGTGGTCGGGATTACCCGGGGTCTCTCCGTCCATGCGGATGAAACGCAGTGTCTCCTCGACCAGGCCGTAGGCCTCGCTGGCGACTATGTACGAATCCTCGGCCAGACCGATGTAGATCGCCTGCCCGCTGCCCCGCAGGGCCAGTTGCAACTTGTCGGGGGCCTCGGCCGTACAGGCGCCGATGGCGACGGAACCCTCGAAGGTGGCGACCGTGCGCCGGAAGGCCTCGGCCGACTCATGCCCCTCGGCCAGCCGCATGCTCATCAGGCTCGGGATGACCTTGGCATCGGTGGTGATCGCGGCCGGGATGACGACACCTTCCTGAGCCACCAGATCGGCGAAATTGTCGACGTCACCGTTGAGGCTGCCGACGACGTAGGGGCCGTCGCGATCGACCAACTCGCTGTTGAGCGGGTGGGCATTGGGCTCGGAGATGATGCCGATCGACGCCCATCGGGTGTGGCCGAGAACGAGGGTTCGGGCGGTCTCGTTGGCCAGAGCGGCGTGGAGAAGCTCGTCGTCGACGAGGGCCTCTCTCAGGACGTCGGTGTTGTCGCCGAGTTCGCCGATCTCGGCCGCGGTCTTGTGGACGATGCTGAGAACGCCGTCGATCACCCGCACGGATCCCGAACCGAAGGTCTCGTCGCCCCGGCGTCGTTCGATCTCCGCCATGACTCCGGCGTTCGAGAGATCGAGGGCATGGTCGTGGATCATCAGGTGAAGTCCGGCCGAGTCGCGTCCCCTGACCTCGAGCCGATCGATGGCCGAGAGGGCCTGGTGGATCGACAGGAAGCCTTCGAGCAAACCGGTGCCGGTGTCACCTCCGGCCAACGTCGCCACGGTGGCGGCGGCACGGAGCCGATCCCGCTGGATGGACCACAACCCGTCCTTCACCCGGATCAGCTCGTGATTGCGATCCTCGAGTTCGGAGGTGCTCAGCCCGCCGGGCGCGTCGAGATCCGACTCGAGCCGGGAAACCGAGCCCCACAGGCAATCGAGATGGCTGTTGATCTCGCCGACCAACGACCGGTCGGAGTAGAGCAACCTGAGGCCCGGCACCCCTCGCAGGAGCGCGTCGGCAACGACGAGTCGGTCGGCAGCATCGCGTAGCGCGGCGGTCGGGCTGTCGCCCGCGTCGTCGAGCTCACCGATACCGTCGATCAACTCCATCACGTCGGATCTGGACGGGGTCGGCCGGGTGGACGGGCGCCGGACGACTGCGATGATCCCGCACATGGGTTCCTCCGGACGGTAGGTGGCGATTCTGGTGGCGATTCAGGTGACGAATCAGGTGACGATTCACGTGGTGATCCGGATTCCCGTCAGCCGGGAACAGTCGACAGTCTAGAGCGGCGTCGAGGCTCGGCCGGACGCGTCGCGGACTCGTCGATGAGGGCGGGTGGGCCCGCCGACGAAGCTCAACCGAGTTCGATGCGAATCCGCTCGGCCAGCTCGGCCGCCAACGCCGACGCTTCGGTGTCGGTCTCGGCCTCGACCATGACCCTCACGAGCGGTTCTGTGCCCGAGGGGCGCACCAGCACCCGGCCGCGGTCTCCGAGCCGCTCGGCGAACGGCGATGTGATCGGGTCGATCAGATGGTCGATGTCGGCGCGACGACTGCCGATCTCCACGTTGACCAGGATCTGGGGCAGCCGGTTCATGGCACCGGCGGAGAGAACGCCGAGGTCGGTTCCGCTGCGCTTCACCACGTCGAGCAATTGAACCGCGGTGAGGAGCCCGTCACCGGTGGTCGAGAGATCTCGGAAGATCACATGGCCCGACTGTTCGCCCCCGAGGCACAGGCCCAGACGATCGAGAGCCTCGAGGACGTTACGGTCACCGACGCCGGTCTCGACGACCTCGATTCCGGCGGCCGACATGGCCCGCCGGAATCCGAGATTCGCCATCACCGTGGTCACCACGGCATCGCCGCGGAGCGCACCGCGCCGATGGCGATCGAGGGCGCACATGGCGATGATCCGGTCGCCGTCGACCAGGTCGCCGGCCGGGGCGACCGCGACGAGCCGATCGGCATCGCCGTCGAAGGCGATGCCGGCGTCGGCGTTGCGGCTGACGACTTCTCGTTGCAGGTCGTCGGGATGGGTTGATCCGCATCCGTCGTTGATGTTGCGGCCATCAGGGGTGTCGTGGATCGCCGTGACGTCGGCCCCGAGAGCAGCGAACGCCTCGGCCGCCACCGTGGTTGCGGATCCGTTCGCGGTGTCGATCACCACCCTCATGCCGGCCAACGAACGACCGTCGAGGCTCGACACGACATGACCGACGTGGCGTCGGACGGCGTCGGCGTGGCGATCGACGACCTCTGGATCCGTCACCGGAGCGCCGGCGGTTCCGCGGCCGACGGCGCGGTCGAGCGTGCCCACGTAGCGGTCGAAGCGGTCCTGGATGTCGGCTTGCACCCCGTCGGCGAGCTTCAGGCCACCCGGCGCGAAGAACTTGATGCCGTTGTCGTACCAGGGGTTGTGTGACGCCGACACCACCGCCCCGGCCACATTCTCGTCGTGGCACCAGAGGGCCACAGCGGGTGTGGGCACCACCCCGAGGTCCACCGAGTTTCCGCCGGCACTGCTCGCACCGGCGTGGATCGCGGCCGACAGCACGGGGCTCGATTCCCGGGTGTCGCGCGCCACCGCGAAACCGTCGGCACCCAGCACCTCGGCGCCGGCCCGGGCCAGCATCTCGACGATGGGCACGGTCAGCTCGTTGCGGGTATCGCCGCGTATGCCGTCGGTACCGAATCTGGGTGTCACGACGGAACCATCGCCATGACCGACCCCACCAACCGTCGCCAATCAGCGCTTGCTGTACTGAGGTGCCTTGCGAGCCTTCTTGAGGCCGTATTTCTTGGATTCCTTCTTGCGGGGATCGCGGGTGAGGAATCCGGCCTTCTTGAGCGCCCCGCGGCGCTCGGGATCGAGTTCGATCAGACCACGGGCGATGCCGAGACGCAGCGCTCCGGCCTGGCCGGTGGTGCCGCCTCCGTGGATGGTGGCGTCGATGTCGTAGGTTTCGGTGGTCTCGGTGAGGGTGAGCGGGTCGAGCGAGTGCATCTGCTGGGTGAGGGCCGGAAAGTAATCGGCGAGCGTACGACCGTTGACGGTGACGACACCCGAGCCGGGGCGGATCCGGACCCGTGCGACGGAACGCTTGCGACGACCGGTGGTCTGAATGGCGGTGTTGCTCATCTGAATGGTGACCTCGTCAGGCACGGGCACGCGAACGGGCGTGCGCGATCTCGAGCGGCTGGGGCTGCTGGGCGGAATGGGGATGGGTGGGCCCCGCGTAGACCTTCAACTTGGTGATCTGGGCGCGGCCGAGACGGGTCTTGGGGATCATGCCACGAACAGTGTCGTAGACGGCCTGTTCGGGCCGGCGCCTCATCTTGTCGGCGTAGGTCTCACTGCGGATGCCGCCCGGGTAGCCGGTGTGGTGATGGACCATCTTGCGGTCGGCCTTGCCGGCGGTGAGGACCACCTTGTCGGCGTTGACGATGATCACGTGATCGCCGGTGTCGATGTGGGGCGCGTAGGTGGGCTTGTGCTTGCCACGCAGAACGTTGGCAACCTCGGTGGCCATACGACCGAGCACGAGGCCTTCAGCGTCGACGACGTGCCAGGCACGTTCGATCTCGCTGGCTTTGGGACTGTAGGTAGGCACGCTTGGCTCCCGCGTAGGGCAGAACAGACCGGGCGCAGAAGGGCGCCAAGACCGGAACTCAAGGCTAGGGGCGCATACCACGAACGACAAGCGCCGGCGGGTCATTGTTCGTGATTGCCCCGGCAGCTTCGCGGGCCGACACACGGTCGGACCCGATCATCGGCCCCGATCAGTAGTGGGCGGTCACGAAGACCAGGCCTTGCGGTGGCGCCGGAGACCCGACGCGTTGACGATCCAGAGACCGGAGCACATCGCCCAGGTCGACGGCCCGCCGGCGCCCGCGACCTGTCTCGACCATCATGCCCACCAGGCTTCGCACCATCTGATGGGCGAAGGACCTCGACCTGATGTCGAATCGCACCAGGTTGGCGTTGGTGCTCCACTCGGCCCGCTCGACGGTGCGAACCATCGACTCCGACGGCCTCGACTTGTTGCGTTTGCAGAAGGCCGAGAAGTCGTGGGTGCCGATGATCTGGTCGCACGCCGCGTTCATGGCTCTCAGATCGAGCGGATCACGGACATGCCAGACCATGTGTCTCAGCAACGGATCGGCGACCTCGTCGTTGAGGATGTGGTAGCGGTAGGACCGACCCACGCACGACAACCTGGCGCTGAACGTCGGCTCGGTCGCACTCACCGCCCGAACGGCCACCGACGGTCGCAGCATTCGATTCACGGCCCGCTGCACGGCCACGGGGTCGAAGAAGTCGGCGTCGGCGTCGAAGCTCACCACCTGGCCACGGGAGTGCACACCACGATCGGTGCGACCCGCGCCGGTGATCGACACTTCGTGACGCAGCACGACCGCCAGGGTCTCTTCCAACGCGCCGGCCACGGTGAGCACCCCCGGGTTTCTCGCGAAACCGTGGAAGTCGGCACCGTCGTAGGCGACAACCATCCGCACCCGGACGAATCCGGGAGGCGGTGGTGGTGGAAAACGTGTCTGGTTCAGACCAGTTCGATGCGTGCCATCGGGGCGTTGTCGCCGTGACGCGGACCGAGCTTGATGATGCGGGTGTAACCACCCGGACGGTCTTCGTAACGAGGGCCGATTTCGTCGAACAGTTTCGAGGTCATCTCGCGATCGCCCAGGAACTTCACCACTTGGCGGTGATTGTGAAGTCCGCCCTTTCGGGCCTTGGTGATCATCTTCTCGGCGACGGGGCGAAGGGCCTTGGCCTTGGCCTCGGTCGTGGTGATCCCCTCGGCGGCAATCAGCGAGGCAACCAGGTTGGCCATCATCAGTTTCTGATGCTGGGAGCTGCCGCCGAAGCGGCGCCCCCTGCGAGGTGTTGCCGGCATGTCAGTCTCGGTTCCGGAGCGAGAGTCCCCGCTCGTCGAGCTTGGCGACCACCTCGTCGAGGCTCTTCTGGCCGAAGTTGGTGATGGCGAGGAGGTCGTCCTCGGACTTCTGGAGCAGCTCGCCGACGCTGTTGACCTGAGCCCGCTTGAGGCAGTTGCGGGGACGTTCCGACAGCTCGAGATCCTCGATCGGGAGTTCCATGTCGGGGCCACCGGACGCCACCTGGATCGCCTCACCGAGTTCGAGGCCCTGGGGTTCGTCGCTCATCTCCTCGATGAGCTGCACGAGGGTACGCAAGGTGGAGCCGGCCGACGCCAGCGCCTCCCGCGGGCTGATGGTTCCGTCGGTCTCGATTTCGAGGATGAGACGGTCGTAGTCACCGGACTGCTCGACCCCGGCCGCCTCGACCTTGATCGACGCCCGACGGATCGGCGAGTAGATCGAGTCGATCGGAATGACCCCGATGGTGGTGCCGATCTTGTTCTTGTCGGCGGGTGCATAGCCGCGGCCCTTCTGCACGGTGAGGTCGATTGCGAGTCGACCCTTCTCGTTGAGAGTGGCCAGGAGCAGATCCGGGTTCTGGATCTCGACATCGGGATGGATCTGGATGTCGCCGGCGGTGACCTCACCCGGTCCGCGTGCATCGAGACGAAGCGTGACCGGCTCGTCGCTGTGAACGGTGAGGACGATGTCCTTGATGTTCAGGATGATGTCGGTGACATCCTCGGCGACGCCGGTGATCGTGGCGAACTCGTGGAGGGCATCGTCGAATCGAACCTGGGTGACCGCAGCCCCCGGGATCGACGACAGGAGGGTGCGACGCAGGGAGTTGCCCAGCGAGTAGCCGAAGCCGCGCTCCAGCAGACTGATCTCGAAGCGCTGGACGTTGCCCTCGGCCTCGCCGAGTGCCTCCACTGCCGGCCGTTGAATGGTTAGCAAGGTGGTGCCTCCGCTACTTGGAGTAGAGCTCGACGATGAGCTGCTCTCGGACGGGAATGTCGATCTGCTCCCGAACCGGGAGTTCACGAACGATGATCTGGAATTCTTCGCCCTTTTCCAGCCACGCCGGCGGGGTGCGATCGAGGACGTCGACGTTCCACTGTACAGGTGCCGACTCGCGGACCTTGGCGCGGAGTTCGACCACGTCGCCCTTGCGCAGCCGGTAACTCGGGATGTCGACCCGGCGGCCGTTGACGTTGACATGGCCGTGGTTGACGAACTGACGGGCCTGGGGACGAGTAGCCCCCCATCCGCAGCGATAGACCACGTTGTCGAGGCGAAGTTCGAGGTAGCGCAACATGTTGTCGCCGGTGACGCCCTGACGGCGGTTGGCCTCGGCGAAGAGGTTGCGGAATTGACGCTCGGTGAGGCCGTAGGAGAAACGGGCCTTCTGCTTCTCCTGGAGCTGCATCAGGTATTCGGAGACGGATCCCCGGCGACGTGAGCGACCGTGCTCCCCGGGCGGGTAGGGGCGCTTGTCGAGGGCGATCGTCTCGCCCTTGGTGCCCCAGATGTTGGTTCCGAGGCGACGCGACACCCGCGCCCTCGGTCCGGTGTATCGAGACATGTCAGACCCTCCGCCGCTTGTTCTGCCGGCAACCGTTGTGGGGAATCGGAGTGCAATCCTTGATCCCCGTGATTTCGATACCGGCGTTCTGGATCGACCGGATGGCGGTCTCGCGGCCCGATCCCGGACCCTTCACCTGAATGTCGACCTTGCGGACGCCGTGCTCCATGGCCCGACGGGCCGCGCTCTCCGCTGCCATCTGGGCGGCGTACGGAGTGGACTTGCGGGATCCCTTGAAACCGACATTGCCGGCCGAGGCCCACGCGATCACGTTTCCCTGCTGATCGGAGATCGAGATGATCGTGTTGTTGAAAGAACTCTTGATGTGAGCAATGCCGTGGGTGACATTCTTGCGCTCACGCTTACGGGTGCGACGGGCGCCCGGCGTCGGAGTGGCCATTACCTTCCAACCTTCTTCTTACCGGCAACCGTCTTCTTCGGTCCCTTGCGAGTACGGGCGTTGGTGTGGGTGCGCTGGCCCCTCACCGGAAGGCCGCGGCGATGCCTCAGGCCCTGGTAGCAGCCGATCTCCATCTTGCGCTTGATGTCCTGGGAGATCTCACGGCGGAGATCACCCTCGACATGCAGGTTGGCGTCGATGTAGGAGCGAAGCCGGACGACCTCGTCGTCGGTCAGATCGCGAACCCGTGTGGCGGCGTCGATTTCGGTGTCACGGCACATCCGCTCCGCGGTGGTGCGGCCGATGCCGAAGATGTAGGTGAGCGATGTGCCCACCTGCTTGTCACGGGGAATGTCGACCCCACTTATTCTTGCCATTTCAGCCTTGCCTCTGCTTGTGCCGCGGGTTCTCGCAGATGATCATCACCCTGCCGTGGCGACGGATCACCTTGCACTTGTCACAGATTTTCTTGACGCTTGGTCGAACCTTCATTTTTCTCCCGGCCGTTGCCCGGCCGTCTGATCGCCGGCCGTGGGACCGGGCTACTTGTAGCGATATGTGATACGACCACGTTCGAGGTCGTATGGGGTCAACTCCACCTGGACGCGATCTCCCGGCAGGATGCGGATGTAGTGCATTCGCATCTTCCCGCTTATGTGGGCCAGAACCCGGTGACCGTTCTCGAACTCGACCCTGAACATGGCGTTGGGCAGCGACTCGGTGACGGTCCCCTCCAGGACGATTGCATCTTCTTTCGGCTTCGGCAGGGTGGAACCTCCTACGGGCGCTCGGACAACTCCGGGCGCGGGATGGCCTGTAGTTTCAGGCCGACGGACCACGCTACCGGGCGCGCGTCGGGCGGCCAACCCGCCGATCCGATCGGACCGGATCAACCCGTACGCGCGTCGATCACCGACACGAGCCGATCGAAAACTTCGGCTTCGGTGCCAAGTCCGTCGACGGTTTCGAGCAGACCGTGAGCCTCGAACCATTGCAGCAGGGGAGCGGTCTGCTCCTCGTAGAGCCGCAGCCGCCGACGAATCGCTTCTTCGGTGTCGTCGGAGCGGCCCCGCGCCATCATGCGTTCGGTCACCTCCTCGACCGGCACATCCAGATTGATCGCCATGGTGATGCTCTGGCCCAACTCACCGAGAATCCTCTCGAGCGCGTCGGCCTGATCCGCGGTCCGGGGGAATCCGTCCAGCAGCACACCGTGATCCGCGATGTCGGGCTTGGCCAGACGCTCGGCGACTATGCCGTTGATGATCTCGTCGCCGACCAGCCCACCGGCCTCCATCACCGCCGATGCCTGGCGACCCAGCTTCGTGCCGTCGGCGACGGCGGCGCGAAGCATGTCACCGGTCGACACGTGGATGCACCCGTAGGCCTCCGAGATTCGGAGGGACTGCGTGCCCTTCCCGGAACCCTGACGGCCCAGGATCACGAGTCGAATTGCCGACATCTGATCAGTTCCTCCCCGTACACGACCGGCAGTGCACCATCTCGGCGAAACCGCTGCCCGGCCTAGCTCAGGAATCCGTCGTAGTTGCGCATCATCAGCTGGCTGTCGATCTGTTTCATCGTCTCGAGGGCCACGCCGGCCGCGATGAGAAGCGAGATGCCACCGAACATGAACCCGCCGGCTCCGCCGCCATGGCCACCCGTGTTGCCCGACCCGTTGAGCGTGAAACTGATCAGGACGGACGGGAGTAGTGCGACCCCGGCGACGAACAGCGCCCCCGGCAGGGTGATGCGGGTGAGGATGCGGGCCAGATAGCGCTCGGTCTGGGGGCCCGGGCGGATACCGGGAATGAAGCCACCCTGCTTGCGTATGGTGTCGGCCTGTTTGGCCGGGTCGAAGGTGATGGCCGTGTAGAAGTAGGCGAATCCCACGATCAGCAGACCGAAGATCACCAGGTAGAGAATTGCGGTGGGATCGGCGATGTTGTCGTTGACGAACAACTGGACGCGGCCCCAGAAACCGGTGTCGGGCAGGGCGGCCGCCGACAGGTTGGGCAGGTAGAGAACCGAACTGGCGAAGATGATCGGGATCACACCCGACTGGTTGACCTTGAGCGGGATGTAGGTGCTCTGACCGCCGTACATGCGGCGCCCGACGACACGTTTCGCGAACTGCACGGGGATTCGTCGCTGCCCCTGCTCGACGAACACGATCGCCACCAGCAACGCGACCATCACCACGATCAGCGCGATCAGCGCCGGTGTGCCGTTGTTGGCCTGGACCAGCGACCCCTGGGCCGGAAGGCTCGAGACCACGCTGGCGAAGATGATCAGCGACATGCCGTTGCCGATACCCCGCTGGGTGATGAGCTCACCCATCCACATCAGCAGCGCAGTGCCGCTGGTGAGGGTGAGGACCACCACGAACACGGTCCAGGCGTTGAACTTCGGGAGCAGGTCGATGTTGCCGACGAGCTGACCCTGATGGAACAGGAAGGCGAAGCTGGTGGACTGCACCACGGCGATCGACACGGTCATGTATCGGGTCCACTGGGTGATCTTGCGCTGACCGACCGCCCCCTGTTCCTGCCACTGTTCGATCTTGGGGACCACCACACCGAGGATCTGCATGATGATCGACGACGTGATGTAGGGCATGATGCCCAGCGCGAACACCGCGAACTGGGTCAGTGCGCCGCCGCTGAACAGCTGTACGAAGCCCAGGATGCCGCCACCCTGGTTGGCCTGGTCCCGAAGACCCTGCACGGCCTGAGTGTCGACGCCCGGTGCCGGAATGAACGATCCGAGACGGTAGAGCCCGATCATGAAGATCGTGAACAGGATCTTGTCTCGCAGGTCCGGGACCCGAAACATGTTGAGGACTCGTGACAGCACGCCGCTCTCTCCGGTTCTGGTTGGCGTCGGGGTTGTGTGGTTGCGGGCGCCACCGGCGCCCGCCGTCAATCAGCGATTGGTGTGTTGACTGAAGCTGCCGTGAGCGGGACGACGGTCGCCCCACGGCTTGGCAACGATCTGGACACTACCGCCCGCCGCGGTGATGGCGTCTTCGGCCGATTTCGAGAACGCGTGGGCCCTCACGGTGACGGCCCGGTTGATCTCGCCCCGGCCGAGGACCTTCACGAGAGCACCCTTGCCCACCAGGCCGCTCGCGAGGAGCGATTCGGGGCTGATCTCATCGGTCTCCATCGAGTCGATCGTGTCGAGGTTGATCGCTTGGTACTCGACGCGGAACGGGTTGGTGAAACCACGCCATTTCGGGACACGCTGGGTGAGTGGCATCTGGCCACCCTCGAAACCCACGGCGACGGTGTTTCGGGCCCGCTGGCCCTTGGTGCCACGGCCGGCGGTCTTGCCGCCCTTGCCGCCGATGCCACGGGCCTTGCGCTTGGCGCGTCGGTTGGACCCCTCGGGGGGAGTCAGGTCGTGAAGCTTGATCATTCGTCGATCTCCTCGACTTTGACCAGGTGGGGAACCCGGGCGATCATGCCGCGAATTTCTCCCCGATCGGGAAGGATGTTGGAGTGCCCGATGCGGCGAAGGCCGAGAGCACGCAGAGTTCCACGCTGCTTCGGCTTGGTGCCGATTCCGGAACGGATCTGGGTGACACGGATCCGGCCTTCCTTGGCCGATTTGGATGCCTTGGCGGCCATCACGCCACCTCGTTGGGGGTCTTCGAGGATCTGCGCCGCTCGCTGTCCTGATAGGCCTTCCACATCGAGGCGGGAAGGAACTCTTCGGGATCGAGGCCCCGTAGACGAGCGATCTCGTCGGGACGACGAAGACCCTGCAGGCCGGCGATGGTGGCGCGGGCCACGTTGATGTAGTTGGCGGAACCGAGCGACTTGCAGAGCACGTCGCGAATGCCGGCCTCCTCGAGGATGGCGCGGGCGGCGCCACCGGCGATGACGCCGGTGCCGGGGGCGGCGGGTTTGAGCATTACACGCCCGGCGCCGGTCTCACCGATCGTCTCGTGAACGATCGTGGAGCCGGCCATGGCCACCGAGAACAGATTGCGGCGGGCCTCCTCGGTGCCCTTCTGGATGGCGAGGGGCACCTCCTTGGCCTTGCCGTAGCCGAGACCGACCCGACCCGCGCCGTCGCCGATGACGACCAGGGCGGTGAACGAGAAACGGCGACCACCTTTGACGACCTTCGCCACACGGTTGATGTTGATCACCCGTGACTCGCGGAGCCCGTCGGCGGAGGGTTGTTGTTCGTATGCCATCAGAACTGCAGTCCTTCCTCGCGGGCGGCGGCGGCCAGCGCCGCGACCCGTCCGTGATACCGGAATCCGGCACGATCGAACACGACGGTGCCGATCCCGGCTTCCTTCGCCCGCTGGGCGATGAGCTTGCCGACGGTGCCGGCCGCCTCGACGTTGCCACCGCTCGCCGATACCAGCAGGGCCTCATTGGTGGATGCCGCCGCGATCGTGACGCCGTTGAGATCGTCGATCACCTGAGCGGAGATGTGACGATTCGACCGGAACACGGCCAGGCGTGGACGCTCGGGCGTTCCCTGAAGGCTCTTGCGGATGCGGTGGTGCCGACGAATTCGATCCTGGCGGCGCTTCTTCGCGGTATCAGCCATTATTTTGCCGCCTTTCCGGCCTTGCGGGCCACGTGCTCGCCGAGGTAGCGGATCCCCTTGCCCTTGTAGGGTTCGGGCTTGCGCCACTTGCGGATGTCGGCGGCGACCTGCCCGACAAGCTGCTTGTCGATGCCGGTCACGATTATCTGGGTCTGGACCGGAACCTCGAACTGGATGCCCTCCGGTGCCCGGATCGACACGAGATGGCTGTATCCGAGGGCGAGATCGATGGCGTCGGTGCCCTTGGCGGTGGCGCGATAGCCCACCCCCCGGATCTGCAGTTCCTTGCGGAAACCCTCCGAGACGCCGGTCACCATGTTGGAGACGAGCGTGCGGCTCAGGCCGTGCAACGATCGGCTCTCGCGGGAATCATCGGGGCGTTCGATAAACAGCACCGAGTCGGCCTGTCGAGCGCTGATGCCCCCGGGAAGCGTGCGCTTCAGGGTGCCCTTGGCGCCCTTGACCGTGAGATCGGGACCCTTGATTGTCACCTCGACGCCAGTGGGGACGGAGATGGGCTCACTGCCTACTCGACTCATCGTCTCCTCCTCACCACACGAAGCAGAGGATTTCGCCGCCCATGCGGTTCTTCCTCGCTTCACGGTCGGACATGAGGCCCCTGCTGGTCGACACGACTGCCACCCCGAGGCCTCCCTGGACACGCGGGATCTCGTCGCGCTTGCGGTAGATGCGCAGGCCCGGCTTGGACACCCGCTTGAGACCCGAGATGACACGCGCCCGTTCGGGCGAGTATTTCATCTCGATGGTGAGCGTCCGGCCCGGGCGGAGGCCATTGTCGGCCTCGCAGAACGAGGCGATGTAGCCCTCGCGCTCGAGCAGCCCGGCCAGCGCCAGCTTCTGCTTGGAGGAGGGCATGACAACCTCATCGTGCATCGCCACATTGGCGTTGCGGATGCGGGTGAGCATGTCTGAAATCGGATCAGTCATTGTCATCGTCGTTGCACCTCACCAACTGGCCTTCTTCACGCCCGGCAGTTCGCCGGCGTGAGCCATCATCCGTAGACACACCCGGCACAGACCGAACTTGCGGTAGACCGAACGCGGCCGGCCGCAACGCCGGCAACGGGTGTAGGCGCGAACCTTGAACTTCGGCTTGCGCTGCTGTTTCTCGATAAGGGCTTTCTTGGCCATGGGTTATTGCCCCCCGCGTCGGAATGGGAAACCGAAGGCCAGCAGCAGTGCCCTGCCCTGGTCGTCGGTGGTCGCTGTGGTGACGATCGTTATGTCCATACCCCGGATCGTGTCGACCTGGTCGTAGTCGATCTCCGGGAATATCAGTTGCTCGTTGACACCGAAGGTGTAGTTGCCGTGGCCGTCGAAGGACTTCGGCGAGAGACCCCGAAAGTCACGGATCCGGGGAATGGCCAGCGACACGAGGCGGTCGAAGAATTCGTACATTCGGTCGCCTCGCAGGGTGACCTTGCATCCGATGGCCTGTCCCTCACGCAGCTTGAAGCTGGCGAGTGACTTCTTGGCCCGGGTGATGACCGCCTTCTGGCCGGCGATCATCCGCATGTCGGCCAGCGCCCCGTCGAGCAGCTTGGCCTGGCCGACGGCTTCGCCGACGCCCATGTTGAGGACGATCTTGTCGATCCTGGGAACCATCATCACGTTGGGAAGATCGAGTTCGGCCTGAAGAGCCGACCGGATCTCGTCGTTGTAGCGGGTGCGGAAACGAGGGGTGTAGGTGGTGGTGCTCATCAGAGATCGGCTCCTGTGCGCCGGCAGACCCGGATCTTGTGCCCGGTCTCGTCGAAGCGGTAGCCGATTCGGGTCGCCCGGCCGTCTTCGGGGCTGACGATCGCCACGTTGGAGGCGTCCAGGGGCATGGCCTTGTCGATGATACCGCCCTGCTGATCCTGGCGGCTCGGAGCCTGGTGCTTGTGGACGACGTTGACGCCTTCGACGATGACCTTGCCCCGTTTGGGCATCACCCTCTCGACGATTCCCTCGAGACCCTTGTCCTTGCCGCTTATGACGACCACCCGGTCGCCCTTGTGAATCTTCATCACAGAACCTCCGGCGCCAACGACACGATGCGCATGAACTGCTTGTCGCGCAGTTCACGACCCACCGGGCCGAAGATACGGGTGCCACGCGGCTGACGCTGATCGTTGATCAGCACGGCCGCGTTCTCGTCGAAACGAATGTAGCTGCCATCGGGACGGCGTTTTTCCTTCTTGACCCGGACGACGACACACTTGACGACATCGCCCTTCTTGACCTGAGCACCGGGGATGGCGACCTTGACGGTGGCGACGAAGACGTCGCCGATCGACGCGTAGCGACGCTTCGACCCGCCGAGGACCTTGATGCACAGGACCTCCTTGGCCCCCGAGTTGTCGGCAACCCGGAGCCTTGACTCCTGTTGGATCACTTGGCACGCTCCAGAATCTCGATGAGACGCCAACGCTTGTTCTTGGACAGCGGGCGGGTCTCCTGGACACGTACGCGGTCACCGATGCCGAGCTCGTTGTTCTCGTCGTGGACCAACAGGCGGGCGCTGCGCTGCACCGTCTTGGCGTAGCGACGGTGGCGGACACGATCGATCGACTCGACCGTGGCCGTCTTGTCCATCTTGTTGGACACGACAAGCCCTTCACGGACCTTGCGTGCGTTGGTGCGGGCTGTCTGGTCAGCCATCAGTCTTCCTCTCCGCCGTCGAGGATCCGATCCTCGGCTTCGGCGATTTCCCTGGCCCTGAGCTCGGTCAGGTACCTGGCGATCTCTTTCTTGACCTCGTTGAGGCGGCACGAGTTGTCGAGCTGGCCGGTCGCGATTTGAAAGCGCAGGTTGAACAACTCCTGCTTGGCATCCGAGAGCTTCTCGATCAGATCGACATGGTCGAGTTCGGTTGCCGAAAGGGCCTTTGCCATCAGAACGACTCCTCACGGCTCACGAAACGGGCCTTGATCGGCAGCTTCTGGATGGCCCGCTCGATGGCTTCATGGGCGATTGTCTCGTCGCCGTAGGACAGCTCGAAGAGGATGCGACCCGGCCGGACCACGGCCACCCAGTGCTCGGGGTTGCCCTTGCCCGACCCCATACGGGTTTCGGCCGGCTTGTTGGTGACCGGCTTGTCGGGGAACACGTTGATCCAGACCTTGCCGCCGCGCTTGATGTGGCGGGTCATGGCGATACGTGCGGCCTCGATCTGGCGGGCGGTTATCCAACCCGGCTCGAGGGCCTGAATGCCGTAGTCACCGTAGGTGACCTCGGTACGTCCCTTGGAGATTCCGCGGGTGCGCCCACGGTGCTGCTTGCGGTGTTTGACCTTGCGAGGCATCAACATGATGGAACCTCAGTCCTGTCCCTGACGGAAGTGCGGGGTTTCGCTCTGCTCGCGGGTCGATGCCTCGATGGCGTCCTCCTCGTCGAGGAGCTTCTCGAATGCGGGATCGGCTTCCTTGATCAACGGAGCCGGGGCATCGGAGCCCGCAGGGTCGGCATCGGTGGTGGCCACACGCTTGCGGGCGGCGGCCGACGACACGACCTTGCGCGGTTTGGCCTGGCCGGAGGTTTCGCCGACCGCCATGGCCGCCTCGAGAGTGGCCTTGTCGTCGGCGACGTTCTTGTAAGGGAGAAGATCGCCCTTGTAGAGCCACACCTTCACACCGATGCGGCCGTAGGTGGTCTTGGCCTCACGGAAGCCGTAGTCGATCTCGGCCCTAAGCGTGTGAAGCGGGACCCGCCCCTCGCGGTACCACTCGGTGCGAGCCATTTCCGACCCACCGAGGCGACCCGAGCACTGCACCCTGATGCCGAGGGATCCGGCTTTTTGGGCATTCTGGACAGCTCGTTTCATGGCCCGGCGAAACGCCACCCGGCCGGCGAGCTGGTCGGCGATGCCCTGGGCGATCAGGGCGGCATCGAGTTCGGGCTGCTTGATCTCCTGGATGTTGAGCTGCACCTTGGCGTTGCCCGTCATCTCACCGAGGTGGCTGCGGAGGCGGTCGGCCTCGCTGCCGCGTCGACCGATCACGATGCCGGGACGGGCGGTGTGGACATCGACCCGGAGGCGGTCGCGGGTGCGCTCCACCTCGACCCGGCTGATCGCGGCGTGGGGAAGTTCGCTGAACAGGTAGTTGCGGATCTCGTAGTCCTCGATCACGTTGTCGGCGTATTCCTGACGGTCGGCGAACCAGCGGCTCTTCCACTCGGTGGTGATGCCCAGGCGGAAGCCGTAGGGGTTTACCTTCTGTCCCATCAGCTTTCCTCGTCGGTGTCGGCGCTGTCGTCAGCGTTGTCGGATTCGGTGTCGGCGCTGTCATCAGCGCTGTCGGATTCAGTGTCGTCGTCATCATCGACGGAGCCGGCGCCGGCCTCGGTGAAGCCCGCCACTTCGGCCGCCTCGGTGGTGGCGAAGTAGACCTCGGCGACCGTCTTGTCGTACCAGCGGCCGTCGGGTTGGTGGTACCTCATCGAGTCGGTGTTGCCCTTGATGTCGAAACCGTCGGGGGCGGACCCGTCCTCGAGCGGTTCGGCGCTCATGGCGCCGTAAGGGCCTTCGGGGTTCAACCGAAGCCCGCCGAGTTCGTCGGTATCCAGATCCCCGGGTTCGGCCTCGCCCCCCTTGGCCTCGCGACCTTCTGCCTCGTGATCCTCGTGGTCGTGCTCTGCTGCTGCCGCCTTGGCCTCGGCCCGAGCCTTGGAACGTTCGACTCTGCTGCGGCGGGCATCGGCGGCCTGGGTCCGGCCGGAGCGGCCCGACGCCGACTCGCGGTCGCGAAGCTGCTCGAGCTTGGCTTCCTCGAAACGGGTCACGATGACCGTGATGTGGCAGGTGCGTTTGCGAATGCTGCTGGCCCGGCCACGGGCGCGCGGCCGGAACCGCTTGAGGGTGGGACCCTCATCGGCGTAGCAGGCCGAGATGTAGAGCTCCTCGGCGACCTGGCTGTCGTTGTGTTCGGCGTTGGCCACCGCCGAGTCGAGCACCTTCTTGATGTCGCGGGCGATGCCGCGCTCGGAGAAGTCGAGAATCTCGGAGGCCTCGGCGTAGCTCTTGTTGCGGATGAGGTCGAGGATCTCGCGGGCCTTGTAGGCCGAGCTGTGGACGTGGCTGGCCCTGGCGCGGGTGCCGGGACGCTCGTTGGTCTTGGCTGCGGTCATCAGCGACGCGCTCCCCGCTCCTGGCCGGCGTGGAACCGGAACGTGCGGGTGGGGGCGAACTCACCGAGCTTGTGGCCGACCATCGCCTCGGTGACGTAGACCGGGACGTGTCTGCGACCGTCGTGCACGGCGAGCGTGTGGCCCACCATGTCGGGGATGATGGTCGAGCGGCGTGACCAGGTCTTGATGACCTTCTTCTCACCGGCCTCGTTGAGTGCATCGACCTTCTTGAGTAGATGATCGTCGACGAACGGGCCCTTCTTGAGACTGCGTGGCATTCTCGTTACCTCCGCGAACCGCGCGTCCGGCGACGGCGCACGATCAGCTTGTTGGATTCCTGCTTCTTCTTGCGGGTACGGCCCTCGGGCTTGCCCCACGGCGAGACCGGGTGGCGGCCACCCGAGGTCTTGCCCTCACCACCACCGTGGGGGTGGTCGACGGGATTCATGACCACACCACGCGACTGGGGGCGGACGCCCTTCCAGCGGTTGCGGCCGGCCTTGCCGATCTTGACGAGTTCGTGTTCGGAGTTGCCGACCTCACCCACCGTGGCCCGGCAGTCGATCGGGACCCGACGCATCTCGGAGCTGGGAAGGCGAAGGGTGGCGAAATCGCCTTCCTTGGCGACCAACTGCACGCTCACGCCGGCGCTGCGTGCCATCTTGGCTCCGGCGCCGGCCTTGAGCTCGACGTTGTGGATCGTGGTGCCGACCGGGATGAACCGGAGCGGAAGCGCGTTGCCGGGGCGGATCTCGGCGTTTCGACCCGACGTGAGGATGTCACCGACCTTGACGTCGCGGGGGGCGAGGATGTAACGCTTCTCGCCGTCGTGGTAGTGGAGCAGCGCGATGCGACACGTGCGGTTGGGGTCGTATTCGATCGCCGCGACCGTGGCGGGTACGCCGTCCTTGGTGCGGTCGAAGTCGATCATGCGGTAGCGCTGCTTGTGGCCACCGCCACGGTGACGCGAGGTCATGCGACCGAGGTTGTTGCGACCGCCGGTCTTGGACTTGGGGGCCAACAGCGTGCGCTCGGGCCTCGACCTGGTGATCTCCGAGAAGTCGGACGACGTCTGGAACCGGCGGCCGGGACTGGTTGGCTTACGCTTGCGAATGGCCATTTCTCAGCTCTCGAAGAGTTCGATCGAGTCACCCTCGGCCAGGGTGACGAGGGCGCGTTTCTGGTCGGGACGCTTGCCGTAGCCGCCGGTGCGGCGGTTGCGGATGCGCTTGCCCTTGCGATTGAGGGTGTTGACGTTGAGAACCGTCACCTCGAATATCGATTCGACGGCGTCGCGGATCTCGGGCTTCGACGCCTGGTTGGCGACGATGAACGTGTAGGTGTTGGCTTCGAGCAGCCCGTAGGACTTCTCGGAGACAACGGGTTTGATGATCACATCACGGACGTCTCTCATCAGCCGGCACCTCCCGGAAGGGTCTCTTTGGTGAACACGACACAGTCGCTGTCGAGAATGTCGTAGGTGTTGAGTTCCGACCGGGCGAGGCAGTGGACCGACGGGAGGTTGCGGAAACTCAACCAGGCGTTGGTGTCGGAGTCGGCGAGGACGACGAGGACCTTGCCCTCGGCACCGATCGCCGACAGTGCGGCCACCGCTTCGCTGGTCCTGGGGGCCTCGAACGACCAAGCATCAACGACGATCACCCTGTTTTCGGTGGCCCGGTCGGAGAGGGCCGAGCGAAGGGCCAGGCGAATCATCTTCTTGGGGGTGCGCTGGCTGTAGTCACGGGGCTTGGGTCCGTGGGCCACACCACCTCCGCGCCATTGCGGCGAGCGGATCGAACCCTGACGGGCCCGACCGGTGCCCTTCTGGCGCCACGGCTTGGCCCCGCCGCCGCGAACCTCGGCCCGGGTCTTGGTGCTGTGGGTGCCGGCCCGCCGGGCCGCCAACTGGGCGGTGACCACCTGATGCATCACCGCCATGTTGGGTTCGCCGCCGAAGTATTCGTCGACCAGTTCGACGCGGCCGGCGTCGGCACCGGCCTGGTCCTTGACGGAGACGTTGGCCATGTCAGTCTCCCTTCACGGCGTCACGGATCACGACGGTGCCGCCCCGCGGGCCGGGGACCGAGCCCCTGACCAGCAGAACCTGCGCCTCGGGATCGGATCTGACGACCATGAGGTTGAGGGTGGTGACCTTCTCGGCCCCCATGCGACCGGGGAGTTTCTTGCCCCTGAAGACACGCGACGGGGTGGCGCACTGCCCGACGGAACCGGGCTTGCGATGGTTGCGATGCGCTCCGTGTGACGCCGGGGCGCCCTTGAAGCCGTGTCGCTTCATGGCGCCGGCGAAACCCTTGCCGCGCGACACGGCGGTGACATCGACATGCTCGCCTTGGCTGAGCAGGTCGGCGGAGATCTCCTGGCCGACCGAGAATTCGCTGACATCATCGAGACGCAGTTCGACGAGCTTGCGGCCGGGCTCGACCCCGGCCTTGGCGAAATGTCCGGCTTCGGGGCGGTTGAGCTTCGATTCGTCGCGCACGCCGAGTGTCACTTGAATGGCGCTGTAGCCATCGTGTTCAGGTGTCTTGACCTGTACGACACGGCACGGCGACACGCGCAGGACCGTTACCGGGACGATGCGGTTGTCTTCATCCCATACCTGCGTCATGCCGACTTTTTCGCCGACGATCGCCTTGGTGGCCATGGCTGCTTCCTGTGGTCGTGATGCGTGGGCATCTGCTCACGCGAACGCTCCGCACAGGCAAGCCGGCGGAGCGTCGTTCGGTTTTGCCGTACGGTTCCCGAGGGCCTGCGCGGACTTCGATTTCGCCGATCGGGTCGACCGGTCGGGCGAGTCGTCAGGCTAGCGGGCCGGGCCGGCGGCACCAACCAGGGTCCCCTACTCCGACTGGTCATGGCACTAGCGTCCGTCCCCGATGATGAGCATGGATCAATTGCCGTCCGGCAACAAGGTCCCGCCGTGGGTCGTCAAGGCGATCATCATGTTCTGGGTCGGCTGGGTCACGGTGTACATCGGCACCGGCATGGTTCGGGCGCTTCGATCGCTGCTGTTGCTGCTGCTGGTTTCGCTGTTCATCTCCTTCGCCATCGAACCGGCGGTCAACCGGCTCGAAGGTTGGGGGATCCGTCGGGGTCCGGGTACCGGGATCGTGTTCATCGCCATCATCGTGATCATGGCCGGTTTCTCGGCCGCCATCGGTACGGCTCTCGCCGCTCAGATCAACGGCTTCGTCAACCAGGTCCCCACCTATCTCGACGACATCGACGCATGGTTCTTCCGGAACTTCAACACCCACATCGACCTCAATCGGATCCGCGATGAGTTCGTGAAGGGGGGCGGCGTGCAGGGCTACGTGGGTGCGTTCGCCACCAACATCGTCGGTCTCGGCACTTTCATCATCAGATTCCTGTTCCAGGCCTTCACCATCATGTTGTTCGTGTTCTACCTGGTGGCCGAAGGCCCGAAGCTACGCCGCACCGTGTGTTCGTTCCTCGAACCCGAACGACAGGAGACCGTGCTCTCGATCTGGGACCTGGCCATCGAGAAGACCGGCGGCTACATCTACAGCCGGTCGATCCTCGCCGTGCTCTCGGCCATCGCCCACGGGATCGTCTTTTCGATCATCGGTGTCCCCTTCCCGTTGCCACTGGCGCTCTGGGTGGGGGCGATCTCGCAGTTCATCCCGGTGATCGGCACCTACTTCGCCGGGGCGCTCCCCATTCTCATCGCCGTGATCGACAAGCCCAGCGAAGGGCTCTGGGTGTTGGTGATGATTGTCGTCTATCAGCAGGTTGAGAACTACATATTCGCCCCGAGGATCACCGCCCGCACCATGGAGATTCACGTGGCGGTGGCGTTCGCCTCGGTTCTCATCGGCAGCGCGCTGCTCGGCGTGGTCGGTGCGTTGTTGGCCCTGCCGTTCACCGCCACGGCCCAGGGCTTCATCTCGGGTTACCGCAGCCATCACGCCATCGAGGAGGTGACCCTGGCCGAGAGCGCCCGACGGCGGGGTCGACGCAGCAGGAACAAGAAGAAGGCAGAGGGGGAGGAGGAGAAGCAAGAGGAGAGGGAGCAGTAGGCGGACGCCGGTCCGGTGATCGCCGGGCGATGACGGTCGCTCAGGGGGCGATCGAGGCGCTGTCGACCAGACGGCTCCGGCGCTCACGCTCGGCCCGGATGTTGGTGATGAACACCGCGGCTTCGGTCCGGCTGCTCATGTTGAGCTTGCGAAGCAGATTCGACACGTAGTTCTTCACCGTCTTCTCGGCCAGGTTCATGCGTTGAGCTATCTGACGGTTGGTGAGGCCCTCCGAGAGATGGTCGAGCAGTCGGCGTTCCTGCGGGCTCAGGCCCTTGAGCGCCGCGCCGTCGCCGTCGTCGAGCCGGCCGGTGCGGAGTCGTTCGAGCAGGCGCCCGGTCAGGGACGGGTCGATCAACGAACCACCCGCGGCGACGATCCGGATCGACCTGACCAGGTCGGCACCGGCCGTGCGCTTCAACAGGAACCCCGCGGCATCGGCACGTATGGCCGCCAGCAGCACGTCGTCGTTGGAGTAGGAGGTGAGGATCAGGCAGGCGACACCCGGGATCTTCTCCTTGACGCCACGGCAGACGTCGAGACCGTCGCCGTCGGGCAACATCAGATCGACGACAGCCACGTCGGGCCTGGTGGCCGCGATCCGGCGGAGCCCCTCGACCGCGGTGCCGGCCTCGCCGACCACCTCGATGTCGTCCTCGCGTTTGAGCACCGCCTTGAGCCCCTCACGGACCAGTTCGTGATCGTCCAGTAGAAACACTCGAATCGTCATAGGACCTTCCAGTCGTTCGG